>JAZLLE010000052.1:0-40870 GCA_045597985.1 Bacteroidaceae bacterium | reverse complement strand
AGTGCACAAAGCTCTGAAATATACACTTTCCGGCGAGAGTTTAAGAAAAAAGTATTAATATAGCCGTCGATGCTGAAGTTCACCAACGGACTGAACGGATATCACCGGAATTGGTGAACGGGTATCGACCGGAATACGCAGTTCCGGTGTACATACGGCAAATACCCAATGAGACATCTTGTGCGTGACATCGCCAGTGATTTTCTTGCCGATAAGAGAATGGCTCCCGCCCGTAGTAAGGCTGGAGCCATTTTGGGTTTTAAAACAAGGGCTTTGATAGCAAGATATCAGAGCTCCGCTATCTGCTCCATCGTCAGATTGGTGCACTGGCAGATTGTTTCCATATCAATGCCCTTGGCCTTCATATTGCGGGCAATCTCAAGCTTGCTTTGCTCAATACCTTCGGTCCGGCCCGCCTCAAGACCTTCTTCCAAGCCTTTCGCAAGGCCCTCTTCCAAGCCCTGGCTTCGCGCGTAGTTCAGCTGCGCCTGTTTATCCCTCTCTGTAGTCATAATCCTTATGTATTCTTTCTTTACGTCCAACGGCATCTCGGCGAACTCGCTCTCCTGTGCAAGCTTGGCCCATATTCCTTGTGTGAACTCCTGGGGCAGCTCGTCAAGCTCGTGCAGATGCTTCAGGCAAAAGTAAAACCTTTCTTTGTCATTATCAATATCCTGCCACTTTTTTTCGAATTTCTTCAGCTCCACGAACACGAAGTGAAGGCTGTCGGTCATCAGCTCGTGGGTGGTGTCCTCCAGAAGGGAGTAGCTGTAGAGGGTGCGCCCGTCGTTCTCCTTGCTGTGGTTGCGGGCGAACGCGTCTATTGACACCACATACACGGGCTTCAGCGTGTAGTCATCCTTACCCGCGGGAATCTGGCTCTGAATGAGATAGGTGGAGTAGAACAGGCAGCGGTCATCGAACCAGCCTTGCGGGCACACCTGCACCTCCACGTCAATGTACGAGCCGTCGTCAGTGGTGCACGACACATCAAACACGCTGCTCTTAAGCTCCTTTGAGAATGAGTTGTGGCACTGCTTGATAAGCGTGATGTCGGTGATTCGCTTGTCTGGGATGAACTCGTTGAGCAGGGCCATCAGCAGGTCCTTGTTGCACTCGCGCCCGAAAATCCAACTGAATGCGGCATTGTTCATCAGATTGCAGTAGCGTTCCGCTACCTGTTCTTCAACTTCTTGATTTTCCATCGTAAATAATGTTTTGGTTGTTAGAAATTAAGTATCAGAGATGTGTATCTCATATCAAGGGCAAAGATATGGCAAAAAAAGTGATTGTTGTATGGTTGGTGATAATTTAACACTGCTTTTGGATATTGAATGTACAGGCACTTCATCACCCTCTATTCGATGGATACGAAAGTGTGTACCGCCATATCCGCGATGTGGTTTACGATGCCGTGTCTTTAGACATCAACTACATTTTCGGCCTGATAGCGCTATATGATATGTTCCTTATGGTAATGTGGGTTGTTTACAGACGCAAGGAGCGGCTTAATGCGATGCCCGAAAACCTTAAAACCTTAAGACCTTAAATCATTATGTTTTCAGGGTTTTTACTGCTTGGTTCCGGTGTACATCCTGCAGATACCCAGCGAGAAGGCCTTGTGTGTGACATTTGCGAATCCGCAGATACGCATTGTGCGCATCCATTCGTCTTTCTTGGGGAAATTGATTACCGATGCGGGCAGATAGCTGTATGCGGCTCCATCGCCGGAGACTTTCTTGCCTATAAGGGGCATAAGTCTGGTGAAGTAGATGTTGTAGAACCAGCGTACTATGGGGTTCGATGGTTCGGAAAGTTCCAGAATAATTATGCAGCCACCGGGCTTCAGCACGCGCAGCACCTCGCACAGGCCTTGCTCGCGGTTCTCAAAGTTGCGGATGCCGAAGGCGATGGTTACGGCATCGAAGGTGTTGTCAGGGAAATTCAGGCACTCGCCCTCGCCGGTCTGAATGCTGATTATATGCTCCAGATGCTCTTTTGCCACTTTCTGACGCATTACGGCCAACATACCCTCGGACAGGTCAACACCCGTCACGTGGCCTCCATCGCGCAGGGCACGGGCTATGGCTATGGAGAAATCGCCGGTGCCGCAGGCCAGATCCATAATCTGCTGAGGCTTGCCAGGGGTGATGATTTTTTTCAATGCACGTCTGCGCCAGCTCTTATCTACATTCAGCGACATGATGTGATTCAGGGCATCGTAATCCGACGCTATGTTATCGAACATCTGTCTTACTTTCTCTTTTTTTGGCATAATTAATCTGTTTGGACAGCGAAGGTACATAATTAATGTTAAGCGAGGGCGTATTCCTGCTGAAATAGACTAACTTTGCAAAAATTTTCAATCGAAGTGTATTATTATGAAAATTTCGGAGTTGCTTAAGACAGCATACATACCCTTTCCGTCTTTGGAGATTGTGCCGCCGTTGAAGGGTGTTACAAAGCAAAGTCTGATTGAGTCCATTATACCGTTCATAGAGTTCAAGCCAAGATACATTAACATTACCTGCCATCGTGATGAGATTGACTATCAGCCGGAGATTGGCGGAACATTCAGCCGTCATCTTATACGCCGCAGGATTAGCGAGACTGCGGTTTGTGCTGCCATACAGTCTGAGTTCAAGATAGATGTGGTGCCTCACATAATCTGCGGTGGAGCTACTGCCGATCAGATAAACACGCAGGTGCAGGACTTTTTGTTTCTTGGCATTGAGAATGTTTTAGCGCTTAGAGGAGACAGCCTTGTTGGTGAGAAGCGCTTTACTGCAACACCTGGAGGATATCAGTATGCAAATGAGTTGGTTATGGCTGTGAAGCAGATATCGTCGGATGCCGGTAAGCCTCTATGCGTTGGTGTGGGAGCATACCCAGAGAAGCATTTTGAGGCTGCCAATCTGCAGACCGACATACGCAATCTGAAGAAGAAGGTTGATGCCGGCGCGGACTACATAATCACACAGATGTTCTTTGACAATGGCGCATTCTACCGTTTCAGGGATATGTGCCGCGAGGCTGGCATAACAGTGCCTATTGTTCCGGGGTTGAAGCCTATATCCGCAGCCCGTCAGGTGGATACTTTGCCAAAGTCTTTCAACATAGACATACCGTACGAGCTTACATCAGAGCTTGAGGCGCACAAGGATAATGCCGAGGCCTGCTACACTATTGGCCAGCAGTGGTGCGCGGAGCAGTGCAAGGACCTGATACGCAATGGCGTTCCCGCTGTTCACTTCTATACTATGGGAAGACAGGACAATATGGTTGGAATATTGCGGGAGTGTTTTTAGGCGGTTGGCGGTTGGCTATTGGCGTTGGCGATGATGCGGGAGGTGTTTTTTAAATATTGATGAATAGGATGGATTTTAGAAAGGAACTGGGGGAAAGGATTCTGGTGCTTGACGGAGCTATGGGCTCTATGATTCAGAGTCTTGGCCTCAGTGAGTGCGATTACCGCTTTGAAGGCGCTCCAGAGGGTGTTGAGCTAAAGGGCAACCACGAGTGTCTGAATCTGTCGCATCCGGAGATTATCAAGAAAATACACCGGCAGTATATTGAGGCTGGCGCCGATATTATTGAGACCAATAGTTTCAGCGCGAATAGAATTGTTCAGAATGAGTATGGGTGTGAGGAGTTGGCGTCACGCATGGCATTCAATGCGGCCCGTATTGCACGCGAGGCTGTAAGTGAGTCGGGTCGCAAGGTGTTTGTGGCTGGCAGTATGGGGCCTACGGGCAAATCGCTTACTATGGCCCCGGATATGGACAATCCCGCACACCGTGACTACGATTTTCAGGCAATGACCGACGTGATGCGTGAGCAGATTGACGCTCTGGTTCGCGGTGGTGTTGACTACATACAGTTGGAGACCTGTTTTGATGCCCTGACCGCCAAGGCTGTGATTATGGCTCTTGAGAGTCTGGGCAATCCTGTGCCTCTGGTAATATCAGCCACAGTGAGCGACCGCAGCGGCCGCACTCTTACCGGCCAGACACTTGAGGCGTTCTACCGCTCAGTATGCTATGCGCCATCGTTGGCGGCTTTTGGCATCAACTGTGCATTGGGGGCCAGAGAGATGATGCATCTGGTGGAGGATGTGGCGTCGTTCTCACGGCACCCGCTTATTTTTTATCCAAATGCAGGCATTCCCGATGAGCAAGGCCGCTACAATGAGACACCAGAGGTTATCTCCGGGGTTATGTCGGCACTGGCAGGGCAGGGAGTGCTGAATATTGCGGGAGGATGTTGCGGAACCACGCCCGCCCATATTGCGGCTGTCGCGGATGCTGTAAGGGGCATAATGCCACGTAAGCCGCTTTGCAAGGAAGAGCCTCTCACCGTGAGCGGGCTTGAGGCATACGCCATAGACCGCAGCGTGAGTTTCACCAACATAGGCGAGCGCACCAATGTGGCGGGCTCACGCAAGTTTGCACGTCTTATAGCGAACGGCCAGTACGACGAGGCCATGCAGGTAGCTTCGCAACAGATAGATGGTGGGGCTAACATCATAGATATCAATATGGATGATGCTATGCTGGACTCCACAGAGCAGATGCGCGTCTTCCTGAGGCATATAGCG
The DNA here is from genome assembly GCA_045597985.1 of Bacteroidaceae bacterium. GTDB lineage: Bacteria > Bacteroidota > Bacteroidia > Bacteroidales > Bacteroidaceae > Colenecus. Next base: position 36,273 of record JAZLLE010000052.1, on the reverse strand, counting down.
CAGGATCCATCGGTTGCGAAGGCGGCAGTTATGATAGACTCATCGCATTTTGAGACTATAGAGGAGGGGCTGAGGAACGCACAGGGCAAATGCATAGTTAATTCCATATCGCTGAAGGATGGCGAGGAGGAGTTCCTGCGCAGGGCTGCCGTCATCAAGTCTTACGGAGCCGCGATGGTTGTGATGGCATTTGATGAGAAGGGGCAGGCTGAGACTTACCAGCGCAAGATAGAGATTTGCCGGCGTTGCTACGACCTGCTCACACAGAAGGCCGGAATAGCCCCATCGGATATCATATTTGACGTTAACGTGCTGTCAATAGGCACAGGCATACCTGAGCACGCCCGTTTTGGCGTGGATTTCATTGAGGCCGTACGCTGGATCAAGCAGAACCTGCCGGGAGCATTGACATCGGGAGGCGTATCCAATCTGTCATTCGCATTCCGTGGCAACAATGCCGTGCGCGAGGCTATGCATTCGGTGTTCCTGTATCACGCCATAGCCGCAGGACTGGATATGGCGATTGTGAATCCGCAGATGCTTCAGATATACGATGATATTGAGCCTGAGCTGCTTCAGCGCATAGAGGACGTGATTTTTGACCGTCATCCGGATGCCACGGCTAAACTGACGGAGCTTGCCGCAAGGCTCAGCGCTACTGCAGGCAACGAGGCTTCAGCCGTTGATTTACAGCCATCTGAGTCTCTCAGCGCGCAGGAGCGTCTGCAACGCGCTCTTATGAAAGGAGACAGCTCAACACTTCAGGCTGATGTTATGGAGTGTCTTGCGGAGCTGAGCAGCGCTCTTGCGGTAATAGAGGGCCCGCTGGTAGGAGGAATGGAGAAGGTTGGTGAGCTGTTTGCCCAGGGCAAGATGTTCCTGCCTCAGATAGTCCGCTCTGCCAAGATAATGAAAGATGCCGTGGCTGTGCTTCAGCCCTATATCAACGATGAGAGTGCCGGAAGCAACCGTCCGATAGTTGTGATTGCTACAGTTAAGGGCGATGTACATGACATAGGCAAGAATATTGTGGCAACGGTGCTGCAGTGCAGTGGTTTCCAGATAATTGACTTGGGTGTGATGGCGCCGGTGGAAGAGATAATAGCGGCGGCACAGCGGCATAATGCCGACATAATTGCTGTCAGTGGCCTTATCACACCGTCTTTATCGCGTATGGAGGAGCTTTGCCGCAGGATGGCATCGCTTAATATGGACATACCCTTGTTTGTAGGAGGAGCGGCCGCATCTGCCATACATACGGCAGTTAAGCTGGTACCGGTTTATGATAACGTGCACTACAGGCCTGACGCATCGTCCGCGGCGGTAATGGCAAAGCGTTATCTCTCCTCTCCGCAGGAGTTCATAGAGTCGGAGCGGGTAGAGCAGGAGCGGCTTCGCGACCTTTACAACAATGGTGCCGCCACTTCGGCAAACGCGCAGAATTCATTAGCAGGCAATGATTTAAAGCCTGAATATAAAGCATCTGATTATTTGCAGGGAGAACCGTTTGACGGTATTGAGAAGACCTGTAGGCCGGCGTCATACTTTGCAGACAGGTTTGACTGGAAACTCTTCAATATAGTGTGCGGAGTACCTGTTGATGACAATCGTTTCCGTGCTGAGGCGGAGCAGATTCTCGCAGATCCTGCCCTGAAGGCAACCTATTGCGTAAGGTTCCTGCCTTGCAACAGTGAGGGTGATGATTTGGTCTGCACGGACGGTGAGGCGCTTGCCATACTTCCAATGCTCCGTCAGGATGGAGGCTCTCAGGCATCATTGGCTGATTTCCTGCCTGAGAAGGGTTTGGGAATAACATCGCAGCTGGGTCTGTTTGAGATATGTGTGGATGGCTTGGCGGATGATGCGGACAACCTTGTGGCGCACGCTGTGAAAGTTGCGCTGGCAGAGACCGTATCTGCCTCAATAAGAGAGAGATACTCTGCCCAGGCTCCTGCAGGTCTCAAGGTGATAATGCCTGCCATAGGATATGCCTGCTGTCCTGACCACAGCCTGAAGCGCGATGTACTGTCAATGCTTCCCGATATAGGTATCAGGCTGACAGACTCTTGCGCGATGATACCTGAGGCCAGTATCTGTGGAATGATTGTTGTCCATAAGGATGCCGGCTACAACGATATCCGGCATATTTCGGCATCTGCGGCGGCGGAATACATCAAGATGCGTAAGTTTACCGAAGCGGAGGTAAGTCTTTTCCTTGGCCAACTATTGTAAGTGCGATGTAACGGATTTTTTTATATCTTCGCATCAGAATATAACTGACTTCAATTTTAACAACTTTATAATATGAAATCATTATCAAAGCTTTGTGCGGCTCTTGCCGTAATCGTAATGTTTGCCTCTTGTGGTGTAATGGGAGGTATGTCTTCAACCGGCGCATCAAATGCCGCATCAACGGTAGCATCACTTGGAACAACCAACGGACAGGCATCAGGAGCTGCCCTGAAGACCCTTTACTCACAGTACAAGAAAGATGGCAAGGTTGATATGCAGAACATCAACAACATTATGAGCATTGTTTCTCTGGCCAATGGCATTCAGGGACTGAAGGGTGTTGACAACAAGTCTGCTTTCTATACCGATTTCGCCACCGGTCTTATTCTTGGCTCAAACAACCTTATCAACAACAATACATCGAATGCCATAACCGGTGCTCTTGGTACTCTTGCCAACAACAACCTGTCAGGTCTGACCGATGCCGCCGTAAACGCTGCTCTGGGCGCAGCTCAGAAGAAGGCCAAGAATGCAGCCACAAGCGCGCTTTCAGGTATTACAGAGAAGACTCAGGGTGTTGCTAACACCATTTCTACCCTGAACACAATCTTCGGAATGCTGAAGTAATTCTCCGGCTGGTATAAAAAGCAGAGGATGAGTCAACGTGGCTCATCCTCTGCTTTTTTTTTATATCAGGCTCTGAGGGGCTTATTCCGCCTTGAACTGGAAGCTGTAGATCTCGCAGATTGACGCATCTTTGGTTGCAGACTCAAACTTGAAGAAGAGAGGCTGCTTGCCTTTCATCTTCGGGAGAGTCACGCTGGTACTGATCTCCGTCATCTGCTGTGGCATCTTGCCGTTCAGGCTGAGGGTTCCGATAACCTTGCCGCCCTTGCTCTCGTATGGGCTGCCAACCATTATTATTATGTTGCCGTCAATGCCCTGTGGCACAAGGTCAAACTTCAGGCTCACACTCTTGCTCTTCTTTAACGAGGCGAAGTTAAAGTACTTATAGCCAACGGTTGAGCCTGCGGTATTGTTTACTACCGGAGTGAACGGTTGCTTCAGGTTGAACGGTCCCTCACAGGACTTCAGGTCAAGATATGTAGGGCGCATATAGGAGCCTGAGTAGATGAACTTAGGATAATCGTTGTAGTATGGCTCCGGCCCTGTGTAGTAGCAGGCGATGCCGGCGGCGGTCTTGTCCAGTGGATTCAATCCATTGATGGCAAAGCCCTCGGATGTGTATTCACCCTCTGAGATTGTAACCTTGCCGCCTTTGCCTTTCTGCACTTTCACGTCAATCGGGGCCACCATTGCCTGACGTGCATATTCATCAGTACCGGTCTGCCTGTGGTAGAATACCCACCATTGACCGTTAATGCAGGCAATGCTTCCGTGGGTGTTGCCTGTGGGGTTTGCCGTATAGATAACATTACCATTCTGGTCTGTGTCACGTCCACGTCCGTCAATTATGGTCCCGCCGTATATGAAAGGGCCGAGCGGATTGTCGCTGTAAGCATAGGCCAGGGTATAGTTGGTGTCTTTCAGGCCAAACTCTCCGTCTTCTGTCCAGCGGCTGTATATGAATACATACTTGTCCTCAATCTTACGTATTGAGGATGCCTCAAAGAAGCGGAAGATGCCGTCCTGATATTTGTTCGGGACCAGATCCTCAACAGCCTGGGTTCCGGGCTTGAGTGTGGCCATAGTAGTAGGATCCAGCTCTCCTGCCCACGATTTCTCAAATCCCCAGTAGGCATAGACACGGCCGTCGTCATCAACCAGGACTCCGGGGTCAAATGCCAGAGGGCCCACAGTTGTGCGGGGATTGTCCTCGCTCCAGTTGCAAGCCGTGAAAGGACCGTCGGGACGGTCTGACTTTGCCACCATATTCTGACGGCCTCCAGCCTGATTGTTAGGGTAGAGGTAGTACGTTTTCTTGCCATTGGCATCGGTAACCTCAACTACATCGGGAGCATATAGCACATCGCCATTGCCCTCACGGTCCAGCAGGTTCCCTTCACGGTCCAATATGGATTGGAAGATTACGCCATCGTAGCGCCAGTTGCTCAGATCGTTTACTGACGCGGACCAGGTTACCTGCTCGCGTCCGCAATACTCCTTGATGAGGGAGTCGTGTGAGCCGTATATATACACGCGATACTCTCCAGGCTTGTCAGGGTCCTCAAAGACGTAGGGCTCGGAGTCGGGGATGTACTCCCATAATGGCAGGTACGGGTTCTGTCCGTATGCCTTTCCTGTGGCGATGACTGCCAGCATAGACAGCATCAGGCCGATTCTTTTCTTTTTGCTCATATCTTTCTTGTTTATGATTATTTGGGAAGGTAATCTGACATCTTGTTTCTGAACAGACTGCCATAGAACGAATAATCAGAGATGGTTATGTGAGACATCTTTGTGTTGAAATAGACCTCTCTGTATAAATCGTGTATTGAGATGTCTTTCTTCTCTATTATCTTGTTTGTGAAATTCAGGCTGAACTCATCGGCCAGATATGTATGCAGGTCTTTGGATATTGTCCCATATGCTTTTGATTTCTCCTTGACACCGGCAGCGGTCATGACAAGAACTCCCGGATGTGCTATGCCTCTGGCTATTCCGCCGCTGTAGCAGGCCTCTACGACCATCATCATTTTGTTGAATCCTTCCTCATCGGCCTTATTGATCCAGGAATTGATATCATCTATTGAGATGGTGGCGTAAGTATCTGTGAGATTCTCTGTCCAGCAAAGCTCGTTGTTGTAAGTGCCGTGTCCGCTCCAGTATATGAGTATGTTGTCCTTTCGGGAAGCCGATATCACATACGGTAATTTCTCTGAACTGTTGCCTGCTATGATGTCGCCCAAGAGCGATGGCGAGAGCTCTTTTGTTATGTAATCGCACACTGCGCCTGAATAAAGGTCATCACCATCGGGCTGGTTGTATATATGTCCAGGATATATGTTTTGACTATTGTATGCCAGATCATCGTTCATAATAAGCACTATATGGTCATCATCGTATCCGTGCATCCGCAAGACCTTATACATATACAGTGCGTCAGCCTGATGACGGTAGTTGTCCCATCCTTCTGAGGCGGCCACTATCAGCGCCCAGTTCTCACCGCCATCCTCATACACTTTACCGTCGCGCAGGTCCTGGTCTATGTCGGTCTCAAGGGCGGCAGGACTCCAGTCTATGACAGACCCGCTCTTATCTGTGCGATGTGAGTATTTTCCCGCCTCCACGAATCTCTCCAATGTGACGTTCCCGTTTTTGGCACTCCATAATGCGTATGTGCTTTCCGATACATTACGGCTTTTGCTTGCCACCTCTTCCCAATGACAACTTGCAAGGTTCATTCCCCTGTATATGGAGAGGCTGATGTCATGCAGCATCTCCCTGATGCCTTCCGGGTTCCAGGATTGCGACTCGGATGTACACAGGCTGAACAGGCTGAGGGCCATATTGGGAGATATCCTGTAGTCATATTTAGAGGCGAAAAGCGCGTAATGAGCCATCAGAATGGCATCGTACAGCTGTGCCTCATTATTGAGAGGCTCATTTCCAGTAAGATTCTTGAAATACTCTCTGAATCCTGATGACGGTATGGCCGATAATGTAAGACCGGTAGCGTTTTTATACGATTTGGCGGATGATGTGTATGCGGCATCGGTGAAATAGAAGTGCTGTCTCTTGCCACTGAGGTTCCATACATAGTTCAGGGAATCTATTATTTCGTAATGATTCTGAACGGAAGACGCTACAACAATCATTTTGTCTTCAGAGATGCTTTTGCAGGATTTGTCCTTTTGGCATATTTCAGAGATGATTGATTCCAGGTCGCTTCTCTGAGCATTGTCTGGTATTGTAACAAGGTTCCCTGTCTGAAGTCCCCATTCAGTGGTCATAAATGGAATGTAATCAAGAAAACCGTGACCGTACTCATCGTCAGTGGCAATCACGTCAATCTCTCTCATACCAATGGAATCCGCCAGGGAAAGCATCATCTCACCTTGTGAGATATCGCATTCCGGAATGAACCAGACAAAATCAAGGTCAGAGTATTCTCTCTGTAGCTCGACAGATGTTGACGATGGCAGGATAACAGGTTTCTGAATGCCATATTTATTGAGGTTCCTGGCAATGTATAGTATTCTTGCGGCATCGGTGGAGGAGGGTGGTGCTATTATGGCGAGGCAGGAGGTGTCAATGCCGGCCTTTTCCATAGCCACCGCTATATCGCAGGAGTCTATGTCGATGAAATCAATATCAATGTCAATTGTCCTGTCACAGCCGCTCTGAGCGGCACCAAAGTTGCGCGACACTATGTCTGCAACCATCTTGTCGTTGTTTTTCTGGTATGCATTTACAAAGACAGCAAGCTTTGGCTTGCTGCCTTTGTCATAGTCTCCATTATTCTCTGGTACGAGATTGTCTGTACATCCGGCAATCGCCAGAAAAACAGTAATAATGGATATTGATAAACCTGTCAGTCTCACTTGGAGGATGGGTATTTAACCAGATTCACCTTTATAAAGTCAAAATAAGTCTTCCAGTCGGCAATACTCCATTTAAGGAACTTAATCTCAGCACCGAACTCACCGCGCAGCAGGAAGTCTGAGCTTCCGGTTATACCGTTGTGCTTCTCATCGCCGATGGATGCCTGTCCATTGATCTTTGTCTCAAAGCACGGGCCCGCCTTTATGTATGGTCCGGCAAGATGGTCTATGTAAACAGGAACCTTAAGGAAGATTCCCATAAGGTTATACAATTCCCCGTCAAGCTGGAATCCGAAAGTCAGGTCTTTGTCAAAATGTGAGTCCCATACAGGTTCCCAGCTTCCTTTGTATCTGGCTCCGGCCTTGATTCCCGTGTCTATCTTGCCTGTAGCTACCAGACCGGCACTGGCTCCTGCCCTGAAATTGTAACCGAAGACTATCTCGGGATTGCAGCTTATCAGTACGGGAACAGGGCCAATCATAAAGATATAGTCCACTGCCTTTAAAGAGCCGAGGTGAACATCGTCGGCCTTCTCTTTTGCAAAGGTCATCTGGAGCACCGCCTTGAAATCTGTTTTCAGGTCAACACTAAGGGATGACTCAAACTCCTTCATATATGGATATTCCAGCATAGTGTAATACGGAATGATGCCGAACAGTTTGACTTGTTTGTGCTCTGTACCTATGTCAAGCTTGAAATTCAAGCCGGCCTCAATCGCCACTTCAATTCTCTCAAAACCGATTTTCTGATGCGTGGTGTCGCTGTTGAGATAGAGTTTCCTCCTGATGAGCTTGGTTGTGAGCTTGGGATTGAAGCTGAAATTGTCGGCAACCATATCTTCCACAAGTGAGTAATCTCCGAGTGAATCGTAATTGCAGGGGAGGTAATCCCCGGCATTCTCTCCGTCTCCGCCTCTTGTCCATACGGAAATAGGATGATAGACATTGGTCTCGTTATCTATATAATAGAGTTCATTGAAACTGCCGTCGTTGGTGCGTGGTCTCTCATTCTTGTTGTAGTACAGCTCTGTGCTGAGGTCGTATGTGCCTGCGGGAAGACACTCAGAGACATCGGCAGGTCCAAGGTACATCTTTGTCAGGTCTCCGCCATCTACAATCTCAGTTCTGAGAATACGTCTGTAGAAAGGATGTTCTTTCTCTGCCAGCCAGGCGGCTATGAAAGTGAGGCTGTCTATGATGTCATTGTTATTTGTTTTTTGAAGGTACGCGTTTCTGACCAGGATGGCTGAAGTGTCCTTGTCGCAGATTACCACATCGCTTTTATCCAGAAATTTGTCAAACGTGAGTGGAATTACAAGCTGAGACATTTTAAGTGTGTCTGTTCTCTCCCCGTCTTCTCCCTGGCTTATGTCGGCTTTGTCACAAGATACAAGCAACAAAGGCAAGACCATAATTGAAAAAACGTAATAAAGGCTTTTTCTCATAATATTCTGATTTTGGTTATGCAAAGTAAACAATTTACAAACTATGTTGCAAGATATGGGCAAGATTTGTAAGTTTGTAGTAAATAACTGAAGTTTCGCAAATGCGAGACTTCAGTCCCAGCCGATCCCGGCTGGGTCCTCCCCTGAGGGGAGGATGTAGGAGGGGGGCATACTAGGATAGTATTATTCGGGTTTCGCCCTGATGACCCTTGAATGACAGTAATTTGCAACTTGCGAAACTTGAATAAATAATAGAAAAATGGATAAGAGACTGACAATAGAGGAACAGCTGGAGCTTATGCGCTCAGGCAAGCCATACGACGCACACACGCCTGAGATGTATGCCTGGCGCGATGAGGTAAAGAGAAAGCTGCATATGTTGAATACCACCGAGTATCATACAGATAAGATGAGTGAGGTGACACGCTCGCTCTTCCCTAACAGTGCTCCTGATTTTTATGTGGAGCCGCCGTTCTACTGCGATTACGGTGACGGCATTTATGCGGATGAGGGTGTCTTCATCAATTTTGGCGCCGTTATACTTGATGGCGGCAAGGTTACCATCGGACGCAGGACATTGATTGCCCCAGGTGTGCATATCTATACCGCAGGACATCCTCTGGATGCGGACGAGAGGGATGAGTGGGAGTATTGCAAGCCTGTCAGAATAGGTGAGCGATGCTGGATAGGCGGACACGCCACTATCTGTCCGGGTGTGACAATCGGAGACCGTAGTGTGATAGCCGCGGGAGCTGTCGTTGCTCACGACATTCCTGAGGATTGTCTTGCCGCAGGTGTTCCCGCACGGGTTATTCGCAGGCTTAATCAGAAAAACCATAAAGATTAAATATTCAAGTTATGAAGAGATTATTTGTAGTAGTGGCAGGGATGCTGGCTATGTTGGCCGGCAATGCCGCTCCAAAGCAGCCAATCCTTACTATTGAGGGTGGGCAGGTACAAGGTGTATCAACCGACAACAAAGGTGTCACAGTGTTCAAAGGCATTCCGTTCGCCGCGCCTCCAATTGGCCAGAACCGTTGGAGGGCACCTCAGCCGGTTGTGCCTTGGGAGGGTGTAAAGGTTTGTGACACATTCGGTCACCCGCCATTTCAGGGTGCGCATTATCCTGGAGGCTATACAACGGAGTGGGGTTATGGAGATGAGGCCCCGTACAGTGAGGACTGTCTGTATTTGAATGTCTGGACCAAGAAACCGGGCAATCCTGATGCCAAACTTCCTGTGGCCATCTGGATTTTCGGAGGCGGAATGCGCGAGGGCTGGGGCTCTGAGCCTGAGTTTGACGGTCAGGAGTGGGCAGCCAAGGATGTTGTTCTGGTATCATTCAACTACCGTGTAGGGCCTTTCGGTTTCTTCGCTCATCCTGAGCTCTCGGCAGAGGATCCGGAGCACGCTACAGGCAATTGGGGTACCCTGGACCAGATTGAGGCAATGAAGTGGGTTCAGAAAAACATAGCGCAGTTTGGCGGTGATCCTGACAATGTTATGATTTTCGGTCAGAGCGCAGGCTCACGCAGTGTAAAGTTCCTGTGCGCGTCTCCTCTTACCAAAGGACTCTTCAACAAGGCTGTCATAATGAGTGGAAGCGGACTGGTTAAGCCACGTCCACAGCAGGCTGCGGCTCCGGCTGCTCCTGGCCGTATGATGGGGTTCGCAATGCCGCAGCAGTCAATGCTTACACTGGCAGAGGCAGAGGCATCTACCAAGGAGGTTACAGACTGGGCCAATCTGAAGACATTGAGCCAGATGAGAGCTGCCGGAACGGAGACGATATATGCTCTTGGAACTCTGTACACTAATGTTACCGGCAAGCGCAGTTGCCTTACCGCTTCGCCAATCTCTCCATATATTGACGGTTATGTATTGAATGAGTCGTTTGATGATGCCTGTCTGGATGGCTCACTAGCACAGGTGCCGTATCTGATAGGTTATACCCTTAATGATGCAGGCAATATGGGCAGCCAGATTGTGGATTTCTGTCTTAATCGCGAGGAGATGGGTGGCAAGGCATACGCATATCAGTTTGCACGTCCACTGCCTGACGATGGCAATCATCCGGAAGTTACCAACCGTCTTCGTGGAGCTTTCCACTCATCGGATCTGTGGTTCGTATTCAAGTCTCTGAAGCACTGCTGGCGTCCTTGGACCAAAGGAGACTGGGATCTTTCGGAGAAGATGCTGACTGCTTGGTCCAACTTTGCGAAATATGGCGACCCGAATGGTGCGAATGGTGGTGAGTGGCAGCCGCTCACTGAGTCTAACCAGCAGTTTATGATTTTCAAGCTGGACGAGAATGATGCCGAGAACTCAGGTCTTGGCAATCCTCTTGCCCATTGATTAATATTACGAAACATTACTTGACAAATATGAGAAGAAGACTTTTTTCATTTGCAGTGATTGTACTGCTGGTAGTATCCCAACTGATGGCTATCGACAATAAGGGAATATCATATGATGAGTTGGCATCAGACCGTTTCACCCTGATTGAGAACGGAAAGCCTGTGGCGATTCTTGCCGATGAGGCTGACAATACTGCTGTTCAAATTGCCTTGAAATCACTTCAGAAGGACTTCAAGGCTGTATCGGGCAATGATGCCGAGGTTAAGTATGAGCCTACGGATGCCAGAATGATAATTGTTGGCTCCATTGACAGTAAATATATCTCTCAGATTATTAAGTCAAAGAAGATTGACAAGAAGGAGCTTCAGGGAAAGACAGAGAAGTATATAATGACTGTAGTAAAGGATCCTGTAAAGGGTGTATCCGAGGCTCTAGTCATTGCAGGTAGTGACCGTCGCGGCACTGTGTATGGAATCTACGAGCTGAGCGAGCAGATTGGCGTATCTCCCTGGTATTTCTGGGCTGACACTCCGATAGAGCACAAAGAGGATGTTTCCATTCAGCCTGGAACTTATACCGCAGGCGAGCCTGCTGTAAGGTATCGTGGAATCTTCCTGAATGACGAGGCTCCGTGCCTGACCAGCTGGGTGAAGAACTATTACGGCACAGACCAGGGCGGTCACGAGTTCTATGCCGATGTGTTTGAGCTTATTCTGCGTCTTCGCGGCAATTTCCTTTGGCCTGCTATGTGGGGATGGGCTTTTTATGCCGATGATCCTCTGAACTCCAAGACTGCCGATGATATGGGTATCGTTATGGGAACATCGCATCACGAGCCTATGGCACGTAATCATCAGGAATGGGCACGCAATCCGAAGGCTTATGGTGGTGTATGGGACTATACTCAGAACAAGGAAGAGCTTCAGCGCTTTTTCCGCGAGGGTATTGAGCGTTCAAAGAACAACGAGGACCTTATTACCATTGGTATGCGTGGTGATGGCGATGCGGCACTGGCAGGCTCCGACGAGGACAACATCCGTATGATGGAGGGCCTGTTTGCGGACCAGCGTCAGATTATAAAGGATGTGACCGGCAAACCGGCTGAGAAACGCCAGCAGGTATGGGCACTATATAAAGAGGTGCAGCTGTATTATGACCAGGGCCTTCGTGTTCCAGACGATGTGATTATTCTTATCAGCGATGACAACTGGGGTGATGTACGCAAGCTCCCTAATGCAGAGGAACGTCTGCACAAGGGTGGTTGGGGTATGTACTATCACGTTGACTATGTTGGCGCTCCACGTAATTCCAAATGGCTGAATGTGACACCTGTCCAGCATCTGTGGGAGCAGATGCAGCTTACCTACGACTATGGCGTTGACAAGATATGGGTGCTGAATGTAGGTGACTTGAAACCTATGGAGTATCCTATCTCGTTGTTCCTTGATATGGCTTGGAGTCCTTTCAAGTACTCTGCGTCAACACTCTTGGAGCATACATACGATTTCTGCGCCCAGCAGTTTGGCGAAGATCAGGCAGAGGAGGCTTGCCGTATTCTTAACCTGCTTTGCAAATACAGCGGCCGTGTTACAGCCGAGATGCTTGACAGGACTACATATAATCTGGAGTCCGGAGAGTGGAAGCAGGTTGCGGACGAGTGGGCACGCCTTGAGGCTGAGGCCCTGCGTCAGTATATGACTCTTGATCCTGAGTATCGCGATGTATATCAGCAGATAATCCTATTCCCTACGCAGGCTCTTGCCAATGTGTATGATATGTACTATTCACAGGCTATGAACAACAAACTGTTCCTTGACGGCAATCCGGCCGCTAACGAGTGGGCTGAGCGGTGTGAGCGTGACTTCAGGCGCGATGCCGTACTGAATGCCGCATACAATACCGACATAGCAGGTGGCAAATGGAATGGTATGATGACACAGAAACACATTGGCTATACATCGTGGAATGATAATTTCCGTGCTGACACACAGCCTGCGGTTTATCGTTTTGAGACAGATTCCATAAAGCCAGGCCTTTATGAGTTTACCGAGAAGAACGGTGTTGTGACGATGGAGGCTGAGCACTATTTCAGCGCAAAGAACGCACAGGATGCCAGTTGGACGGTAATTCCATATATGGGCCGTACCTTGAGCGGAATCTCGCTGCAGCCATACAGCAAGGCGACTGATGGGGCAGAGTTGACATATAAGTTTACTCTGACATCGGATGTAAAGAGTGTTGACGTGCGCTTTGCCCTTAACGCCACGCTTGCATTCGCCCGTCTGGAGGGCCATAGGTTTATGGTAAGCATTGATGGCGGTCAGGAACAGGAGGTTAACTTCAACGAGCGTCTGAATGAGAAGCCTGAGAATGTCTATTCAATTTATTATCCTACAGTGGCCACTCGCGTTGTTGAGAGTGTTGTCAAGTTCGATATGCCAAAGTCGGAGGGCGAGCATTTCTTGAAAATCAGGCCGATAGAGCCTGGAACGGTATTTGAGAAGATTGTCATTGACTGTGGCGGGTACGAGAAATCGTTCCTGTTTGGCAACGAGAGTCCTGTGAGGCGTCCTTCTGAGGCTGGTGTGATGCCTCGTCGTATGGGATTCGGAGGTGGTCGCCGTTAATCATATTTATTTAGCATGAGTAATTCATTTCATCATATATCATTAGTCACTGCGGTTTTATTGGTTGCAGGTGGAATGTCATCGCTTTTTGCGAAGGAAGACCCAAAGTATCAGACAAACAACCACAATCCAATATGCGATTTCTGGTATGCCGCTGATCCAACATCTGTAGAATATAATGGCCGTTTATATGTTTACGGCAGCAATGACCAGCAGGAGTTTGACGCCAACCCGTCGGGTACCGAGAACTCGTATGGTAAGATAAAATCACTGGCGGTGTTCTCTACTGACGATATGGTCAACTGGACTTTTCACGGAACCATAGATATGACTAAAGTTAAGGGTGGCTCTTGGATAGGGACTTCCTGGGCTCCTACTATTGTCTCACGTGAGGAGAAGGATGGAAAGACCCATTTCTATCTTTATTTCCTGAACAGCGGTTATGCCGTGGCTGTGCTGACGGCTACATCTCCGCTTGGTCCGTGGACCAGCCCTAGGAGCTCCAATATCACAAATGGTTTTGACCCGGGTGTTGTCATAGACGAGAATGGTGTGGGCTGGTTGTCATACGGCGGATTCGGGTCAACTCCCAGCATAGTCAAACTCTCATCGGATATGATAAGCCTGAGCGGTTCGGCAATTCCTTTGAACCCTCCTTTTCACAACGAGGCGAACGAGTTGAATTATATTAACGGCACATATGTCTATACCTATAATACAGACTGGAGTGACCATACTCCCTGGACATATTCTGGACAGAAACCTACGGCTTGCAGTATGTGCTATATGACGAGCAAGACTCCAGCCAAGGCTTCAAGCTGGACATATAAGAATATGTATTTCAAGAATCAAGGCGACTATCTGGGATTTGGATGGAACAACAATCACACCCACATTCAGAAATATGCCGGTGAGTATTATCTGATATATCACTCACAGATGCTTCAGGAGCAAAATGGCCATTCAGGTAATTATCGCAGTTTATCAATAGACAAGATAAAAGTTGATGAACAGAATGTTGTGATAAGCGAGGGCACTGCCACCAGGAAGGGAGTAGACCAGCTTCATTTATTGAATCCATACGCTCTTCAGCAGGCTGAGACTACTTGCGCTACCAAGAACGTCAAATTCAAGGCCGATGCATCAACCCCAGGCAATATGTATTACGCCGGCTCTACAGGAAAAACAGGTTATATTAAGGTAAGTGGTGTTGACTATATGGTCAGTGCCGATTCCGTAAGGTTCCGGGTATGGGGTAAGGGCTCAATTGATATGCGCATTGACGGTGAGAGTGGCAGGTTATTGGCATCCTGCGATGTTGATTCATCTCAGCCTGTGACTATCTCTGTTCCTGTAAAGAACACATCTCTTTTGAAATTAAATCTGTTGTTTGTGTGTAAGGATGCTATCAATTTTGATACCTGGCAGTTCGTGTCAAATACACTGAATGTTGAAAAGGCACCAAAAGAGACTATGTCATCAGGTATGTCATATGATCTGAAGGGTAATGTCATTAATCCTTCAGAACATCAGGGAATATACATATTGGACGGCAAAAAATACCTGTCGGAGTGATTCTCCGATTTGGGAAATTCTGATGAGAGACTTACTTGTCCAACGCAAGCAGGTCTCTCATCAGCATTATATCGGTATCATTGAGGTTATGCGATAACAGGATTGGGACATCTTCGTTGAACATCGTGTCGAATTTCTCTTTGCCGATTATCAATATTGAACGGTTGTAAAGAGTTACAGCCAGAGGTGTATTGTCTGCGCACCATTCAAGATGAGCAGCGTTCAGCAGGTCCTGTGCCGAAGGCTGATCTGCCGTATCAGTCAGAACGATGGTCCAGTATTTGCGCGACTGCTCATATTTGCCGCATAAGAAAGCGCACCACGCAATATCGCGTTTTGCCTGAAGCAATTGTGGCTTACTGTATTCAACCTTGAAAAACCGTGCCATTGCCTCATTGTATCGTCCTGCCAAGGTTAGTGTCTCGCCAACGATTAGTTGCAACTGCATATCATCAGGAGAGAGTTTCTCGGCCTGCAGAAGGTTCTCTACGGCTTTATCTATATGTCCGCACTCGCGGTGGCATATGGCTATGTGTCTTAATGTCCACAGATTGTCAGGTTCCAGAATATCAGCTTTCGTATATACCTCAATGGCTTCACCGTAAAAATAATCTTTCTGCAGGGCAAAACCTGTCTTCTGCCAAATCTGCCAGTCTGTGCTTTCAGGACCATTGCGTGAGAGTAATCTCTTAAAGAGTGATGCAGCCTCCTCATAATGCCCTTTCTTGAGCAGGAACTCGGCTACTGTCCGCTCAAACTGGGGGATATCCATAAGAGGATGCAGGCTGTCAATGTTGAAAAGGTTTGTGGCTGAGTTGAATGGATCCCAGAACTCGTGACGCCGTGGATAAAGTTTCACAAACCTGTAGAAATCCTGAACATACTGTCTGGCATTCTGGTCATACTTCTTTGAGGGATTGTCTTGTACAGGATTCTCAAAGTTCTCCTCACCTTCGGACTGAGGCATTATCTGGCCAAGTATCTGATGACGTTGTATTTCTGGAATCTGACTGAATGTGAGACAGAATGAATATTTGTCAGAGTTACAAAAAAGTCCTGACGAAAGCAATCCGCGCCCGATAGCGGTATTGCTCAGGCCGCTTTCCGCGAATGTTCGTCTTACGTCAGGCTGGTTGTTGTCAAAAGGACGGAACCATCCGGACAGTTCCTTGAAGAAGGGGTAGTTCTTTAGATTGGAGAAAGTGCTCATATATATGTCTGCTCCCTCCATCTGAAGTTCAGTCATCTCCATAAGCCGTTTCTGTATGCCAGAGTCCTCCATCCATTTCTCCCAGTCTGGATTAATGTCTTCGGTATTTGCGTCGTTGACGGGCGGTTTCATTCCGGGATTGTTCTTCAGCATAGCCGGAATAATCTCATCGCGCATCTTGCGGTCTATGGCGTCAGTCTCACGTGACATCAGCAATGCGAGTTGAATACTCTGGATATTGGAAAGGATCTCCACTGAGTCTGACATCAGTTTAATCAATGAAGTGACTTCGGTGAAGTAGGGCAGTATCTTGTTGTATTTAGATACTCCGAGGACAAAGCCCGTAATGGCACGTACCGATATGCTTGCATCGGCATCGGAGCCCAGATTTCCTAACAGGAGTAGTTTCTGCGGGTCGAAACGCTCTAATATCGCCATTGTGACCGCACTTACTATCAAGCATTTGTCATTTGTGAGAATAGTGTCAGATTTAAGTATGTCGCTTATGGCAGAGAACGTTTCCCTGTTCCACAATCCGCTTATCCAGATTGCGGTAAACATATTTGACAGTAATGTCTCGTGGTCTTCCAGAAGACGATTCTGACCGGGAGTGATCTTGTCTGAAGATAAGTTCTGTATATTGATGGCAAAGCGTTCCATTGCCATCTTTGCCGAACTGTAGTCAATGCTATGGTTTAGATGCTGACGTCGTGCCTGATCTGCAAGCAGCATAGAGGTTGATTGTCTGGCAAGTATCGAGACATCGTCATTGAGGAGAATGGCACGACTTATCAGCTGACGATGCAATGCCTCCCGACCTGCGTCCGGCACACCTTGGCCAAAATACTGGAGCATATAGTTGTATGCGGTATTCAGGTTCTCCAGCTCGGATGTTACCTGCCAGTCGGTCAGTTCGGCGGCCTGAGCACCAATTAACTGCAGGGCTTCACCAAGATGCAATCCCAAAAGCAGTTTCAGTGCCATTTCGTGCCTGTTCGCGCTATTCTCTTTCTTACTCATAATGGTAATTGAAAAAAAAAGGGGCCACTGATGACGGCAGCCCCATATCTGTAATGAATGTTTATCAGCCCTGGATTGCAGCGATACCCGGGAGTACCTTGCCCTCGATGGCCTCCAGAAGAGCACCACCACCAGTTGATACGTACGATACCTTGTCAGCGAAACCAAACTGCTTGACAGCGCTTACAGAGTCACCGCCACCTACCAGAGAGAAGGCGCCGTTCTTTGCTGTGGCATTGGCAACAGCAGTAGCGATGGCCTTTGTACCAGCCTGGAAGTTGCTGAACTCAAATACGCCTGCAGGGCCATTCCAGAGAATAGTCTTTGATGACTCAATTACACCAGCCATATCTGCTGCTGACTTTGGACCTATGTCCATACCCTCCCAACCGTCAGGAACGTTGTTGTTGTCAACCACCTGAGTATTGGCCTCATTGTCGAACTTGTCAGCAGCAAGACAGTCAACAGGAAGAACGATGTTCACACCAAGTTCCTTGGCCTTAGCCAGAACTGAGAGAGCTACGTCAACCTGATCAGGCTCGCAAAGAGAATTACCAACCTTGCCGCCCTTTGCCAGAACGAATGTGTAGGCCATACCGCCGATAATTACAAGGTTGTCAACCTTCTGGAGCAGGTTCTCAATGATGGTGATCTTTGATGATACCTTTGACCCGCCGATGATAGCTGTTACAGGCTTGACTGAACTCTTAAGAACCTTCTCAACTGCAACTACCTCTTTCTCCATCAGATAGCCGAACATCTTATGGTCAGCATCAAAGAAATCAGCCATTACAGCTGTTGTGGCGTGCTTGCGGTGTGCTGTACCAAAAGCATCGTTTACATATACATCAGCGTATGACGCCAAGGTCTTTGCGAATTCCTTCTGAGCAGCCTTGAGCTCCTTCTTTGCTGCATCGTATGCGGGATCCTCCTTCTCAATGCCACGTGGCTTACCCTCTTCCTCTGCATAGAAGCGTACGTTCTCCAGCAACAGAGCCTCACCGTCCTTAAGGGCAGCTACGGCATCCTGTGCCTTGGCGCAGTCCTCTGCAAACTTGACATCTACTCCGAGGCACTCACTTACGTGTGCCAGAATATATTTGAGAGAGAACTTAGGATCCGGATTCTTCTTTGGACGACCCATGTGTGAGGCGATGATAAGGCGGCCGCCATCAGCTATGATTTTCTTCAGGGTAGGGATAGCTGCCAGAATGCGGGTGTCGTCGGTGATGTTGAAGTGCTCATCAACAGGAACGTTGAAATCAACGCGTACGAAAGTTTTCTTTCCAGCGAAGTTGAAATTGTCAATTGTTGCCATTTTTAAATATTTAAAAAGTTATCGTTTGTTTGCTTCCTTCAATCATATTCCACAAAAATAGGAATAAAATACGGAACTGGTTATATTGTCTTTAATATTAAACTCTATTAATAATTCCACCACATTCATTGAAATGTCTGCACACATCAGTAAGTCCGCATGAGCTACATTTTGGATTCCGTGAAGTACACGTGTAGCGCCCGTGAAGAATGAGCCAGTGATGTGCTGTGGAGAGCATATCATTTGGGAAAAACCTCACAAGTATTTTCTCTACGCTCAATGGGGTGGTGCAACTGTCCGGAACAAGACCAATACGATGGCTTACACGGAACACGTGAGTATCAACCGGCATTGCCTGTCCCCCAAACGCTACTGCCTCCATAACATTGGCGGTCTTGCGCCCCACTCCTGGCAGTGATATCAATTCCTCCATGGTATGTGGTATGTCACCGTTGAATCGGCCAACGACCTGACGTGCCATTTCAGAAAGATGAACGGATTTTGAGTTGGGATACGATATGCTGCTGATATACTGAAAAATATCCTGCGGTTCAGCTTTTGCCATATCTGAAACTGTAGGATACTGGCGGAAAAGTTCCGGCGTTACCTGATTAACCCGTTTGTCGGTACATTGTGCCGACAGCATTACAGCCACTAGCAACTCGTATTCTGATGAATATACAAGCTCGGTCTTTGCCAGTGGAATAGCCTGGCTGAAGTATTCAATGCATTTGCTGTACAACTCAGCCTTGCGCATCAGTACCTTTTGGAAAAATCAGTTGGCAGCCTCGAACTCACGCAAGAAACGTGCGTCGTTCTCGGAGAACATTCTAAGATCCTTAACCTGATATTTCAGGTTGGTAATACGCTCGATACCCATACCGAGTGCGAAGCCTGTGTATTCCTTGCTGTTAATTCCGTTAAGCTCAAGCACATTCGGGTGAACCATACCGCAGCCAAGAATCTCTACCCATCCTGTTCCTTTGCAGAAAGGACAGCCCTTGCCTCCGCAGATGTTACAGCTTATGTCCATCTCTGCACTTGGCTCCGTGAACGGGAAATAACTTGGACGGAGACGTATCTTTGTGTCTGGTCCGAACATTTCCTGGGCAAAATATAGAAGCACCTGTTTCAGGTCAGCGAAACTAACATTCTTATCAACATATAGCGCCTCAACCTGATGGAAGAAGCAATGGGCGCGATAGCTGATGGCCTCGTTACGATAGACACGTCCCGGGCAGATTATACGGATAGGGGGCTGAGTATGCTCCATGACCCTGCTTTGTACGGAGGAAGTGTGTGTCCTGAGAATAATGTCAGGATGTGACTCAACGAAGAATGTGTCCTGCATATCGCGTGCCGGGTGATCCTCAGCGAAGTTCATTGCCGAGAAGACATGCCAGTCATCCTCAACCTCAGGACCGTCTGCCAGAACAAATCCAAGACGCGAGAATATTTCAAAAATCTCATTGCGTACTATGTTAAGCGGATGACGTGTGCCGAGCTCGATTGGATACTCAGTACGGGTAAGGTCAGGCTTGTTCTCAGCCTCAGCCTGCTCCTCAAAGCGTGCCTTCAGCTCGTTTATCTTGTCCTGAGCCTTCGTCTTCAGTTCATTGACCTTCATTCCCACCTCTTTCTTCATCTCGGCAGGAACTGAGCGGAAATCGGCCATAAGGTCATTCACAATACCTTTTTTACTGAGATATTTGAGCCTGAGCTGCTCTAACTCCTCGGAATTGCGTGCCTTAAGTCCGTCAATCTCTTTAAGGAGCTCATCAATCTTGTCAATCATCATACCTTGATATATTTTATGGAACGCAAAATTAGGAAAAAAGAATGGAATAAGGCCCAAGCCATCTGAAAAACTGGGAAAAATCAAAAAGATACTGTAATTTCGCAAGGATTATGAAGGTAATTGACAAATGCCCGATGACAGGGCGCAATACATTCGGCATTGAGGTGTGCGCAGACACCCTTATTGAGTTCGAGAGCGAGGAGGAGTTGCGAAAGGCTCTTAAGATTGCGAAGGCTCCGATTCTGACAATTGGCGGAGGCAGTAACCTTCTGTTTATGAGCGATTTTCACGGAACTGTGCTTCACTCAGCCATTAAAGGAATAGAGATAGTAGGGGACGAAGAAGAGTCTGTGCTGATTCAGGCAGGCTCGGGAGTGGTCTGGGATGACTTTGTGGCTTTTTGTACTGAAAGAGAATTGTGGGGTGCTGAGAACCTTACGGCAATTCCCGGTGAGGTAGGGGCGAGCGCTGTTCAGAACATAGGCGCATACGGCGCGGAGGCTAAGGACATAATCACAGAAGTCAGGACAGTCTCCGTGGCAGACGGCTCAACAAGGGTGTTCGCAAATGATGAGTGTGGGTATGGTTATCGTGAAAGCGTGTTCAAGAATGGGCTGAAAGGTAAATATATAGTTACGTACGTTACCTACAGGCTTAGCAGGAAACCGTTGCCGAATATTGGATATGGCAGCCTGAAAGAGTCTGTGGAGCAACTTGGCAGCGTTACATTGCCGAATATCCGCACCGCAGTGATGCGAACACGTCAGTCAAAGCTTCCGGATCCCAAGGTGTTGGGCAACGCTGGTAGTTTCTTTATGAATCCTGTCATTTCAGAGGAGCTCTTCCAGACTATTGCAAGGAAATATCCTGGTGTACCCTCATATCCTGCCGGAGATGGTATGCGCAAGGTTCCGGCCGGCTGGCTGATTGAGCGTTGCGGATGGAAGGGCAGAGCACTTGGAAAAGCTGCCGTTCACGATCGCCAGGCTTTGGTTCTGGTTAATCTTGGAGGCGCGACCGGAGCTGATGTAAAGGCACTTGCCGATGCTGTCACAGGCAGTGTTTACGATGAATTCAATATTAGGTTAAGGACTGAGGTCAATTACATAAAGTGATGAGAATTACGTTCTTAGGTACTGGAACCTCAATCGGTGTTCCAGAGATGCTTTGCAAATGTCCTACGTGTTTGTCTAAAGATCCGAGGGACAAACGTCTGCGTTCGTCTGCATTAGTACAAACAGATACTACCAATATATTGATTGACTGTGGCCCGGACTTTCGTGAGCAGATGATAAGGAGTGGGTTGGAGAGGATAGATGGGGTCATAGTCACACACGAGCATTACGACCATGTAGGCGGGATAGATGACCTGCGTCCGTTCTGTTCCGCCCACGATGTACCTGTGTATGCAGAGCCTTTGGTAATTCAACATCTTATGGAGAGGATTCCGTATTGTTTTGGAAAGAACAAATACCCAGGCACTCCAACTTTGATTTTGAGGGAAATTAATCCAGGCGTCACTTTTACTGTGGGTGATATCAGCGTGACTCCAATCCGCGTGATGCACGGTAAATTGCCTATTGTAGGATTTCGTATAGGGTCAATGGCTTATATTACCGATATGAAGAGCATTCCTGAGGAGGAAATGCAGACACTCTCAGGTGTAAGTACTTTGATTGTAAACGCGCTTCATACAAAAGAGCATCCAACTCATCAGAATGTGATTCAGGCTGTTCACTTTGCAGAAAAGGTTGAAGCTGAAAATACTTGGTTTATCCATATGAGCCACAGAATAGGCTTGCACGCTATAGCCGACTCAAAGTTGCCGGACTCAATGCATTTCGCGTACGATGGTCTGGAGATAAATGTCTGATTATCCAGTTACCTGACGTTACTTTTCAGTGTCTCTGATATAGCCGACTTCATCTCAAGTATTCTCTCGTCAGTAGCATTCATCTGCTTTTGGCTGAATGTCTTATCGTATAGGCATTTGCCAAGTTTGATGTGTCTCATAGGCTTTGCCGCAATGTCAGACAGAGCTCCGGCGATGTTTACTCCAAGACGTATAGGCAACGGGGTCTGGGTAATAGAGATGTGATAGTTGCAGTCCAGCGCCTTGTTTATATTGTGCCGTCCTCCGATTACTGCGCTGTAGCGATCCATGTGAACCAGGAATGGGTATAAATCAACCTTATTCCGCAATACTTGGAGCTCAACCGACAGACTGTCAATCTTGTTTTCAGCCTTGTCACTCATCAGTAGCTTCTTTTTAATGCTATTGAATACCTCGTTGTCCATTACTCTCAGGTCTTTGCCTTCAATTGCGGCTGCGCCAATCAACGTAGGCATTTTGGGCATATAATAACCGTTCAGGTGCGTCTCAGCGGCAAGATGGAACTGTGCGCGTCCGTCAAATGATTTCAGCATAGGTACGATTGAGTCAACCGACGGTATCAGGTCAATCAATTCGTCAATCTCTATGTTAAGAAGGTGGAAATCAAGTCCGGTATAGAGGTCGTCAGTTTCCGGCGTCTTGTATATTGCCGTCAACTGCATCTCTGCGGCATCGGATGAGAATCCCAATTCTTGTAAAATAAGCGTACCGTCTTTAATTGTTATGTCTCCGCCAAGGTCGTGGAATCTGTGACGGTTGAAATCCATCTCTTTAATATGGGTGTTCAACGCGATGTTCATTCTCTCGGGGACAATGAAAGGATCCGGTCCTTCATTATTTTTGTTTACACCCAGAGAATCAGTCGTTTGAGCGATGTTGTCAAGCATTGCGAACGGTTTGTCGTCGGTTTCATCTGATGCATCTTCGCGGCCAAATCCGCTGATAAATGCCATCAACTCGTCCATATCTGTATAGTCCGATTCAAATTCGAGAGTGCCCTCCATATCTCCTACCTGGTCAAGGAATGCGTCAATATCGCGTATGTCTCCTGAAATGGAGAAACTGGACCTACCGAAGTTAATCTTGCTCTCCGATATATCGAACTTGCCAAGTGAGAAATCAAAGTCAAGCTCTGGTACTGAGAGAGGCACCGACAGCTGGTTAACAGCCACTTCATTCAACCTTACCTGAAGGTCAGGTTTCCATCGAAGGAGAAAATCCTGTCTTGTGGTGTCAAGTCGTGCTTTTGCGATTACATTCACCATACCTGCCTGCGCGCTTAACGCATCCCCGAGTCTGGTTGTCAGACCACTCAGAGATACTACGGCATCAAGGCCTTCCTGTTCTTTTGTAGAAGCCTTGAAGGCGTAACTTCCAGTGATTCCCGCCTCACTGAAACTTGCCAGAATTGTATCCATCCCAGCGTTGACACCTTTCATCTTTATGTCGGCACTTATGCTCCGGAATGCATCTTTTTCAAGAATGTGGCCAAGGTCCGCTTTCACGTCCAACCCATTAAATGATGCGCTGACTGGAGTTTTTGATAAAATGCCGGCTTTTAGGTTATCCGCTTTTACATCAGCAAGGTATGCGCCGCGTTCTAAAGTAGATCTGCCGGATTTTCTGATGGATATTCTGAGATTGTCCGCAATAGCTGAGACGGAGTCGTTTAACTCTCCGGAGAATTTGTCAGCATTGAGATCTGCTATGGTATTGTCCAATATGAGATTTCCGTCTTTCAAAGAGGCTTTTCCTTTGGCATAGAGACTGAGTAGTCCATTCGCAACTATTCCCTCAATAACAGGTTTTACATTTTCTGGTAGCATTGACAACAGGGTAGCGATATCAAGTTTTTCAAAGCAGACAGATGCATCGGCGTCAATATCTCCATTACCGGCAAGATTGCAGTCTGCCCCAAGGGAGATTTCCTGGTTATTGAGTGAAATGTCACCTTTGCTTACATTGAAATGTCTAAATGTGGTGTCTGTCGCAATTGGAAGAAATAGTCTGACCGGCCATTCAGGAATATATGTCTCATTCCCATATGAAAATTTGGTGTTGACGGAGTATATATTTGGATTGCAATTAATTATATTGCCGTCTTTAAAGCCGTTCATATCCAACTCAAACATATTCGATGAGAACTGTAATGGATTGCTGCCTTCCATATTCAATGCTACTCCGCCTGCCTTCAGCGATATTTCCGCGCTACCATCCAGCTTTCCGGCATCAGTTATCGTTGAGAGACTCAGCCCTATATTGTCAATGGTTGAGGAAATAGGGGATTCACCGTTCAACTTTATTCTGACTTTACCGGTCTTGGCCTTAATGACAGCGTTGATAATGTCGTTCAAGGAGTATTTGCCATCAGCATCTACCATTAGATCAAGTGATTCTGCCAAAGCACTGAAGGACGATGCGTCTGCTTTTGCTGAACCAGAGCGCAATGAGATATCTCCATCAATGCTTTCCTCATCAAGATTACATTTGCCGTCAAAACCAATGTCAAGTCCTGTCATAACAGCGCTGATGCCTCCGGCAATGGCATCTGCCGATATGATATGCAACTCTACATTTCCGTCTGCGATATGATTTTGCAGAGAAACGTTTGCCTTTATTCCTACACCTTTGCAATTAGCTGTGGTAATCAACGTGTCACCATCAGAGATCTCAATGCCATCTGATTGAATATCAATATCAGCGTTTCCGACAAGCGATGGCTGGAGATGTCCCGTAGCATCAACAGACAGATTTTTGACGGATGCGTTCGATCTACTACCATCGTCTGTATATCTGGCATTTACCTTATTTAATGAAAGTTTGCTCAAATCAAATGAGAGCCTGGTATCCAGAGAGTCTGGCAGTGTGGATGCCCGCTCCGCCTTTTCACGTACATTGTCTTTAAAAACGTCAATATTGCTGTTGCCTTCAGCGTCTGTGAAGATGTCAATTAAGGCATCATCCAGGAATATTTTCTGAACTTTGACTGTATTCTCATATCTATATGCGTCGGCATCCACCTGGAGCGTTAGTTTTCCAAGGTAAGCCATCGTGTCCGAATGTGCCGTGCCGGGGACGTTATGTATTACTACATCGTCTATGCTGAGACCAATTTCGGGAAATGTCTTACGTATGGACAGGCTGATGTCTCCTACGTCAATTTTGCAGGGAGAGTAGTTCTCAATCGCGTACGCCACGGTTTTCTTTAGTCCTGACTTACTGAAAAGAATCCAGCTGGCAAATCCCGTTGCTATGATTGCAAGAGCCAGAAGCGCCAACACTGCAATACATATACCCTTAAACGCTTTTTTCATTGGATTCTGAATGTTAGTGTCTCACCGGGATCCTGTTCATCATAGCACACCATAGTGCTTGTATTCAAAGATGTGATGATGTAAGTCTCAAAAGCGATTACGTGTACGTTTTCTCCATGGGCCTTGATTTGAAGTACATTTTTGTCAAGAGTCCATTCAAATGAGTTACCGTCACCGTTGGAGTCATAATACTTGCCAGTGTGGCTTCCGTTGAATTCATAATAGAGCCCTATCTGGGAACAGTACCATTTGCCATAAAGAAAACTCTCATCGAATTCCTTGTCTTTTCCACCTGCCGGCGAACAGCCTGCCATTATAAGAACAGCTGTTGTAATGAGCAACAGCAACCTGCCATATACTTGCCTCATACACGTGTCGCATTACACATTATTTATATAACGCAAAGGTAGAAAAATAACGCATTACATTAAATCATTGAGCCAGTTGTTTTTTTATTTCATTCCGGAATTCCCGTGTACTGACTTGCCGGAATTCTTTGAACTTTTCCTGAAACACAATAGTTGATTTGAATCCGTATTCCTGGGCGATTTGATCATCAGTTAAATCCGGATTGGATTCCATTTCTTTTGTTGATAAATCAATACGCTTGAAATCAATATATTCAGAAGGTGTCATGCCCGTAATCCTTTTGAATTTCCTGAATACTCCCGAACGTTCCTTATGAGTGTCTGAGCAAAGTTGCATTGCTGAGTAATGTGGATTGCTTATGTTCTTCTCTAGTATTTCCCCGACAGTACTCATGAATTCCATATCGTTGATCTTCCGCTTGTCCAAAAGCATATAATCAATATCAGGCTCATTAATTATTCCGCAGTCGATGAATTTGTTACGTCTTCCTTTCAAAATACACCTATAATCTGCTTTATCACAGCTGCTTATATATGGGGCTTCACTGTCAGGATAAAAAGAATCCCCTGATAGTTTGTGATCGGTTACCGTTTTGTTGATTCTTTTGAATTCTCTTTTTGAACACATGAAGTTCACTACGGACCACAGCAGATTTACAGCTGTGATCAACAATCCAATTAGTTTCAGATTAGTCATATCTATAAGTGTTAGATGTCAGGCATCAGTCGCATTGGCAAAATTAGCGCAAGAAAGGACAAAATCAAAATATATGCTCCGGTTTTTCACACAAATAAAGTGGAAAAGCACTAATTTTGCAGAAAATAGTATCCAATCTGACAATATGTATAGAAACAGGACTTGCGGAGAGCTTAGAATCTCCGATTGCGGCAAGGAAGTAACCTTGGCAGGATGGGTTCAGAGAACCCGAAAGATGGGCGGTATGACGTTCGTTGACATACGTGACCGGTATGGTATCACTCAGCTTGTCTTCGATGAGCAGACAAATGCGGAACTTTGCGAGCAAGCCAACCGTCTGGGGCGTGAGTTTGTGATTCAAGTGAGAGGCATCGTCTCGGAGCGTTCGAGCAAGAACCCCAAAATGCAAACTGGCGATATCGAGATAGCAGTCAATGCGTTGAATGTCATCAATGCTGCTCTCACACCACCATTTACTATTGAGGACGAGAGCGATGGAGGTGACGACATCCGCATGAAATACCGTTACCTTGACTTACGCCGCAATTGTGTGCGCAAGAATCTCGAGCTTCGTCACAAGATGGTGATGGAGATACGTAAGTTTCTTGATGACAGAAACTTTATGGAAGTTGAGACTCCTATTCTCATTAACTCGACTCCAGAGGGAGCACGGGATTTTGTGGTTCCTTCAAGAATGAACCCTGGACAGTTCTATGCACTCCCACAGAGTCCACAGATTCTGAAGCAGCTGCTTATGGTGTCCGGCTTCGACCGATATTTCCAGATTGCAAAATGCTTCCGTGATGAGGACCTTCGCGCTGACCGTCAGCCGGAGTTCACACAGATTGACTGTGAGATGTCATTTGTGGAGCAGGAGGATATCCTGGAGGTTTTTGAGGCAATGGCCAAGCATTTGTTCAAAAATATCTTAGGAATAGAGTTGACTGCGCCTTTCCAACGCATGACCTGGCAGGATGCTATGAAGTACTATG
Source organism: Bacteroidaceae bacterium (assembly GCA_045597985.1). GTDB lineage: Bacteria > Bacteroidota > Bacteroidia > Bacteroidales > Bacteroidaceae > Colenecus. Next base: position 8,920 of record JAZLLE010000052.1, on the reverse strand, counting down.
GATCTGACAAGCCTGACCTCCGCTTTGATATGAGATTTGTTGAGCTGATGGATATTATGAAAGGACAGGGCTTTGCCGTATTTGACAGCGCAGCCTACATTGGAGGCATATGCGCCAAAGGCGCTGCCACATACACACGCAAGCAACTGGATCAACTCACTGATTATGTGAAGCGTCCACAGATAGGTGCCAAAGGTATGGTATATGCGCGTGTTGAGGCCGACGGTACAGTCAAGTCAAGCGTTGACAAGTTTTACAGTCAGGAGATTCTGCAGCAGGTTAAGGCTGCATTTAATGCAGAGGCAGGTGACCTTATTCTGATTCTCAGCGGTGATGACGTGATGAAGACCCGCAAACAGCTATCTGAGCTTCGCCTTGAGGTGGCACGACAGCTAGGTTTACGTGACAAGAGTAAATTCGCTTGTCTTTGGGTCATTGATTTCCCGATGTATGAGTGGAGCGATGAGGAGAATCGTCTGATGGCTATGCATCACCCATTTACAAGTCCCAAACCAGAGGATGTGCCATTGCTCGATACAGACCCTGCAAGTGTACGTGCGAACGCATACGATATGGTAATCAATGGAATAGAGGTTGGCGGAGGCTCAATCAGAATACACGACAGTAAGTTGCAGGCTACCATTTTTAAAGTGCTGGGTTTCACACCGGAGCAGGCTCAGGAGAAATTCGGCTTCCTGATGAACGCATTTAAGTATGGCGCGCCACCTCACGGAGGTCTGGCTTTTGGTCTTGACAGGTTTGTAAGCATCTTTGCCGGTCTTGACAGCATCCGGGACTGCATCGCATTCCCGAAGAATAACTCCGGACGCGATGTCATGCTTGACGCGCCTGGGCCGCTTGACCAGGTGCAGTTTGATGAGCTGCACTTGAGAGTTGACCTGCCGCAGTAATAACATAATCAATTGATAGAAAGTGTATAGACGTTTGCTGCTTATAGCAGCGTTTTTGCTGGCGACCGTCGTTGCTCCTGCTCAGAACACCTCTGCTGGAGTGACTGGTCGTGTTAGATGTGGAGACAAGTATCTGGAGAGTGTAAGCATTCAGTTCACCAGCAACAATCAAGGTAGCAGTTATGGAACAACCACTAACAGATATGGTGTATATTCAATCTCTGGTCTCAGACCGGGACTTTATGATGCCGTCTTCAGCTATGTAGGATACGAGACCTGCACTCGTTCCGGAATACGTTTGTCGTTAGGAGAGGATTATGTGCTTGACGTTGAGATGATTATTGATGACAATATGCTTCAGGACATTGACATCTCTGCAGAGTATAGCCATTTCAATGAGACGAAGACCGGGCAGACATACAGCATAAAAAACGAGCGTCTGGAACTGCTTCCTTCAATAGAGAGAAGCCTTCTGGACTATACACGGCTATCAATATACAGTGGAGCTGATAACTCTATGGCCGGACGTGACGGGCGAATGACAACTCTTAACATAGACGGAGCGAGTCTCAGTAACAGTTTCGGCCTCTCGTCCGATCTGCCAGGTGGCGGCAGCCCGGTCTCTGTGGATGCCGTGGATGAGGTACAGGTTGTTATTGCACCATATGATGTACGCCAGAGCAATTTTACCGGTGGCGGCATCAATGCTGTAACAAAGTCTGGTAGCAATACGTTCAAGGCATCCGCATATACATTTCAGAGCAGTGAGAGGCTTCGTGGAAACAAGGTTTATGGATTAGATTTGGGAGAGAGCCGGACAGAAGCAAAGTCTATATATGGAATATCTTTGGGCGGACCTTTGCTACACGACAGACTTTTCTTTTTTGTAAATGGAGAGTTGGAACGCAGGCCGGAGCCAATATCACAGTGGAGACTCTCTGAGGACGGTGTTGGCGATGGCGCCGCTATGATAAGCCGCGTAACGCAGAATGATATGGACCGTTTCTCTGCGGCACTTGCCAAATATGGGTATCAGGCTGGTGGAACAGATTTATCAGATGGCGGACTTACCAATGGCAAACTGCTTGCGCGTCTGGATTGGAATATCTCTGGTAACCACAACCTTATGGTCCGATACAATTACACGGAGAACAGCCAGTGGACTACCCCGAACAATAATAGCACTGTGGGAGTAAAGTCTCCGTCAAACAGAATATCAAAGAACTCGTATGCTTTCCGTAATAACTGCTACACCGTACGTGACATCGCCTGGTCTGTCGTGGCAGAGTTGAACAGCCGTTTTGGCCGTCTGAACAACCGTCTTCTTCTTACAACATCCATGGTTGGTAACAGCCGCGGTTCAGATTCCGACCTTTTTCCACACATTGACATATGGAAAGACAACGATATGTTTATGAGCGCCGGATATGAGTTGTTCTCACTTAATACAGGAAATAAGGCCTATACCTACAGTGTAAGTGATCATTTGCGCTGGGTTGCCGGTCACAGCACTCTCACAGCCGGAGTCAGCTACGAGTTTCAGAGAGTGGCAACCAACTATATGATGTATGGAACAGGCTATTATAAATACGCCTCAATTGAGGATTTTGAGAGTGGCAAGGCACCAATAGCGTTCGGATATACATACGGTTACGATGGTATCGATGACTCAGCATCAAAGAGCTCGCTTGGACAAGGAACTGCATTCATACAAAGTGAGACTGAGATTGCCGAGAGACTGCGGCTCACATATGGTCTGCGTGCCGATATTACAGGATATTACGAGCCGCTGCAGACAAACCTGTCATATCGCGCTCTTGACTGGACCAGACATTACTACTCAGAGAAAGAGAGTGTTCCCAAAGACTGGAATTCTCCTGTCATTGACAGCGGACGCTGGCCTGACATCTCCGTTCAGCTCTCTCCAAGAGTGGGATTCAACTGGGACATCACCGGTAATGGCGACATTGTATTGCGTGGAGGTGCCGGACTGTTCGCAGGACGTGTGCCGATGGTATTTCTCACTAATATGCCAAACTACAGTAATATGCTTCAAAATACTGTAGTTGTCAGCAACGACAACAATGGTGTGCTTTCTGGACTTGCAGGTAATTTCCTTCATACGCCCGAGGATATGAAAGCGTATCTCAAAAGCCAGGGCTATCCAATGAAAGCAAATGCCAATGCTCCTGTAAAAAGCGCTACACTATGCGGCGTAGCTGATGATTTCAAACTGCCACAGGTTCTGAAAACATCATTTGCGGCAGACTGGAACATTCCGGCAGGATTCCCTGCATCCATATCGTTGGAAGGAATCTTCAATAAGGATATTAATGCAGTTTATGCAAGAAATCTTAACCTTCGCAACTATAAGGATTTCATACGTTTCTACGGAGCCGATCAGAGATTGAACTATCGCTGGGGTGATGCTATGATAGGTGAGAACTCTCCATTGCTGTACGACAATGTGACTGGTGGAGCTATGTTGCTCTGCAACACAAAATATGGATACAGTTGGTCATTTGCCGCAACGGTGAGACTCGAGCCTGTACGTAATCTCAAACTTGAGGTATCGTATATACGTCAGGACTGCAAGGCTGTCTCAGATATGGTTGGATCATCACTTTACTCAACTTGGAAAAATACAACTTCTGTCAATGATCCGAACGAGGAGGTGTCTCGCTCGTCAGCGTATGTAATGCCTCACAGAGTGCTGGCTGCGCTGACCTATTCAATTAATCACGGCAGACGATTCGCCACTGCCGTCGGGCTCTTCTATAGTGGCTCTCACACAGGCAGGTACAGTTATATGTGCAACAATGATATGAATGGTGATGGGGTAGTGAATGACCTTATTTATATTCCAGCATCAAAAGACGAGGTGATTTTTGTTGACAATGGTCAGTACACTGCAGTACAGCAGCAGGATGCATTCTGGGATTTTGTCTGCAATGACAAGTATCTTAGCCGCCATAAGGGTAAATATGCCGGCGCAAACGACGCCTTGATGCCATGGCTGAACCGTTTTGATATCCGTGTAGCAGAGACATTCCGCATTGGCAGCGGTAGTAATGAGCATAAAATTCAGCTGTCGGTTGATCTTATGAACGCAGGCAATCTTATAAACAACAAATGGGGTGTCTGCCAGACACCATCAGCTTGTAACGATGGAAGGATATTGAACTTTGCAGGAACAGACAGCGAAGGCCATCCGCTTTATACACTGTACTCAAACAACAACGGCTTGCCGAAGAATGCTTTTGAGCCTCTTCAGAGTACTGCAAACTGTTGGTATCTGCAGTTTGGATTGCGTTACATCTTCAATTGATCAGGCAAGCCCAAGGATTACCTTGTAGCTGCGTATCTCGTCCGGATCGCCGAGTTCCTTACCTGGAACATCCGACAACTTGACGCAACGATACTTTGGCTGGCGCGGGTTCACCTGGAATGTCTTGAGTTTCATAACGATGTTCAGAGGCTTTACTGTGCCTACATCGTTTGTCAGGTTTGTTCCAATGCCGAATGAGACCAGAATACGGCCCTCGAAGTATTTCTGTAGAGCCAGAGCCCGCTCAAAATCAAGTGAGTCACTGAATACGATAGACTTGGTAAGTGGATTAATATGGTATGACTCGTACTTTGCGATAATCTTCTCGCCAAACTCAAACGGATCACCGCTATCGTGACGCACACCATCATAAAGCTTAGCCATATCCATACTGAAATTTCGCAGGAACACCTCAGTTGTGAAGCAGTCTGGGAGCATAGTACCCATAGCACCACCATAAATCTCGTTCCATTTCTGCATTACATAGTAGTTTGCCTCCTTAGGTCCCATAAAGGCTGCGGTTGCCATCATCAGCTCGTGAGCCATTGTGCCTATAGGCTTCAGGTCTTTTTTGATAGACTGATACTTCATTGCGAAATAGACCGTCGATGAGCCAATGAAGTACTTGGCATTACGTACAAGATACTCTGTAACATGGTCCTCAACCTCGTGTGAATAGCGTCTGCGCATTCCAAAGTTCGCAAACTTTATCTTGTTCTCATTTGATATCTCAGCTTTTTTAGCCAGCTGCGCGTCAATAAAGTCCCAATCAACCTTGCCGGTATCATACATTCTGTAATAAAGCTCTGATACAGTGGAAAGTATAGGAATTTCGTAAAGAGTAACCTTATATATGTTGTCTGTGGCCTCAATATGAAGGTGTCCATCCTCATCAAGCGATATGTCAATAATTGAAGAGTCAAAGCGGAATCCCTTGAGCCACTCGAAATAACATCTGGGAATGTAGCTTATGTTTGCAAGACACCAATTGAACTCCTGGTCTGTAAGCGCCAGAGACTCCAGGTTCTTGAACTCAGTCCGCAGGTTGTCAACAAACTCTTGTGTGAATGTCTGTCCGTTGCGGTCGGTAAAGTAGAATGTACCGATGCCCTCAGGAGTAGTACGCTGATAGTAATATGACATTGAGAACTTGTAAAGGTCATTCTCAATCATACTGCGGATAATGCTGTTTCCCATATCGTCAATTATTTGTATTCCAGAACGCTGTGCTCATTCATAAAGTCCAGGAGTGGCTGCTGGCTCTCGAAGCATCCGCAACCATCCATAAACACGCTTACATTGAAACCTATGGCATCGCGCAGGCGGATTATGTTCTGAAGTGTCTCAAGCACGCAATACTCAGATGCTATGCCGCATACCACAACGTTGTCACCGGCCTGAAACCAGCCCTCCTCATCGGGCTGAAGATTGGCAAATGCGCCGTACTCCTCAATCTCCGGATTCTCGGCCTTCTGTATGAAACGTATCTTATCGCTCTCCAGACCTTCCATTATGCAGTCTGGTATTGATGCGCCAAGAGAGTAATGCAGACAGTGAACTGGCCATATACCGCCATACTCTGTAAATGAGCAGTGGTTTGACGGATGCCAGTCGAGTGTGAACCAAACCTGATCAAAGTCTTTCTTAATGCTGTCAATACGTGGAACCACTGCGGTTCCGTTTGGAATTGAAAGGTTGCCATCGATGAAATCTTTCTGAAGGTCAACCACTACCAGAATGTCTCTAGAACTCATTTTCTCATTGTTTTCAGTAACCTTACCTGATTTACCTCCACAAGCCAACATTGAGCAGATGGCGATTACAAACACTGTTAATTTTCCAACCAGTCTCATTTCAAAACAGTTTCTTTCTACTAATGTGGCGCGAAATTACTCTTAAAATTGCAAATAATAAACTTAATGTCGCTATTTTTGTATCAATTATGATAGCACTCATCATCGCAACCATAGCTACTGCTCTTTTTACTATCCTTTTCAAGGTATTTCAGCTGAAAGGGATAAACGGCTTTTACGCCATATTGGTAAACTATGTGGTGGCATTCCTATGGGGATGCCTGCTCTCTTTCCAGGGTATAGGAATCAGCAATCCCATCAAGGAAGAGTGGCTGCCGCTTGCCATAGCCGTAGGTCTTATCTTCATTCTTGGAATGGTGGCATTGGATACCTGTACAGATAAAGTAGGAGTATCCATATCAACCGTAAGCAGCAGGGCATCAATGGTCATCTCCATCATTATCTGCTATTTCCTTATTCCTGGAAGTGACAGGCCAAATTGGATTGCCATTTTGATAGTGATACTCTCTCTGGCTATGATTCTGGATATAGGAAAGGGTAGAGTGTCCGGCCGGAAATCCGGCAGTACCATCCTGTGGACGGCTATTGTTTTCGTAATGTTTGGTCTGAGTAACGCAATGCTCAAGGTGATGCAATATAAAATAGGTGTTGCATACTCACCACTTGGAGGCAGTCTTGTCAGCTATATGAACGCACTTGCCACATCGGTTATTTTTATATCGGCACTGGCGTTCGGTCTTATAATGCTGATTATTAAACCTGCCAGTAAGCGTACCAGACTTACAGGCAAGGACATTCTTGGCGGAATCATATTGGGAACCGCCAACTTCTTTGCCACATTCCTGTTGATTGAGGCTATGAAGAGCATTGATTCAGCCATACTTTTCCCTGCACACAATGCAGGTATTGTGGCCATAGGCGCCATTGTAGGATGGAAAGCCTTCAAGGAACCCCGCAGCTGGATGCAGATTGCCGGTATGATTCTGGCTACGGGTGCCATCGTATGGTTGTGTATTTGAAAACTTTATATTAATTTTGCGGCAATAAGCAAATAGGTGATGAGAATCAGGGATGTTGTTGATGCCCTTGAGAAGTTCGCGCCTCTGCCTCTGCAGGAAGAATACGATAATTCAGGCCTGCAGATAGGACTGACAGAGACGGAAGTTTCAGGGGCTTTATTGTGTCTGGACGTGACGGAGGCTGTCATTCAGGAAGCCGTGAGTCTGGGATGCAATCTCGTAGTATCTCATCATCCGTTGCTTTTCCGTCCGCTCAAATCCATCACAGACAAGACCGAGAGTGAGCGTTGCGTCATAGAGGCCATTAGAAACGGTATCGCACTATACGCGGCACACACCAACCTTGACAATGCGAGTGGGGGTGTAAACTTCAAGATCGCATCCCGGCTGGGACTCTCAGAAATCAGTTGGCTTGAATCCAAAAACGAGGATGCAGGCTCCGGTATTACCGGAATCCTGAGCCGCGATATGCGCGAAGATGAATTCATCGCCTTCGTCAAAGACACGTTCGCAGCACCTTGCCTTCGCTGTAACGGTCAGTTGGGCAGACCAGTACACAAAGTGGCAGTATGCGGAGGGGCTGGAGCGTTCCTTATACCCTCAGCAGTAGCCTCAGGCGCTGATGCATTCATCACGGGAGAGATAGGCTATCATCGTTTCTTCGGTCTGGATGGAACTTTATTGCTTATGGAGACAGGGCATTTTGAGAGTGAGCAATACACCGTTGAGCTTCTCTGTGAGATTCTGCATAAGGAGTTCCCGCAGATGAGAGTTGAGCAGACATCGCGAGACACAAATCCGATCAGATATTTCTAAACAAAATAATTATGGCAAAAGACATCAAAAAAGATCCATCAGAGTACACTGTGGAGGAGAAGCTGAAGTCACTTTATCAGCTTCAGACAATTCTTTCCAAGATTGACGAGATAAGAATCCTTCGTGGTGAGCTTCCTCTTGAGGTCCAGGATCTGGAGGACGAGGTTGTAGGCCTCACTACACGTATCGACAACTATAAGGCCGATATGGTTGCCTTCAACAAGGCCATCAAGGAGAATGAGCACAGCATTGAGAACAGTAAGGCATCTATCGCCAAGTACGAGGAGAACCAGAACAACGTACGCAACAACAGGGAGTTCGATGCTCTGAACAAAGAGATTGAGTACTGCAATCTGGAGATTGAGCTCAGCGAGAAGAAAATCCGTGAGGCCAAGGCCGGTCTGGCAAACAGAGAGGAAGAGGTTGAGAACAGCAAGAACCTGCTGGCGGAGAAGCGCGATGATCTGGAAAGAAAGAAGATTGAGCTTGAGGAGATTGTAGAGGAGACACGCAAGGATGAGGAGCGTCTGCGTGATGAGGCTAAGGTTCTGGAGGGAACTATCGATCCAAGACTTCTGCTCTCATTCAAGCGTATCCGCAAGAATACCCGCAACGGTCTGGGTATTGTCTATGTGGAGCGTGATGCCTGCGGCGGTTGTTTCAACAAGATTCCGCCTCAGAGACAGCTTGACATCCGTATGCGCAAGAAAATCATCGTATGTGAGTATTGCGGCCGCATTCTGGTTGATCCGGAGCTTGCAGGCGTACAAATTGAGGCACCGGCAGAGCCAACTACAAAGAAGCGCTCAATACGCAAGAAAGCGGCCGAGGATTAACAGACACATAAAAATGTATATATCATAAAGGCAGGCAATCATACGGTTGCCTGTCTTTTTTTGGTTCGCCCAGCACGAACGTATTCTAACGGGTGTAAGTCCCCAAGCCGCCCTAACAGTGGGAAGGCTACAGCCGAAAGCAAGGGTGTCCATCGTGAGGTGGAATCTGAAGGAAGCCGTAAGCAAATATCTGACC
>JAZLLE010000051.1:0-23624 GCA_045597985.1 Bacteroidaceae bacterium | reverse complement strand
AGTGGGCCGACAAAGACATCGGAACACTGATATTGTCTGCCCGGATAGGGAATGAAAACTGAAATCAACGCTTCCGCCCTAAACTTTGCCTCCGGCACACGTTCAATTAATCGCAATCAAACTTTCTTGCGGAATTGAGGTATATCAGCATATTTTGGTTACAAATACATTATGGTCATTCGTTATATGCAACGTAAAGCGGGCGAAAACTACAAAAATAGACAACTTTTCGCCCGCTTTCGTAGATTAAAAACTATACGACATGCAAATATTCGGTAATGTTCACCCTCGCCCTTTCCTGCCTGGCGTTTCCGCTATGGTCCGCATGACCTCACGGCGCACGTCAGGGTCCTCAACGTCATCGAAGTCATTCTCCCTGTCGGCCTTTCTGTCGTAGCCCTGTCTGATACTGTCCGATGCCAGCTTGCTTATTGTTTGGACACGTCTCTCAGACCGTGGTCCATCAACCCTGCTGACTCTGATAGTCGTTCCGGTGGCATACAAGATTTTCCACAGGAAGAATCATTAAAATAAAACAGGGGTATTCTTCAATATTTTGTGCAATTTTGCAGTATGTATTGAAAACGCAGTTTATGAGAATTGTTATTTATGACGGATATGCGGCCTCGCCCGGTGATTTGAGCTGGGATGGCTGGAAAGAGATTGGCGATGTAACGATATATGACCGTACTGCACCTGATGAGGTGGTGGAGCGCGGACAGGATGCTGAGATCGTAATCACTAATAAGGTCGTGATTGACCGCGACAAGATGAGCAGGATGCCCCGGTTGCGCTATATCGGAGTGCTTGCCACGGGCTATAACATCGTAGATATTGAGGCGGCGCGGGAGCGTGGCATTGTTGTCACGAACATACCTGCGTACAGCACGATGTCGGTTGCTCAGATGGTGTTCGCGCATTTGCTGGATGTGGTGAACAACGTTGGTGGGCATACCCGCTCGGTTCATAGTGGCGAATGGCAGCGTGCCGAGGATTTCTCATACAGGCTTACATCGCAGTATGAGCTGGCTGGCAAGACGATGGGCATTGTGGGCCTTGGTAACATAGGAATGCAGGTGGCGCGTATTGCAGGGGCTTTTGGAATGAGTGTTCTGGCTTTTACATCAAAACCGGCGGAAGCGCTTCCCTCAGGTATTGTTAAAGTGGCTGATTTGGACGATGTATTCAGGAACTCAGATGTAGTGAGCCTGCACTGTCCGCTCACAGCCGATACGCGGAATATTGTCAATGAGCGCACGATAGGCCTGATGAGGCCAACTGCCATCCTGATAAACACGGGCCGGGGTCCTCTGGTGGATGAGGCCGCTCTGGCACAGGCGTTACGGGAGCATCGGATCCTTGCTGCCGGCGTTGACGTGCTCAATGAGGAGCCGCCGCGTCACGGCTCACCGCTGATTGGATTGGAGAACTGCCGTATCACGCCTCATATAGCGTGGGCAACTCTGGAGGCTCGAAAACGGCTTATGCGGGTGGCATTGGACAATGTTCTGGCATTTATGAATGGTAAATTGCAGAACGTGGTTAACGGATAATCTGCTACTTGTTGAAAAGTCAGATTGCGACATCGTCATTATTTTGTAACTTTGAGGATTTGAAAATCTTTCAGAGCTGAGGTATGCCGGTAAAAATAGTGGAAGTCTCGTCAAGGAGACAGCTGCATAGTTTCATTCAATTCGGCTTTTCCCTGTATAAGGGAAACCGTTTTGCCGTGCCGGATCTATATGGTGATATGGTGAGGCTGTTCACCGCCAAGGGTAATGCCGCTCTGGAGTTCTGTGACCTGATGCTCTTTCTGGCATATCGCGATGGCCGTATTGCCGGTCGTGTGGCCGGCATCATAAACCGTCACGCCAATACAAAGTGGCAACGCGATGTGGTAAGGTTCGGTTGGATTGACTTTGTAGATGACCGCGAGGTGAGTGCCGCCCTTATTGATGCTGTAGCCGTGTGGGGCCGTGAAAAGGGAATGGCAGAGATTGAGGGCCCGTTCGGCTTTACCGATTTCGATCCGGAGGGAATGCTGGTGGATGGTTTTGACCAGCTTGGCACTATGGCCACCATTTATAATTACCCATACTATCCGGAACATATAAAAGCCTTAGGCTTTGAGCGTTCGGCCGAATGGGTCGAGTGGAGCATTCCGTTTGATGTTATTCCTGAGAAGATGGGCCGGCTTGCGGATGTGGTTCTGAAGAGATATAATCTGCACGTGCCTGTGTTCGGTAATAAATCGGACGAGGCGAAGCGGTATGCGCATAAGCTTTTTGAACTTGTTAACCTGGCTTATTCACCACTATATGGATATTCAGAGTTCTCTCCAAAGCAGATTGATGACTTCGCGCGCAGGTATGTGCCACTTATCGATACCCGTCTGGTAACGTTCATTCTTGATGAGCAGGGCGAGCTGGTGGCTGCCGGAATGGTGCTGCCTTCGCTCTCAAAGGCATTGCAGAAGGCTAAGGGACATCTGTTTCCTCTGGGCTGGCTGCATCTGCTCAGGGTTCTCAAGGTAAGGCCGGACGAGACTGTTGACCTGATGTTTCTGGCCATACGCCCTGAATATCAGAACAAAGGCCTGAATGCGGTGATGTTCAACAAAATGATTCCTGTTGCGCGTAGTATGGGGATGAGGGTGGCCGAGAGTAACCCGGAGCTGGTGAGCAACAGCAAGATGCAGGCGCACTGGCAGTATTTTGAGGGCGCTCACATTCATAAAAGAAGGTGTGCGTTCCGCAAGGATTTGTAATAAAGACTACTATATATGGCAGAAGAACTTGATGACGAGCTGTTCGCTCAGCAGGAACAGGTACGCTACGATGAGGACAACATCCGCCACATGAGCGATATGGAGCACGTCAGGACTCGTCCTGGCATGTACATAGGCAAGCTGGGAGACGGCTCTCAGAGCGATGATGGTATCTACGTGCTTCTGAAGGAGGTGATTGACAACAGCATTGATGAGTTCCGTATGAATTGCGGAAAGCGCATTGAGATAGATATGGAGAACAACCGTACGGTGCGCGTGCGCGACTATGGCCGTGGCATACCTCAGGGTAAGTTGCTGGAGGCTGTGAGCGTTCTGAACACCGGAGGCAAGTTCGACAGCAAGGCTTTCAAGAAGAGCGTGGGCCTGAACGGAGTGGGCGTGAAGGCCGTTAATGCCCTCAGCTCACATTTTGAGGTTAGCAGCTACCGCGACGGGCAGGTACGCAAGCTGGTTTTCGAGGCTGGAAATCTGCTGAGCGACTCTACTGAGCCGAGTGGCGAGGAGCACGGTACTATGGTGTGGTTTGAGCCCGATGACAGGCTTTTCAAAGGCTATTCATTCCAGCCTGCCATCATAGAGACAATGCTTCGCAACTACACTTATCTGAATACCGGCCTGACCATTATGTACAATGGCCAGAGATTCCTGTCACGGTCTGGCCTGGAGGATCTTCTCAATGAGCGAATGAGCGCATCAAGCCTTTATCCGATTGTACATCTGAAGGGTACGGACATAGAGATCGCATTCACTCACACCGCACAGTATGGCGAGGAGTACTATTCGTTCGTGAATGGTCAATACACATCGCAGGGAGGAACTCATCAGAGCGCGTTCAAGGAGCATATCGCACGTACCATAAAGGAATTCTTCGGCAAGAACTTTGAGGCAGGCGACATACGAAACGGTATGGTGGCCGCCATAGCGCTGAATGTTGAGGAGCCTGTCTTTGAGAGCCAGACCAAGATAAAGCTTGGCTCTACGACCATGACTCCGGGCGGCTCGCTATCACTCAACAAGTTCGTGAGTGATTTCATTAAGAAGGAGGTAGATGATTATCTGCATATCAATACGCAGGTATCTGAGGCTATTCTTCAGAAGATTCAGGAATCTGAGAAGGAACGCAAGGAGATAGCAGGTATGACCAAACTTGTGCGTGAGCGCAATAAGGAGAGCAACTTGCACAACAGCAAGCTGGCTGACTGCCGCATCCATTTCAGCGATGTGAAGGGTGACCGCCAGGAGGAGAGCTGCATTTTCATAACAGAGGGACTGTCTGCCAGCGGCTCCATTACCAAGAGTCGCGATGTCAACACACAAGCTGTGTTCAGCCTCAGAGGAAAGCCGTTGAACTGCTATGGTCTGACCAAGAAGGTGGTCTATGAGAATCTGGAGTTCCGTCTGCTTCAGGCAGCCTTGAACATAGAGGAGGGACTTGACGGACTGAGATATAATAAGGTGATAATAGCTACCGATGCCGATGTGGATGGCATGCATATCCGTCTGCTGATGACCACCTTCTTCCTGCAGTTCTTCCCCGATCTTGTCAAGAAGGGACATGTATATATCCTTCAAACACCTCTTTTCCGCGTCAGGAACCGCCGGAAGAAGAAATCCAAGGTCGATGCCTCAGCCATTCAGGGCGTAGTGACCGAGACCGGAGATTTTGAGACTATTTATTGCTATAACGAGGAGGAGCGCAACTCTGCGATAGAAAAGCTGAGTCCAGACCCTGAGATAACCAGGTTCAAAGGTCTTGGTGAGATATCGCCGGACGAGTTCAAAAATTTCATAGGCACGGATATGCGTCTGGAGCGCGTCACGCTGCAGAAGACCGATGCCGTGGCTGATCTTCTCTCGTTCTATATGGGCAAGAACACAATGGAGCGCCAGAATTTCATTATAGAGAATCTTGTGGTGGAACAGGATCTTGTAGATGAGGAGGAAGGCGAGAAATTCTGATTTGATAAGATTATGAGAATATTGTTTCCAGGTACTTTTGACCCGTTTACCATTGGTCACGCTGATTTGGTGACCCGTGCGTTGCGTGTGGCTGACAGCATTGTCATCGCTGTTGGCGTTAACTCTGCGAAAAAGACGCTTTGGAGCGCTGATGAAAGAGTTGAGGCTATCAGAAAGTATTACGAGTCAGAGCCTCGCATATCAGTTGTGTCATACAATTGTCTGACTATGGATTTGCTGCGTGAGACTGGCTCCGACATCATTCTGCGCGGTGTGCGTACAGTGGCCGATTATGAGGTTGAGAGGAATCTTGCCGATGCCAACAGGACAATAGGCGGCGCGGATACTATGCTGCTTGTGTCCGGTCCGGAATATCAGCACGTAAGCAGCTCTCTTGTAAGGGAACTTATAGGATTTGGTCATCCTGTTGACGGGATGATGATTGATACATTTGTCATTCATTGATTATAGTGAGAAAAGTCGTGTTATCAGCCGCCATATTGTTGACGGTATTTATATCGCAGGCTCAGACCATCAGAGTGGGTGAGCAGTTGCAGAAACTCCTGATAGCAGAGAGCGCTATCACCAATCTTTATGTTGATCCCGTAAGTGACACTACTCTGGTTGAGGCCGGCATCAAGGCTATGCTCAAGGAACTGGATCCTCATTCCACATATCTGTCGGCCGATGAGGTACGCAAGAGCAATGAGACACTGAATGGTAATTTTGAGGGAATCGGTGTTCAGTTCAATATGGTCAGGGACACCCTTTTCATAGTACAGACTATTCCGGACGGGCCTTCCGAGAAGGTGGGCATTATGGCTGGAGACAGAATCGTATCGGCCAACGACACCGCGATAGCCGGAGTCAAGATGTCTAATGACGAGATAATGCGCCGGTTGCGCGGGCCCAAGGGTACTGTAGTGAGACTTGGAGTGATTCGTCAGGGAGTGAGCGACTTGATCTATTTCAATGTGGTGCGCGATGTCATTCCTCTCAATACTGTCGATGCATCGTTCCTTGCCGCTCCAGGTGTGGGCTACATTAAAATATCCAGCTTTGGAGCTACAACCGTCAAGGAGTTTGGCGAGGCTCTGATGAGACTTCGCAAGAAGGGCGTGGAGTCATTGATTCTTGATCTTCAGGGGAATGGCGGAGGCTACCTTGGCGCGGCAGTAGGTATGGCAAACCAGTTCCTGGAGCGTGACCAGATGATTGTATATACATCAGGAAGAGCCAGTGAGAATGTATCGTACAAGGCTGAGGGAACAGGACTGTTTCTTAAGGGCAGTCTTGTGGTACTTATCGACGAGTACTCCGCATCGGCCAGCGAGATTGTGTCCGGTGCCGTTCAGGACTGGGACAGGGCAACTATTATTGGCCGACGCTCGTTTGGAAAGGGACTGGTACAGAGACCTGTGGAGTTCTCAGACGGCTCTATGATAAGACTTACCGTGGCGCAGTATTTCACGCCATCGGGAAGGTGCATCCAGAAACCATATGGCGATGATGTTGATTACGGCAAGGATATTGAGGAACGGCTGCGTACCGGTCAGCTTGTAAGTGCCGACAGCATTCACTTTGTTGATTCGCTTAAATACAACACCTTGGTAAAGGGCCGGACTGTCTATGGAGGTGGCGGTATTATGCCTGATATCTTTGTCCCTATTGACACCGGTAGGGTGAATCAGTGGTATCGCGACGTAACAGCCCGTGGCTCGGTGCTTCAGGCCAGCCTTGCGTATGTGGATATGCACAGAAAGGAGATTGAGCGCAAATACAGGAACTTTGACAAGTTCAATACAGGCTTTGTGGTAGGGCAGGATCTGCTTGACATAGTTCTGCATAACGCCGAGGAGTCTGGCGTCAAGTTTATTCAGGAACAGTATGAGAAGGTCTTGCCGATAATCTCATTGCAGCTGAAGGCTCTTGTGGCTCGCGACATCTGGACAATGAGTGAGTATTACAAGGTAATCAATGCTCTGGATCCGGTTTATTGTAAGGCGTTGGAGTTTATGGAATCTGATACTCCGACAATGTAATTGCTGTTTTTGCATTATTTTAGAAACATTGTGTTATCTTTGCGGATAATGCAGTGCCTTTTGCGCACACATTGTTTTGCAGACAGAGCTAATTATTTACTGATCAATATAAAATCGTATGAAAAAAATCGCATCCTTGTTCTCGGTTATGTTGATTGCCGGAACCACAGTTTTTGCTCAGAATCCTATTATCAGGGATCAGTTCTCGGCTGACCCGTCAGCATTGGTCGTAGGTGACAGAGTCTATGTATTCCCATCGCACGACATCAAGGCTCCTGCGGAATATGGCCGCAAAGACTGGTTCTGTATGGCAGACTATCACGTATTCTCATCATCAAACCTTACGGATTGGACAGACCACGGTATGATTATTGACCAGTGGACAGCTCCCTGGGTAAATGAGAAAGGTTATTCAATGTGGGCTCCGGACTGCAAGGAGCATAATGGCAAGTACTATTTCTTCTGGCCTGCAGGCGCGAAACCGCAGCCGGGTCAGCGTTTCGCCGGAAACCGTGTTGGTGTGGCTATCGCAGACTATCCTGAAGGTCCGTATGTACCCCAGGCTACACCACTTGAGAACGTTGGCGGCATTGACCCGTGTATCTTTGTAGATGACGATGGTCAGGGCTATCTGGTAATGCCTGGCATCACCATCACCAAGATGAACGATGACTGGCTGTCAGTGTCAACTGATCCGGCAGACCGTCACCGTGTTGAGGAGGTTCCTACCAAGGGCCTTGTAGAGGGACCTTATCTTTTCAAGCACGATGGTCACTATTATATGACTTTCCCGTGGGCAAGGGACGTTGAGGAGGTTCTGGCATACTGTATGGCAGACAACATCTTCGGTCCATACAAGTTTATGGGCGTTTTCTTTGAGGAGCACGCAAACAAGTGCTGGACCAACCATCACTCAATAATTGAGTTCAAGGGCCAGACCTATCTGTTCTACCACCACAATGACTTCTCACCTGAGTTTGACAAGAACCGCTCTGTATGCGCCGACAGCATTTTCTTCGAGCCGGACGGCCGCATCCGTATGGTGAAGCCTACACTCCGTGGCATCGGTGTGACAAATGCCAACACAAAGATTCAGCTTGACCGCTATTCCGCACTCAGCGCAAGCGGTGACTCCATTGACTATCTGGAGCGCAGCAACTACTTCGCAGGCTGGAAGACCGTGTTCTTTGAGAAGGGTGCCTGGGCAAGATACAACACTGTTCAGTTTGACAAGGCCCCAAAGAAGGTAACAGTGAAGATAGTTCCTCCATCGGCCGGTACTCTTGAGATTCTTCAGGACGACAAGGTAATCGCTACCGTCGATGTACCGGCAGATCGTCAGACCATTGAGGCATCGGCAAAGGTAAGCGGTGCCGCAAAGGGAATTCACCACCTGAAGGTGCGTATGGCCACCGAGGGCAAGATTCAGGTTGACTGGCTTACTTTTGAGTAAACGGTTATGAGAAGGTTGTCGTGTCTGCTGCTGACAGTAGCGGCGTTGCTTGCAGGAGCATCCTGCTCTGCAGGCCCCAAGACTACCGTATGCGAGAATCCTCTCACATACACTGATATTCCCGACAACGATGTAATCCGCGTTGGTGATGACTACTATATGGTAAGTACCACGATGTACTATTGTCCGGGTGCGCCTATTATGCATTCCAGGGACCTGGTACATTGGGAGATAATAAGCTATGTCTATGACTGTCTGAACGATGACGATGTCTATAATATGCGTAATGGCCGCAACGCATACGGCAAGGGCCAGTGGGCTGCGTCGTTGCGCTATGTTGACGGCACATATTATTGCCTGTTCATTGCCAATGACCAGGGCAAGACATACGTTTACAAGACAAAGGACATCAATACCAGCTTCTGGGAGCGCTCAGTCATTGACCGTGCGTTCCACGATGCCTCGATGCTGTTCGAGGATGGCCATCTCTATGTAGTATGGGGCAACGGTGACCTGCGTATCACCGAGCTTGAGCCGGATGGCTCAGCCGTGAGGGAGGGTGGCATTGACCAGCTTCTTATCTCATCGCCAAGACAGGGATACAATCTGCGTGCTGAGGGTGCGCATTTCTATCACATAGGCGATTATTACTATGTGCTGGATATTGACTGGCCTTCAGGTAATGTGCGTACCGAGACCTGTTGGCGCTCAAAGGACCTTCTTGGCCCTTACGAGAGCAAGACCATTCTTCAGGGCCCGTTTGACGGTCGCGGAGACGGTGTAGCACAGGGTGCCATTTTTGAGACAAAGAAGGGAGACTGGTACTCAGTTATGTTTCAGGATCACGGTGGTGTAGGTCGTGTCCCCACATTGCAGCCTATGACCTGGGTTGACGGTTGGCCGATACTTGGTGACAATACCGTTCCTGTGAAACAGTTTGAGGTTAATCTGAAACCATCGGGCGAGAACCGCGTATGGGCTTCAGATGAGTTCGATTATGATAAGAGCCAGCTTGACCTTGTCTGGCAGTGGAACCACAAGCCAGACAATGCGTTGTGGTCATTTACAGACCGCAAGGGTTGGCTGAGGCTTACCACCGGATATATCGCAGAGGATATTATGCATGCCCGCAACACCCTGACACAGCGCACCGTGGGCCCACGCTGCTACAGCGAGGTGCTTCTTGACGCATCGGGAATGAAACCAGGTGACAATGCAGGTATCTGTGCTTTCCAGAGCAATTACTGCCGCATCGGAGTGGAGGTTGCCGAGGATGGTACCCGCAGCCTTGTCGGCATCAACCGTGTACCGCCCTCGCGTCGTTGGGGGCGCCCGGGACAGCCTCAGCCGGAACAGCCGCAGGGCAACGGCGAGACCGAGGTGCTTCGCATTCCGCTTACGCAGAATCAGGTATGGCTCAAGATCCGTTATGTCTTCACACCTCAGGCCGACGACACCTGTGGCGCAGACAAGGCCTTTATGAGTTGGTCGCTTGACGGCAAGACATGGAACGATGTGGATGCTGAATTGCAGATGAGGTTTACGCTTGACCTTTTCACCGGTTATCGTACGGCTCTGTACAACTACTCGACCACCCAGACTGGTGGTTATGCCGATTTCGACTATTTCCATCAGGCAACTTATTAATAAGTTTTTGTAAAAACAGGGCACCCGGATTTAACTTCCGGGTGTCTTGTTTATATTACTTTTACAAAACGTGTCCTGAACGTAATGGAGAGCAAAAAGATGATGACAGTGACAGACGAGTCTATCGTTGAGATGCTGGGCGATGAAAGCCGGGTTGACACTGCCATACGTCTGGTGATGAGAAAGTATGGCGAGCAGCTCTACTGGCACATCCGCAGGATAGTCGTCTCGCACGATGATGCCGAGGATGCCCTTCAGGAAACCGTAATGAACGTGTTCAGGTACAGGACCACATATTCCAGAGACTATCCGTTATCGTCGTGGTTGTATAAGATAGCAACAAACGAGGCCTTGAAATTACTCAAGGGTAAGCCTGGATATATGGAATCGGTGGACGAACTGGGTGACTCCCTGATGGGGAGCGTACGTCTGGAGTCTGACCCTGATGCTGATGAGACACTAATCCTGCTTCAGGAGGCGATAGCCTTGCTGCCTGCAAAGCAGAAGCTGGTGTTCAATCTGAGGTATTATGATGAAAAGAGCTATGAGGAGATACATCAGATTCTGGGCGACAGCGTAGGAACACTGAAGACGAACTATCATTATGCTACTGAGAAAATAAGGAAATATTTAACGGATCATACAATATGAGAGATTTGGATGAGATAGGGAAGAAGATGCCCTACCGTATGCCTGAGCATTTTATGGATGAGATTACAGAGCGTTGTGTCTCTATGGTCAGGGAGGAGGCCGGCCGTACCGTAATCAAGCCAAAGCGGAATTACCTGTGGTGGTCAATAGCCGGTGTGGCGGCTGCGGCTCTTTTGCTTATGCTTCCTCTTATCATCGACGATAACGCCGGTGTGCCTGACTACGAGAGCATATCGCAGTGCAAGAGCATCGACGAGGTCTTTCAGACAATGTCAACCGATGATCTCGGCCTTTTCTCAATGATGAGTAACTATTACAGTGACTGATATGAGAAAGTTTCTGGCGATAATATGTCTGGCTGCCCTGTTCCCTCTTTGTCTGGCTGCTGCCGATGATCGGCCTGACAATGATATGACCAACGCGCAGCTGCGTTTCATAATGGAGAATGCCAGGCTCTCCAAGAAAGAGTATCAGCGTTTTGCCAAAATCTACATTAAGTATGTGGATTCGCTATATGAGCTGAATAACTCAGCTATGCCTAAGCCATCGGCCGGTCCATCCTTCGGTATGCCTTTTGATTTCCATCCGGACAACAAGCAGCAGCAGGAGTATATGAGAAAGTGGAACGAGATTAATGATGAGTATCGTTCCGCAATGAAGAGGCAACTTTCCGAGGATGCCTGTCACCGGATAGCGGATGCCCAATGGAAACTCGGACAGAAAATCTGGGAAGAGTGGATGGAGAGAAGCCGCAAGGAGTATGAGCAGCAGATGGAGAAGGGCCGCAGGGCGTTTGAGCGACAGATGGAGCAAGGCCGCAAAGAGTTGGAGCAACATTGGAACGATATCATAAACCGTCAGGGCGAGTGGTGGAATCATTACTGGCGCTCGTGGGGTGACTCGCTGCCCCGGAGAGATGGTCATTGGTATAATCATTTTTGACAAATGTCTTATTAATTTTTCAATAAGTGGCGCAGACAACTGTTTGTGCCACTTTTTTTACTACATTTGCAATCCCTATTCAAAAATGAAATATTCTGACATAATGAGGAAATTCCTGGCATTTTCACTGCTGTTCGTCTCTCTGACAGGAACCGCAGCTACTGAGGCATTGACAAAAGCGCTGATTATTAATGAGGTGATGCAGTCTGCAATCAGCGGTGACCTGGACAAGCTTATGGAGTACCCGGACAGTTGGGTGGAGTTATATAATCCTACAGACAAGGAGGTTGACTTGAACGGGTATTACATAGGCAAGGACAATGACTGCTCCAAATGCTATAACATCCAGACTGGCGGAGGCTGGGGTTGGGGTTGGGGCTGGGGCGGCGGCAACGACGTCAAGGTACCTGCCAAAGGCTATTTCGTCATTTATTGCGATAAGGAGAATAAGGTTGAGAACTCCGAGGTACATACCGACTTCAGGCTCTCAAATGCCAAGGAGGGCGCGGTTTATCTGTTTGACTCCAACAGGAAACTGGTTGACTCGCTGCACGTTCCGTCAATGCCTGCTCCGGATGTGGCATATGGGCGTGCCACCGACGGCTCGGATAAGTTGGGATATATGCTCAAGCCATCCAGGGGTAAGAAAAACTCCGGCGGACTTGCGGATATGGTGCTTCCGGAGCCTGTTTTCTCATCAGACAGCCGTGTCGTAAGGGCAGCCGCCAACAGCGGAACGGAAATCAAGGTTGCGATATCCAAACCCGCAGGTACCCCTGATGACGCTGTGATAAGATATACATTGGATGGTACTGAGCCTACATCGTCTAGTAAGGAATACAGTGGTGAGTTGTCATTCACGAACACCACAACATTGAAAGCCGCTTTGTTCCTGTCCGGTTGCGTCACTCCTCCAGCCTCCACCAGAGTGTTCATTTTCCACGGACGCGACCTGCTTCTTCCTGTAATATCTATGGTGACCCCAGACAAGAATCTGAACGACAGGCAGATTGGTATCATCGCAAATAATGGGAGTGAGGCCTATAAGTCAGAGAACAGAAAGAACTGGCGCCGTCCTGTAGTGATGGATTACTTCCCGAAAGGAGAGGAGTATGCGGAGTTCAATCAACTTTGTGAGATACGCGTGAGTGGCGCATACGCGCGTATGAACGCGCAGAAGTCCTTTACTGTATATGCGGACAGCCGCTTTGGCTCAAAGGACTATTTCAATGCGCAGTTCTGGCCTAATACAAATCCTGATATGTATCAGAGCCCGTCCATATCGTTGAGAAACTCGGGAAATGATTTCAACTACTCGCATATCCGCGATGGCGTGTGTCAGATGCTCTTCGGTTTCAACACCGATGTTGACTGGCAGGGTTTCCAGCCTGCATCTGTCTATATCAATGGCAAGTATTATGGCATTCTGAATATCCGTGAGCGTGGAAATGAGGATAATGTCTGGATGCATTACGATTATCTTGAGGACATCACAATGCTTGAGAACCCGTTCTGGGGCGTAGAGAGCGGACTCAAGAAGGGTAGTGCCCAACAGTATTATGACCTGCAGAGTTTTATCAATGGAAACAACAAGAAACTTCAGGAATATGAGAAGAGAATAGATGTCCTGGAATATACCAACGTGATGATGGCCAGCATCTATATGTCTAACACGGATTTCCCCGGCAATAATCTGGTGCTTTGGAGACCTGTGGCCAGTGATGGCAAGTGGCGCTGGTTCCTCAAGGACCTGGACCGGAGCTTCGGATTCTGGTGGAAGCACGGTGATGAGCAGAATAAGGAGATGCAGGCATCCGGCAAGGAGAACGGCAAGAGCAGCGCGCAGTATCTTCGCTGGGTGCTTCGAGATCCTGCCAACGTTATGCCGAACAACTACGATGCCAATGGTGATGAGCCTACCAGGCTTTTCCGCAATCTGATGTCCATAAAGGAGTATCAGAAAATGTTCTTTGACAGGTTCACCATTTATCTTGGCGATTTTCTGTGTCCGGACTATATCAATTCTGTAATTGACTGGGCCGTAGATGAGATTAAGGAAGAGATGCCGTATCACAAAGCCCTGTATGGCGGAAAGATTACAGACTGGAGCAAGGAGATAAATGATATGAGAAAGTGGGCAGAGGAGCGTACTCTCTCCATGTACGGTCAGCTTGAGGAGTACTATAAGGCAAAAGGCTATGACAGTAAGTCTTTAAGTCAGGTGTCCGCCTTGATTAATACTGACGTGGACACTCCTGAGCTATACGACATCACGATTAATGACATACCACTCCGGACACATCAGTTCAACGGCAATCTGTTCTCAGGACATCAGTATTCCGTGAGCGCTGTCAGCAACGATGAGAATTATGAGGTTATTGGCTGGGACCTGTACCAGACGGATAACGGTGAGGTGGATCATCAGACCATTATGAACCCTGACATCGTGCTGGCACCATCCAGCTCTACAGACGACATCTATATCAATGCGATATTGTGCGCTACTGATGTAGGTCTGGTGGAGGTAGATGCGGAGAGGGCAGTGGATATTATCTATTACAATCCTCAGGGAATACAGTCGCGAACACCTTTCAATGGTATGAATATTGTCAGGTATGTATATCCCGACGGCACTTATACCGTAGGCAAACGGATGATGGAGACATCAATGTACTGAAAACTTACACTTTATTTATTATTATGAGGAAATTACTGACCACTATTGCGGCAGCTGCTTTGTGCGCATCGCTTACCGCTGAGACAGCAGCCACGTCTGTCTATTCAAAGTGCAACTGGCTGAATGATGCTACTTGTGCCATAACCCTTACCTTCGATGACGGTCTGGCAAATCAGTTCTCCACTATGGTGCCATTGCTGGACAACTATGGCCTGAAAGGCACGTTCTACATTGTAACTGACTGGGCTGAGCGGGATGGTATATGGCAGGAGGTGAGGCGCCTGGCAGACAGCGGCCACGAGATAGGAAGCCATACCCTGACGCATCCTACAATATCAGGATTGAATGAGCTTGTCCGTTCCAAGCAGATATTGGAGCAGAAGACCGGAAAGCCGTGCCTTACTGTGGCATATCCATATTGCAACCTGCCCACAGACCCGGATGCCAATGCCGCACTGGAGGAGAGCTATATCTCAGGCCGCACGTGTAGCGGGCAGCTGGTAGCGCACAATACCACTGATATGTACAATATCAGTTCCATAGTCACAGGTACCGAGGGCCGCATCAAGACATCCGACGATATGTTGAAAATGTTTGAGGATGCCAGAGATGCGAAGCGTTGGTGCGTGTTCCTTACACACGAGATCAACAAAGGAAGCGGTTACTCTCCTACACAATCCCGGGAGTTCAAGAAGGCCTTGATATATCTGAAGAACAATCCCAATAATTATTGGGTTGCCACATTCGCGGATGTCTCCAAATACATAAGGGAGAACAGAGCCTCTACTGTAACCGAGGTGTCTGCCGCGCAGGATAGAATAATTGTATCTGTTACCAGCAAGCTGGACAGTGCCTTATACAACTTCCCCATTACGATACGACGTACAATGCCTGAGGGCTGGAGCTCGGCAGAGGTGACTCAGGGCGGCGAGATCGTGAAGTCCTGGACCGACAAGGGGCATACCTGCCTCTACTTCAATGTGGTGCCTGGCGCCGGAGATGTAACGATATTCAACAGCGCCATGCGTGTGCACGAGATTTATGGTGAGTCTGGTGATGAGCGTATGAGTATAACATTCTCAAATGATTTTATAACAGTCAACTCCGATGTTCCCGCATTGCGTTTGGAACTTTTGGATATGTCCGGGCGTGTGGTCTTCTCCTCTTCGGACGGCAATGTCATTTCTGTACGCAAAGTCCAGGGAGGATCATACGTGCTGAGGGCTTTCTGGGACGATAATACATCGTCTGCCAGGAAACTCTATTTGTCGGCAAAATAAATCAGTGGATACTTCTTTTGCGAGGGGCGGATTTTTTAAGTCTGCCCTTTTGCTTTTTTAGCATACCGGACTGTTAATTTGTACTTTTTTCACAGAAATTATGCAGGTAATGCTTGGAGGTTAAACATTGTTTAGTATCTTTGCGTGTTAAATAGCGAAAATTTAATAAAACTACAAATATGAAAAAGAACAATTGGGCGTCAAGAATTGCCAAATGTTGTCTCCCTGCAATGCTGATTGGAATCTTAGCTATCCAGCAAAGTTGTCTTGATGAGGTGGCTCCTGGCAACTACTACACGTTTACAGGTAACACCGTAGCCAGCTTCCTTGAGAGCGAGGGTTACAAGGAGAACTTCACCGATTTCGTGAAGGTTCTCAAGAGAGCGGGCGTTTGGGGCGAGATGAGAACTTACGGAACATACACCTGTTTCGCACCGACCAATGAGGGTTTCAAGGAGTATCTTGCCAACAAGGGTGTGTCATCTGTCGATGAGCTTACCAAGGAGCAGTGCGATACCATCGCCCTCACTCACCTTTGCAACCATCTTTTCTATTGCAAGGATCTGGTAACCGGAGCTCTTCCTTATCCGAACCTGCTTGACCGTTATCTGGTCTATACCTGTGACTCAAGCGCTGACGCTACCGGTAAGTACAAGATTGTATATCGTCTCAATTCACAGACAACAATCATTGAGCGTGATGACTCTGTCCAGAATGGTGTCGTTCAGATTGTTGACAAGGTTCTCTCGCCGAGTAACAAGATGCTGCCCGATGTGATGAAGGAGGATCCGAACATCAGTCTGTTCTATAAGGCTCTTGTTGAGACAGGTCTGGCTGACTCTCTGGTGGCATATATTGATGCTACATACCGCACGCCGTCTTATGACTCAATATCTCCGTCAAAGGGTGTAAGATACGATACCGGTTTCGAGACTAATCAGATTGGAATCTTCCCTGAGAAGAGATATTTCAAATTTACCGCTTTCGCTGAGACTGACTCAGTATTCAAGGCAAACGGAATTGAGACTCTTAAACAGTTGGTTGACGTTGTGACGCCTATCTATAAAGAGTCGTTCCCGAACAGCCAGTATGACGAGAATGACTACACAGACCGTAATCATCCTCTGAACAGGTTCGTGGCATACCACCTCCTTCCTGAGCAGTTGAACTATAATGAGTTCAATATCGCACAGCCGGAGCTTACCGGATATTATCTGGAGTGGGCAAACATTGATATTGAGGATTTCTTTGAGACTATGATGCCTCACTCAATTATGAGACTTAGCTCTCCATACATTGGCGGTCGTTTCATCAATAGAAAGGGTATCGCGTCAAAGGCAGGTTTCGTACGCGGAATTGAGATATTCGATCCGAACAGACCAGGTGCCGCAGGTGGTGAGTTGTTAGACAAATCCGCAATCAATGGCGTATATCACTACATTGATGATATTCTTCTGTACGATAAGACCACAAGAGAGGAGACTCTCAATACTCGTATCCGTATTATGTGTCAGACCCTGTCGCCTGACTACATAAACAGCGGTGCCCGTGGCCGTGTTGCAAATGCAACGGATAAGAATGCCTGGACAATGGGCTATCTTCCCGGATATTGCACGAACGTTGAGATGTCTGATGAGACACAGGCTTGGGTACGTTACAGAAACAATACCTTTACCTGCTTCTTCGGTGAGGAGATTACAGTTATGGGTATCTTTGACATTACCTATAAGCTGCCGCCAGTACCATTCCCAGGAACATACGAGCTGAGAATGTATGAGTGCACAATGAAGGGTCAGACTCTGAATGGCTATTCTTGCGATAGAGGTGTGGTGCAGATTTATCTGAATGGCGTGCCACAGGGTATTCCAGTTGACCTGCGTATCAGCCAGACCGATCCTGAGGTTACGGGTGACGGTGAGCAGGTTAAGAAACCCGATGCAGGTGATGAGGAGGCTGAGGCACTTCTGCGTGCAAAGGAGAAGGCAATGCACAGCCGTGGCTATATGCTGGCTCCAGACTCATATTCAGCTCAGGGTAGTATCAACTTGCGTTGGGATCGTGATGACTGCTTGAGAAAGATTATCACCACCGACTATTTTGAGCCAGAGCAGGATTATTATTTCAGAATTCGTGAGGTTCTTGACAATCCGGCCGCTTGCTGTCCATTCAATATGATTGAGCTTGTGCCGAAGAGCATATACGCAGGTGACATACCTGAGGATTCACACTAATCCTTTGTTAGAATACAAGTGATTTAATAAGGTGGAACGAATATCAATCCGTTCCACCTTATTTTATTAATGAAAATTAGTATTTTTGTAAAACATTAATCTACGATTATTAATAATAAACTCATATTTTGGCTATGTATCTTTTAGGTTATGACATTGGCAGCTCATCAGTTAAGTCCAGTCTTGTTGATGCCTCTACAGGCGCGTGTGTTGCAACTTCCTTTGCTCCTAAGTCGGAGGCTCCTATCAAAGCCGTGAGCCCAGGCTGGGCTGAGCAGAATCCTGAAGACTGGTGGAGTTACCTGAGACAGGCTACCTCGGACATTATGGGTATCAGCTCTGCCGATCCCAAAGATATTGCCGCAATAGGAATTTCATATCAGATGCATGGACTGGTATGTGTAGACAAAGACCAGAAGGTATTGCGCCCGGCAATTATCTGGTGCGACAGCCGTGCCGTTCAGATAGGCGAGACTGCATTCAAGGATCTTGGCCACTCTCAGTGTCTTACCCATCTCCTGAATACGCCGGGTAACTTCACTGCTTCCAAACTGGCTTGGGTAAGACGCAATGAGCCTGAGATTTTTGAGAAGATTGACAAGATAATGCTTCCTGGTGATTATATCGCAATGCGCCTTACCGGTGAGGTCTGCACAACAGTCTCTGGCCTTTCCGAGGGCATGTTCTGGGATTTCCAGACAGGCGATGTGGCAAACTTCCTTCTTGATTATTATGGAGTTCCTCGCTCATTCATTCCTGAGATAAAGCCAACATTTGCCGAGCAGGGACGTTTGACAGCATCTGCTGCGGCGGAGCTTGGTCTGGCAGCCGGCATTCCTGTGACATATCGTGGTGGTGACCAGCCGAACAATGCTTTGTCGTTGAATGTGTTTGAGCCCGGTGAGATTGCATCTACCGCAGGTACTTCAGGTGTGGTTTATGGCGTTAACGGTGAGATCAGCTACGATCCTAAGTCACGTGTGAATACTTTCGCTCACGTCAATCACGAGTTCAACAAGACAAGACTTGGCATTCTTCTCTGCATAAACGGAACCGGTATCCTGAATGCCTGGATGAAGCGTAACATTATGTCTGAGGGATACAGTTACAACGATATGAACGAGCTTGCATCCAAGGCTCCCATCGGTGCCGGTGGCGTCAGTGTCATGCCGTTCGGCAACGGAGCTGAGCGCGTGCTTGAGAACCGTGAGGCAGGATGCAGCTTCCACGGCATCAATTTCAATATTCATAACCGCTCACATCTGCTCAGGGCTTGTCAGGAGGGTATTGTATTCTCCTTCAAGTACGGCATTGACATTATGGAGGATATGGGTATGCCTATCAACAAGATTCATGCGGGAAGGGCGAATATGTTCCTCAGCCCGATATTCCGCAATACTCTTGCCGGCGTGACCGGAGCTACCATAGAGCTTTACGATACCGATGGCTCAATCGGCTCGGCACGTGGCGCAGGTATGGGCGCAGGCATCTATAAGGATCACAATGAGGCCTTCTCTACACTTCAGAAGATTGATGTCATTGAGCCGAAGGCTGCCGACATGCCTGCATACGAGGAGGCATACCAGTTGTGGAAGTCATACATTTCGGAGTGATTTGACCGTATATTATTAACCAAACATATTGCATTATGAGAATTTGGAAGATTTCGTTGCTTTGCCTGTCGGCTCTGTTTATTGGCGCTGTTCAGAATGTTGATGCCAAGAAGATGAAGCCTTGGGACAAAGGTGCTGCGGTTACCGGCAAATACCGTAACTATTTCAAGGAGCTTGGATATAAGCAGAAGGATATTGACAAGAAGGTTGCCGATGCCTACTATCAGGTGTTTGAGGCTCCTACCCGTGCATATTTTGATGTTCAGGTTGATGGCCAGATGATGGGTTACATCTCTGACGTGAAGAACCGCGATGTCCGTACCGAGGGTATGTCGTATGCTATGATGGTTGCTGTTCAGATGGACAAACCTGAGATGTTCAATAAACTGTGGCGTTGGGCAAGACACTTCATGCGTCACAATGAGGATGGCCCGTCGCACGGTCTTTACGCCTGGTCCTGCAGAGTGGATGGCCGTCGCAACTCGGGCGGAAGCGCCAGCGACGGTGAGCTCTATTTCGTTACCGACCTGCTTCTGGCCTCACGTCGTTGGGGCAGCTTTGAGGAGTTTGACTATCTGGCCGAGGCTCAGGAACTGTTGAACGATCTCTTCTCCAAGGATGGTACAGGTGGTGTCACCAACATCATCAATATGGAGCACAAGCTGATTAACTTCTGTCCTGACAGACGCTCTAATGAATGGACTGATCCATCATATCATCTGCCGGCATTCTATGAGGTTTGGGCAGAGACGGCACAGGACGGCCGTGAGGACTTGTATCGCGAGCTGGCTGACAACGCCCGTCAGTATTTGCACAGAGCTGTCAACGAGGAGAGCGCCATCAATCCTGACCAGGGTCAGTTTGACGGTACGCCTAACCGTGGCTCGGAGTTCCATTATGATTCCTGGCGCGTTCCTATGAATATCGCAATGGACTTTAATCTGTATAACAAGGATGCTGAGTGGCAGGGTGAGTATGCCAGGAAGTTTCAGAAGACTGTTACTGCTTTCGGTATTGAGGAGTTCCCGGATCAGTTTGGTCTGGATGGCAAGGAGCCAAAGATGATTATGGGAGCCGGTGGTTTCCGCAAGCTTCGTCACTCAATCGGTTTCGTAGGCACTACGGCTACTACCAGTCTTATGACTGACAGCGAGGTAAGCCGTGAGCTGGTGCGTCATTTCTGGGAGCAGGAGATGCGTCCGGATATGTACGAGGATGGCTACTATGATGTTTATTACGATGGTCTGATTAACTTGTTCGCATTGCTGCACCTGAGTGGCAATTACAGGGTTAACTGGTAATGCAGTCTGTAATATGTTTAACCGCCGTGGGTTTTCCTGCGGCGATTTTTTAGTTCGTCCAGCACGAACGTACTCTAACTCACATTGCAGCCTGACCCCCTTTTGAAAAATTTTTCGAGTCATCCAATCGGCTCTACAGGCCGCTACAGGCTGGTTGGCGATGCTCCGAAAAGCCGATTTTGAAGCGAAAAGCCCTTTTGTGTGGCTCCCATTTTGATTTGGCAAAGTCATTGATTATCACGAACTTTGCGGCATGTTTATCAAGCCGTCAAAGAAGTGGAGGAACCCGGAGGGGAACGATGCGATAATGGTTCCATACACCTACTATCGCCTCTGCGAGTCGTATCGCGATACTGACGGCAAGGTCAAGCAGAGAACGGTACTCGGGTTAGGCGAATTGCTCGACTTCCCGACAGAACTTGAGCGCAAGGAGCTGGCCGACTTGCTAAAGGAAATGATAAACGAAGGCACCTTCCGTCTGTGCGACAAGCCGGAGCTGTACGATGCGGCACTGGGCTTCTACGGCAAGTGGTTGGAGGAGAAAAATGAAGCTCAGGAACGAAGGGACAGGCTGGCCGAAATACAGACAGCCCTCGGCATTCCCGCCCTCCCGGTCTGCTCAATATAATCTGTGTGGCTCCAGGAACGACCTCCCGAAAAAGACCCACCCTCAAAATCAGGAGGTTAGCACGCTGTTAGCTGCAATGTGGGTTAAGTATCTCGATGCCCACCTTGCTTATTCGATACCTCTGATTCTTGCTCTTTGGTGAATTTGGCAACGTCATTTCCACCCATCCTTTCTCAATCATAGGCGTAAGAATTGATTTCCTGAAACTTGCCCTGTCTTTATATCCACACAACTCCATCAAATTTGCGATATGTTGCTCTCCAGATATCAACGCAGAAAGAATGATTTTATCATGTGGACTTGATATCGTTATCATGTCGGCATCATGTCGGGTTGATGTGGGTTTCATAGTGGTGTCAAGCCTCTTAAAAATAATCTTCACACATCCCATCGATTCCTC
The DNA here is from genome assembly GCA_045597985.1 of Bacteroidaceae bacterium. GTDB lineage: Bacteria > Bacteroidota > Bacteroidia > Bacteroidales > Bacteroidaceae > Colenecus. The sequence goes on along the minus strand of JAZLLE010000051.1, from coordinate 2,012 downwards.
CCACACAGGTTCCTCAACTCCTTGTTCGCGGCATTCATCCATAATCCTCTTTGCTCCAGAGCCCCAGCTTTCAAGATAGGTGGAAAGATAGAGCACGTTGGCGATGGCAGGATTATACGGATGCGAGTCGTGAGGCTGCTTGATTGATTCCGCAGTTATTCCGTGCGTAAAATGTCCGGGATTGGTGATTTCCACACGGTCATCATACACGGCCAGACTTACAGAATCACCTGGGAGGTCATATTGGCGATGGCAAAGACTATTGATAAGCCCTTCTCTCAATGCCTTGATAGGAATTTCCAACTGCTCTTCTCGCTTCAGATTCTTTATCACACCACTCTGAGATAGGTGTTTGAAAAGGAATGAGACACCTGCATCCATAAGGTCAAAGAAATTGCCGTACACCCTTGCGCTATCAATAAATTCATTCTTGTCAGTACCGCGGAACCGGGCCATCCTCATAAGGAGCTGCGGATACTCATCAAGATTTTTTGCGAAGAGTGCCACTGCCGCATTGGTAGGCTTGGAATCCTTGGCAATCTTCCACTTCTCGAGAGTCTGTTCTATCGGTTCTGTCAGAGCAGCTTCAAGTATTCGACCGCGTTCAACGCCAAGACGGACGGCGTGTCGCACCCTATTCTCATCTATGTCAGCGAGGGTTACGCCGCTGGCCATCTTGTTCTCCCATCCGAATTTCTGCGGGTCACTGGCTCGGAGACGTTCGTCATACATTTCGCGAGGCATTACCTTCGTAGTGCTCTCAATTCTAATGTAAGGGCAACCGTGATAGGTATATGGCACATCACCATACTTCCAGCAGTTGAAATGCATGGCAATAATCTTCTCATCATTCTTTGCATCCGGGACAGGAATGTATTCAACTTTCACGTCAATAGCTGGCTCCAGTCCGGCGATTGCGTTGCCGATTTCCTGTCTGGTATTATCCGTCACCTGCTGGCCGACAATCTTCAAGGACGTTGGAGCTATACCAAATATCAGCCATCCTCCGTCGGTATTCAGGAAGGCGCAGGCGGAATGCATACCGTCTTTCAACTCGCCCGTAGTCTTCTTGAGTTCGAGAGTGCGGGTCTCATCTGTTGATATAATCTTCTGTATGTCCTCTATAATCATAGACTTCAATGTTTTGATTTACAAATATAATTGATTTTTCCCATACCCCCTTGGCACTTTTGTCATTATTGACACTTTCAGCCTCCCAGATTACAGTTCTCTTTATCCTCCAAAGTGACAAAAGTGACAAAAATGCCATATAGGGATAGGAATAATTACCTGTACTTCTTCTCATAGTATCCGTGGCTTACTTTCTTGAACAGACTGGTGTTCAACCAGCGTTTGAACGTCCTTTCGCCCATACCGTAGCCCTCGGCAATCCGGATGCCGTCGCCCGTCTCGAAATTCAACGGCAGCGCATCATAAATTGTCCGCTGGACGGCAGGCAGCGTCTCGACCGGCGAAGTGTAGAAATGCTTGTGGGCTTTCATCGCACAGGCAATGAAGTAGTAACACAGCGCAATGGCCCCGCGCATACTGTCCTCACTGATTTCCTCCAGCCTGGACTCCCTGCATCCGAATTTCATCACCTCCAGTCCCAGGGCGAGGCGTCCGCAGTATCGGTCCATCTTCGTGGCGATTCCGGCGAAGCTGCTGCCGCCGCAGTTCTTCTGGTCGGCCAGCTTGTCGTACCATTCCTTGAAAAGAGCCTTTGCCGGTGCCGACAGCGGCACCACCTTCGGAGTCTCATCAAACGGGAGGTCGAGGATGCGCTTGATAATCCTGTGCCAGTTCTTCGCAATCTTCTCATCGATATCCACGTCATTGAACTTCGGGTATTTCACCTTCTCCGGGAAAGCGAACAGCCACCTGTCCACAAAGCCGCTCTGCACCTTTCCCCGGGCAAACGCCGGAAGCAGCTCAGGCTGGATGCCGCCGAACACGCCAATACAGGTATCATTGATTTTCACAGGATCCGCACCGACTCTGTTCACGGTAAC
>JAZLLE010000050.1:0-4339 GCA_045597985.1 Bacteroidaceae bacterium | reverse complement strand
CATTTCTACTTTTAGCCACAGGTCCTGAGAGGCGAGGCTTTGCGGCATTATTAGTTGAGGCCACGTTCGTTTCATTTCAAGTAATGAAACGAACGCGGTGAGGCCTCATTCCATTCGTTTCAAGTAATGAAATGAAACCGCGCAAAGTATCAGTGATTATTGATGTGGCTAAGCCTTCAATTCAACATTACGGCTCACCCGAAAAACTGCGGGGATTTTGTGCTTTGTACCAAGGCGGCAGTCAGAGGTTGTCGCAACTTAGGCCGCAGTCAGAGACTGCCCCGGAATTACGGAAAATATGTGGACGGTTCCGCGGAACGCTATGATTTGATAGTAGGCAGACGCGCTCTTGTAATATACCATGACACGACTGACAACGCCGGCATAAGGCAATATCTCAATGATGAGTATGTCTTGTCGTTGGCATCGGACTTTGCAGATGATGTTGCCCATTCTTACAATGACACATGTATCAGAGGCTATGCGTATTATCTGGACAATTATCGATATGAGAGTATTTATGACTCGCTGCGGGCTGACGTGAATGTGTATTCCATACAGCGTGCGTTTAAAAGCTCAAGAAACGGTATCCCGCCAGTGGCATCTACATTCAGGACGGCCGCAAGATGCTTGCGCTACGGGAGTAAACTTTCGGAGCAGTCCCCTGAGGCAGTCTCTGGCTGCGGTTTAATTGCAACACCCTCTGGCTGCGGCCATTAACATAATGTCTTGGTTGCTTACCTGACTACGATGCTGCTGATGACCTGCGCGCCCACGTGCTCATTCAGTGCCTTGGCCAGCTGGGTGCGGCGCATCATTATCTCGTTCTTGAGCGGCGCTGAAGACAGTGTCACGTACAGAACCTGATTGTGAATCTGCAGGTCCTGTGTGTAGCGCGATACGGTCTTACCCATAACGGTGTTCCAGGCCTGGATAAGGCGGAACTCATTCAGCGGAGTCTCAAGGCCTTGCTCACGCAAGTACTGATACACTACATCGGAAATTGGCTCACTGTCGGTACGTCTCATCTTACCTCGCCGTTCTCAATGGTGAAAATTCTGTGGTCACTCCCGAGTACATCCAGAATGGAGTCTATGTGGCTGCGGTTCACATCGGTGATGAAAATCTGACCGAAGGCGTCGTCCGACACCACACGCAGGATGCTCTCCACGCGCTTGGAGTCAAGCTTGTCAAAGAGATCATCAAGAAGCAGAATGGGCTTGCGCCCGTTGCAGGCATCGGTCAGGTAGAGATATTGCGCCAGCTTGAGCGATATAAGGTAACTCTTGTTCTGTCCTTGCGAGCCCTCGCGGCGGATAGGGTAGCCATCCAGGGTCATCTCTATGTCGTCCTTGTGGATGCCGTGAAGTGTGTAGCCCACTATGCGCTCCTTGGCCCGCCAGCTCTGGAGCATATCGGCTAACGGCCCGCGCTCAATATGCGATGTGTAGGCCAGCCCAACCTGCTCGGCTGTTGAGCCAATTCTGGAGTAGAGGTCCTGGAAGCGTGGAACAAGCTCGTCAATGAACTTCCGTCTCCTCTCGTAAATGGCAGTGGCGCGCCGGTCCATCACAGTCTCCCACATAAGGAACTGCTCTTCGTCCGGTTCCGCATCACTCTTCAAGAGAACGTTGCGTTGGGTCAATGCCTTGTTATAATTAATAAGGTGTCCAAGGTAGTCCTTGTCATATTGCGATATCACCACATCCATAAACTTGCGCCTCTCGTCGCTGCCTCCCGCTATGAGCAGAATGTCATCTGGCGATACCATTACGAGTGGCAGCAGACCGATGTGGTCTGAGAAACGGTGATACTCTTTCCTGTCGCGCCTGAACTGCTTGCGGCTGCCGGAACGCAGGCTGCAGCTTATCTCCGCGCTGGTGTCGCCTCCCATATCGTACTCGCCTTGCAGCATCATACAGTCCGTGTTGTGACGTATTATCTGCGAGTCTGTGGGGTTGAGCGAGCTCTTGCAGAACGACAGGTAGTATATGGCGTCCAGAACGTTGGTCTTGCCCATACCGTTGCTGCCCGTCAGGCAGTTGATCTTGGGCGAGAACGTCAGGTCGGTCTGCTCTACGTTCCTGTAGTTCATAAGATAGAGTCGTCTCAGATACATAGTGGAGTATTTTTCAGCGAAGTTAGCTTACTTTTTTCTATTTAGACGGAAATTTTGGCCGTTTTATTTTATTAAAGTCAAAAAAAGAGTAATTTTGCATCCGTTTAATAAAAGTGAGTAAAGGTTATTTGTCAGTTATGGCACAAAAGAATACAAACAAGGCTGCGGGTAATGCCGCAAATGGTCAGCAGGTTACAATGGAGGAGACTCTGAACCGCTGGGAAGAGTTCTTCGAGAAGAACAAGATGGGTATCATCATAGCTGTATGCGCGTTGATTCTGTTGGTTGTAGGTATATCACTTTATAAGAGTAAGGTGGTTGAGCCGCGCGAGAACAAGGTGGCAGAGTACATCTTCCCTGGTGAGACCTATTTCATGGCAGGTGACTATAAGATGGCTCTTGAGGGTGACGGTCAGTCATTCCCTGGCTTCATTGATATTGCCGACAATTATTCAGGTACAAAGGCTGGTAAGCTTGCAGGCGCATATGCGGGTCTCTGCCTTGCACAGCTTGACAGCTGCGATCTGGCTATAAAGTATCTGTCAAAGTTCAACGGAAAGGATCAGATGGTAGCTCCGGCAGTGCTTGGCGCTCTGGCAGACTGCTACGCATCTACGGATCAGCTCTCAAAGGCTGCCGCCACATTTGAGAAGGCTGCAGGCAAGGCTGACAATGGTCTTCTTACTCCGTATTATATGTTCCAGGCAGGTCTCATCTATGAGGCAATGGAGCAGCCGGCACAGGCACTGAAACTGTATCAGACAATCAAGACGAAGTATCCGGCATCGCAGGAGGCTTCAACAATTGAGGAGTATATAGCACGCGTTACAAAATAACGCTTGCTGGTAAAGGGTGAATTCCAGAGTGGCCAAATGGGGCAGACTGTAAATCTGCTGTCTCTCGTCTTCGGTGGTTCGAATCCATCTTCACCCACAAAAAAGGAAGCTTGAACGGCTTCCTTTTTTGGTTCGCCCAGCACGAACGTATTCTAAAGGGTGTAAGTCCCCAAGCCGCCCTAACAGTGGGAAGGCTACAGCCGAAAGCAAGGGTGTCCATCGTGAGGTGGAATCTGAAGGAAGCCGTAAGCAAATATCTGACCCGACGTACAGAAACTTGATACCAAGGCTTTCGGGAGTGGATAAGTCTGCCAAACAAGACAAAGTCCCATAACTGTCCGGAACTCTCGGAGTAAATCAAGCGGGTATAAGATGGAAAGAATATGTCCATAACTGGGGAGGGCTCAAGGGCGAGCCGTAACGGCAAGCAGTAACAACGAACCTTGAGAAGTCAGCAGAAGCCATAGTAGCCGGAACGGGTAAAAGCAATCAACAACCGGTGAAGGGTGGAACTTTACCTAAACAAGTGTTCACACTATTACCAAATGGAAGGAGAAGTGCAGAAAACAACCGAACAGATTGACTGCCGCCAGAAGTATCGGACGGAATCCGAGAGATATGGCGGAGTGCAGACTTACATGGGGATAGTAGACGATACTCTTGTGGAAGTGCAATTTGGGAAAGATGATTTGCTTGAGCGTATCCTAAGTCCCGACAACTTGCAGAAAGCCTATAAGCAAGTAGTCGGCAACAAAGGAGCGGGAGGCGTTGATAAGATGGGAACGAGCGAACTGTTGCCATACCTTAACCTCCACTTGGGCGAACTCATCGAAACGATTAAGTCGGGCAAATACAAACCGACCGCCGTAAGAAGGGTAGAGATACCTAAGGAGAACGGCAAGAAGCGCCAACTCGGCATCCCAACCATAGTTGACCGCTTCATCCAACAGGCGATAAGCCAGGCGCTGTCAGAAGAATACGAACCATTATTCAGTGACAACAGCTTCGGCTTCCGCCCCAACCGTAGCGCACATGATGCAATAAAGCGAGTGCAACAGTATGCAGAAGAAGGATGCCGCTACTGCGTGGACTTGGATTTGGAGCGTTTCTTCGATACGGTGAATCACAGCAAACTCATACAAGTGCTGTCGGAAACGATAAAGGATGGGCGAGTAGTCTCGCTCATTCATAAGTACTTGAATGCAGGAGTAATGGTGAAACACAAGTATGAGGAAACCACCGAGGGAGTCCCACAAGGCGGACCATTGAGTCCTATATTGAGCAACATCATACTGAATGAACTCGACAAGGAACTCGAGCGCAGAGGGCATCCGTTTGTCCGCTACGCCGACGACTGCATCGTGCTCGTCAAGAGTCTCCGTGC
>JAZLLE010000049.1:0-2768 GCA_045597985.1 Bacteroidaceae bacterium | reverse complement strand
AACAACTTGCCACACATCGTAGGATGAGAAAGCGCGAAACCGCCGTATGCCGAACGGCACGTACGGTGGTGTGGGAGGTCGGTAAATGCAAAAGTAGGAGGGAAATACCTTTTATGATTAGCATTTACCTCCTACCCGATTCGCTGCCGGTGAGGGCTTATTCCGGAATTGCCTCAAGTATTGCCACCAGATGGCGGAATACCATATCCACAGTGCACAGCTCCAGACGCTCGGAAGGGGAGTGAACTCCACGGAGTGTAGGGCCAATGGATATCATATCCAGATTTGGATATGATGCCAGGAACAGACCACACTCAAGACCTGCGTGTATGGCAAGTACCTGCGGGTCTTTCTTGAAAAGCCTCCTATAGGTATCTACGGATATTTCCAGCAATTTTGAATCTGTATTTGGAGTCCAGCCAGGGTAGCCTTCTCCGTGCGTTACGGTTGCTCCTGCCAGCTTGAATGTGGCTGCCAGAGTTGTCGCTACGCACCATTTGCCTGACTCAACAGAGCTGCGCTGGCTTGTGACTATGCGTATGGCATCCTCTCCAGTGCGTACCGATGCCAGATTGCTTGATGTCTCCACCAGCCCCGGCACATCCATACTCATAGCGAAGACTCCGTTGAACACTCCGTACATAGCTGTTATGAAATTGCGCGCCACGCTGTTCTCAATACAGTAATCTGCGGGGTCTGTTGACTGCATTATGAACTCCATCTCTTTCTCGGTTACGTGAAACTCTTTCTGCACCGTATCGGCATAGATGTTGAAATCAATCCTGATGCTCTCCTTCTTGTCCGATGGTATGGCTATGATTGCCGTAGCATCTCTTGGGATGGCATTGTGCAGGTTGCCTCCGTTGAAGCCGCACAGACGCAGATTGTATTTGTCCATTGCCTGATACAGGAAACGTGCCAGAACCTTGTTGGCGTTGGCGAATCCTTTGTTGATGTCATCTCCTGAGTGGCCTCCGTGCAGTTTGTCCACGCCGACTCTCAGGAAAAAGTATCCAGACGGCACAGACTCTTTCTTGAAATCAAATAATATCTCTGTCTTTACTCCGCCAGCGCACCCTATGAATATCTGCCCCTCGTCCTCTGAATCCAGATTAATGAGCATAGAGCCGTTCATCATGCCAGGCTGAAGATTCTCGGCACCATTTAGTCCTGTCTCTTCCGATACTGTGAACAGACACTCAACAGGCCCGTGCTTTATGTCGTCGCTGTCCAGAATGGCCAAAGCCATAGCTATACCCATACCGTCGTCTGCGCCAAGTGTGGTGCCTTTTGCCTTTAGCCATCCGTCCTCAACGTATGTCTCAATAGGGTCTTTCATAAAGTCGTGGGTTAGGGTAGCCTCCTTCTCGCACACCATATCCTGATGCGCCTGCAGGATTACCGTCTGCCTGCCTTCCATACCCTTGGTGGCCGGCTTTGAGATCAGTACGTTGCCTACATTGTCCATCTTTGATCTGAGGCCGCGCTTTTCTGCAAACTCAATGAGATACTTACCAATTCTCTCCTCGTGCCCTGACGGGCGTGGAATCTTGCAAATCTCAGCAAAGATATCCATAGTCTTTTGCGTCCAGTCTTTGTTGTTCATATCAATAAATGAGTTGTTTATTCGTCATTTTTCTCAAAAATATGGAATATTTGCGACAATAACGTCTCTTTTCGTATTTTTTAAAAATACAAATTATGCATAGTTCAATAAAGTTGACTATATTCGCAGGCTGATTTCTGAGAAAGTGATTGTTTATGCTTAAGACACTGCTCATAGCTGTTGCGTTCCTGCTTACAGGTGTGGCTCTGCTCTCTGTTAGCATCTGGATTAAGCCGAATGGAAAATTCCCGAACATTCACGTTGGAAAGAATCCGGCAATGCGTAAGCGCGGAATAGGGTGCGTTGAGGCACAGGATGCCCAGGCGCGGCATCACAACCCGATGGCCGTAAGCGAGCGAGGTGAGAATAAAATATAAATAATGAATATGAGAAAAAGTATTTTGGGAGTATTGCTGGCTGGCGTGTTTACACTGTCATTCTGCCAGTGCAACGAGAACACCGCTACGTCAACTACTGCAGGCTCGCAGGATGGTGTGGCTACAGGTATTAAGATAGCATACGTGGAGATAGATACTCTTCTGTCAAAGTATCAGTTCTATCAGGACGTGATGGAGGAGCTCCTGCGCAAGGAGGAGAACAGCCGTCTGCTTCTGTCTGAGAAGGCAAACGATTTCCAGAGCGATGTGGAGACTTTCCAGAAGAAACTTCAGAACAATGTTTTCTCATCAAGAGAGCGCGCTCAGCAAGAGGAGAACCGCCTTGCCAAGAAGCAGCAGGATCTTCAGGAACTTCAGGATCGTTTGAGCAGAGAGCTGGAAATTGAGAATGCTAACAACACAATGAAGGTAAGTGACTCTATCCAGTCTTTCCTGAAGGATTACAACAAGAAGAAAGGATTCAGCATCATTCTTAGCAAGATTGGCGATAATATTCTTCTTATTGACCCGGCAATGAATGTTACCGAAGAGGTGCTGGAAGGCCTTAACGCCCGCTATCAGGCTCAGTAATTAATTATTAATGATATAAAAGAAGTGCGGCCCCAATCAGGAGACCGCACTTCTTTTGGTTCGCCCAGCACGAACGTATTCTAACGGGTGTAAGTCCCCAAGCCGCCCTAACAGTGGGAAGGCTACAGCCGAAAGCAAGGGTGTCCATCGTGAGGTGGAATCTGAAGGAAGCCGTAAGCAAATATCTGACCCGA
>JAZLLE010000048.1:0-46173 GCA_045597985.1 Bacteroidaceae bacterium | reverse complement strand
GCAGACGGCAAAGCCCTCAAGAAGGGTACCGACATCAGAGGTGGCGAGATTTTGGTGGACGCTGAGGGCATACCTAACGGGTTTGTCAAGGAGCAGGCAGGCACTTTCGTGCGTTCTACTTTGGATAATGACAACCTATATACTGTTGACATAGCGGCAGGTGACATCGTAAAGATACAGGAACATCTTCTGAAAAACGGCTACACAATGTATATGGACGGCTGGAGCAACTATTTCTTCAACGACAATTTCTACAAGGCCGCCAAGCAGATTGATGATGCCGGCAATCTTCATATCATCGCCGGTCTGAGTCACGAGATTGAAAGTTGGGCTGCCGACACTCTGTCAACCGCACTGGACAAAGCGCTCGATGCAAAGAAGGCTTATGCCTCAAAGCATATCCTGCCAAGATGGGTCAAGCTGTTCATTGACGGAACGGTTGAGGGAGGTACAGGCTATGTGGAGCCGCTGTATCCTGCAACCGAGGACCAGCCGGAGCATCAGGGACTGGTAAACTGGACTGAAGAAGAAGTGGCGGGCATCACGCAGAAGGCCAATGCCAATGATATGTCATTGCATATACACACAATGGGCAATAAGGCCGTAAATCTTTGCGTCAATGCATTTATTGCAGGCGGAAAGGATGAGATGCGGAACACGGTAGTACACGTGCGCAACGTGATGCCGGAAGACTGGCAGCGTATGGCCGATCATAACATTTATGCGGTAAGCGGTATGCTCTGGCATCATTTCCATTATATGGCACCGTTATATTTGTGGTTTACAGGTATGGTTCCTCCAGGCATGGAGTCTGAGTCCTATCCTATGAAGTCTTATTTCGATTTCGGCATCAATGTGTCCTCCCATACCGATTATCCCGCCTTGTCCGGCAGCCCGGAAGATCCGTTCGGCATTATGGAAATTGCTGTCACGGGTATGCTGGACCACACTCAGGAAAACTACTGGTGGCCTGAAGAACTTCTGAAACGTGAGCAGGCACTTACCGCCCTCACCATCAATGTGGCAAAGCAACTGTTCATCGAAAATGAAAGAGGCAGCATAACCACGGGCAAATATGCCGACTTCATCCTTGTAGATAAGGACGTGCTTTCCTGCCCTGTGATGCAGATTCATACAGCCAAGACTGCCGCAACATTCTTCGAAGGAAAGAAGGTATTCGGCTCCGTTCCGGGTGAATAGACGGACAAGGTCTTTCCCCAGCTGCCAACGAAGGTGGCTGGGGAACTTTTTGCAGTTACGCCGGACTAACAAATCCGTGGGTGACAACAAGACGTGCCGCACTTTATTTCACGAGTCAATTCCACATCTGTGGAGCCGACCGCCGTGGCGCCAATACCGTCCTATGACAGTCCCCGCTACGATTTGTCAGGCCACGAGGCTACAGTCTTGAGTCAAGCTCCTTCTGGTCTATGACAAGGCAGACAGCTTTGCCATCGGGAGTCCGGCGAGGCATTCCGCAAGACTCATAGCGGCTCAGAAGGTCGCGCATCTCTGCACTGGAAAGAATCTGACCGGCCGCTACTGAGGCTGAGCGGGCCATAGAGAGAGCCATCTTCTCGCGCTGCCTGCCATCCTGGGCCGATGTGCCCTCGGCTGCGGTATGAAGCATATCAAGCAGCAGTTTGGCATAGTCCACGCCATCCAATCCTGACGGAACGCCCTGAATGGCCACAGCGCCTCGGCCCATATCAGACAGGTCAAACCCCAAAGCGGTAAGGTCGGTCTCGTACTCATTCAACAGAATGGCATCGGATGGCGACAATTGAATCATCTCGGGGAACAGAAGTCCCTGGGATACTCGCTCGCCCTGCTGAAGCTGCCGCATATAGCCATTGTACAACACGCACAGATGTGCCCTGCGCTGGTCAATGACCATTATTCCATTGTCTGATGTACATACTATATAGCTGCCGTTATACTGGAAGCAGGGTCTGTCTGGTTTCTCAGCCGAATCAACCAAAGTAGCCACATCGGGTCGCTCATCAGCTTGCGTACTCAGACCGTATTCGAAAGAGCGTTCCCGAACCTTCCCGTTAAGCACATCGCCATAAAGCTTGGACCAATTGCCGTTTGTACTGCCGGCTGGTTTGGAACTGACATTATTGAATGGGTTAAACGATGGATTATAGCTGACCTTGGGTTGTCTGACCTGCTCCACATTTTCTACGGCAATAGGGATATCGGGCATACCCTCGGTATCGAAATTAATGGATGGAGTGCCCTCATAGCGGCCCACGGCCTCGCGCACTGCCGCATTTAGTATCTTCCATACCAGCTGTTCCTCGCTGAACTTTATCTCGGTCTTGGCCGGATGTATATTGACATCAATTGAGTCGGCTGGTACATCAAGAAAGATGAAGTATGACGGTTGCTCACCATCGGGCACAAGCCCCTCGTAAGGCTCAATGACTGCCTTGTGAAAATACGGGTGACGCATAAAACGGCCGTTTACGAAGAAGAACTGTTCCATTCCCTTCTTGCGGACACTGTCCAGGGTTCCAACAAAACCCGATACCGTTACTGCTGAAGTCTCGGTGGATACCGGCAGCAGAGCCTTATTGATGTTCTTGCCGAACAGTCCGATTATTCTCTGCTTCAATGTTGACTCAGGCAGAGAGAGCAGCTCCGCACCCTGATGTGATACCGATATGCTCAATTCCGGATGTGCCAGCGCCACACGCTCTATCTCCTTTATTATATTGCTGAGCTCAGTCTGGTTGCTTTTCAGAAACTTTCTACGGGCGGGTATGTTATAGAAAATATTCTTTACCGTAAAGTTGCAGCCTGCAGGACAGGCCACCGGCTCTTGTCTGATTATTGTACCGCCACTGATCTCAATCTCTGTTCCGACCTCGTCCTCTGCCCTACGGGTGCGCAATGAGACCTCGGCCACAGCCGCAATGGATGCCAATGCCTCGCCCCTGAATCCGAATGTATTGAGTGCAAACAGATCCTCGGGCTCACGTATCTTGGATGTGGCGTGACGCTGAAAGGCTGTTACGGCATCACTCTTTGACATACCGCAGCCATCGTCTATTATCTGGATTGTGGTACGTCCGGCATCGGTAAGAATAACCTTCACAGACTTGGCACCGGCATCAATGGAGTTCTCCACCAATTCCTTCACCACTGATGCGGGACGCTGAACAACCTCACCGGCAGCTATCCTTCCTGATACGGATTCAGGTAAGAGTCTGATAATATCATCCATCACACAAGCCGCAGATTAGAAGAACCACTCACCACTATACAGATAATGCAGCAGAATCAAAAGTCCTACGATCAAGGCAACAGCCACTGTGGCTGGTATAGGCTTAGAGCCGGCTTCCTTCCTTCGTTTAAGATGCTTGGTGCCCTCTATGAACTTTCCCCTTATTCTGTTTGGGTCAAATTCCTGCTCATCCTCTTCCACCATACCCAGATCACGTTTGGCGTTCTCCTCAATTTTCTTGAGTTTCTCCTTTCTCTCGTCGTAATAGATGTACGTATGCTCCATACGCCGAGGCTCCCTAATGTTGAACATTCCCATAATATGCAGTGAGGTTTTAAGTATCTGTATTCATTATCTATTTGCCACCAGGGATTACAGGCAGTGTAGGTAGCGGCACAGCCTTGTTTACCGTGCTCTCCTTAAGCTTCTCGGAAGCCTGCTTGCCACGCCAGTAGAAGATGTCGTACTTGCTGAACGGCCGCATCACCTCCAGCCAGGCGAAATTGCTCAGGCGCGATTTCTCCAATGGTATCTGGCTTATTGGATAAAGAACTCCGCTGGACTGCTCGTGAACCACAATCTTCTGCACCTGACGCGATTTGAAATAGGCCACCATACTTGAGGCCTCGGTTGTATTCATACCGATAAGCGTGCTGTCGGAATCGTACGGATAATAGACAACCTGAACATTGCCATCGACCGTTGCCTTATAAATATCACCATCGCGGAAGAAAGCCTTCATCTCACGGCCGGCTATCTGGTTGTACATAACCGTATCCACCTGCTCAACCGAGAGCGTCTGGCCTATAACGTGGGCCCACTCAACCGTACTGTCGTTCATATACGCCTTTATGACCTCGCCCAAAATCTGCTGATTGCCAGACCATACAACAGGGTCCTTATATAGTGTCAGGCAGGAGTCACGGGACTCGAACTCCATTGAGTCGCACACCATCTGCATATCAACCCGATAGGCCCTGACGTGATAATATCCCTTAACCTGACGGTTTAGGATGGTATCATTCTCACCATATATGGTACGGAACTTGAGAGTGTCGGCGTGAAGGAACAGAGTATCTTTCGATGAATACTCCAAAACCTGCGCGTTGCCGGTCACTGTGGCGGAATCAATCTTGTTGTCGTAAAACACATAATCGCTCAAGACATCAATCTTGTCATTATAGTTGTTTATCACCACATCGCCGAAGCCCCATACACGCCCTACATTATCGTTGTATATGATACTGTCGCCGGTCATTCGCTGCGCCCCCTCCTGACGTGTCACCACCGAGCGGTCCAGAAGCACGGAATTACCTGACTCCGTATTGAACCAGCCACGCTCGGTATTAATGACATTGTCATCACTTACTATTACCGTAGGGCAACTGAAGAAAGCGGTGTGTTGGTCAACATTATACTCCAGCGTGTCTGTGTTCAGCGTATATTGCTCATTGACCAGCACCACACTGTCTCTGAACTCCGCCAGCCCAAGGTTTGTATTGTACTGTCCGTACTCAGACGTAAGGGTGTTGTCAACATCCAGCAACATTCCTCCATTGAAGAAATAACCCAGACTGGTGTTGCGGTTGTAGTTGAGACTGTCAGTAAGCAGAATCATATCGCGATTCTCAAGACGCACGTTATCGCGTACCCTGGCCATACGGGTCGTTCCATCGTAATACAGGGAGTCACCGAACATAAACAGAGTGTCGCCCTGCTCCACACGCACATTATGGTACGCATTGAAGGAGTTCCTCTCCTGATAGAACATGGCGCTGTCGCAATACATATACATACTGTCGTGCCGGAACACAACATTGCCAACAAGAAGCTGTGCATCCGGATTCAGTCTCTGGCTGAAACGAATCTCATCGGCATTAAGAAGGTAAACGAAATCCTCCTTTGCAGACGATGTCCTTGTACGTGTAATTGAATCGGCAGGCTCAGCAGCCGCAGAAGCAGGCGGATACAACAAGGCAGCCGCCAGAATCAGCAAGCGGAACAGTACAATCTGAATGTTCCAAGAGCCTGGCCTCATTGCAATACCCATCCCGGATAACGGAACTCACAATCGTTCCATCCGTCAAAAATCTTAACGTAAGTGGTTTTCTGCTTATCGGAAATCCATTTCTGAATGACATCCTCGCATTTCTTGTTAAGCACAATCTCCTGAAGAATCTGGAAATCCTCAGAGGGCGACGCCTTATGACCGGCAATGCGGCTTTTCAGCTTAACTATGGCGCAGACGGTCTTTCCGCCTGATGTTACCATTGTGAACGGGTCGCTTATCTCACCAACGTGCATATTCTCTATCACCTTGGCAATCTCGTGCGGAAGGTCCTGCATCTCGAACTTCGATACAGAGGTATTGCTGTTCTCCGGATGGAACATCATAATACCTTTGTTGTTTCTGGTATCCTTGTCAGCTGACAGGTACTGTGCAGCCTCCTCGAAAGTAAACTTGCCGTTACGGATATCATCGGCAATGGAATCCAGACGATGAATGCCCTCCTCCACAGCCTTCACAGGAACTCTTGGCTTTCGCAGAATGTGGCGCACATTTACCCTGTCGCCTCGCTTCTCAATAAGCTGAATGATATGGAATCCGTATTCAGACTCAACAATCTTTGAGACTTTTGTAGGGTCAGTAAGGTTAAATGCCACAGCCGCGAACTCAGGCACGACCTCGGCGCGCCCCACGAAGCCTAGCTCACCGCCTCGTCTTGCTGAGCCAGGGTCCTCAGAATAGAGGATGGCAAGAGATGAGAATGTGGTAGCTCCAGACTGGATTCTCTCTGTATAATCCCTCAGCTCTGCCTTGACGGCATCTATCTCCTCCTGAGGAATGACCGGCTCACGGGTTATTATCTGAACCTCAACCTGAGTAGGTACAAACGGGATGTCATCAACAGCCATATCCTTTACGAAACGACGCACCTCGGCCGGAGTAACAGCTACATTCTCTGTAATCTTGGCCCTCATCTTCCTGGTAATGATGTTATTCCTGGTGGCATCCTCCATATTGCTCCTGATCTCCTTCACGGACATATTCGCATACTCCTCCAGTTTATCCACACTTCCATACTGGTTAGTCAGGACCTGTATGGTGTAGTCAATCTCCTCGGCAACCTCCGCGGGCGTCGCATCAATACTGTCAATTAATGCCTGATTGATAAACAATTTCTGAATGGCAAGCTCCTCGGGTATGAGGCAATAGGGATCTCCTTCCCAGCGCACGCCCTGCATCTGAGACTGATAGCGCTGCTCCTCCACCTCAGACTTGAATATAGCCTCATCACCTACTATCCAGACTATCTCGTCAATAACATTATCATTCTGCGCTACGGCGAATACTGCTGTCAGCAGAAGAATCAATGTCGTAAAAAATCTTCTCATAAGTAATTAGTAAAACTCTATTCTGTTCTTTGCCAGAGCGTTCTCGTACAATTCCTCCTTGACACGCTCTATGAATCTGACCTCATCGTTATTTCTCAAAAGCCTGCGAATCTCAGGCTTTGCTCTCTCAAGCGGCTCTGTCTCGCCCTTCCTGACCATATCTGTCACATTGAGGAAATACACGAACTCATCATCCGTCACCTCAATATCACGCCTCTGCTCCAGAAGTGATGCCAGCGTTCTGCCCATTTGCGGAAATATCGGCTCCAGTTGCGAGAGAGGCATCCAGTTATCGTAAAACGGCTCATAACTCACGGCATTCAGAATACAATACTTCTCCAGTTCATCCATCGATTTGTCATCGGTTTTCTGGTACAGGCTGCGGAATCTGCTCAGATTCGGCGATGACTTGGGCAGCTTTACGCACAACCCCTTCACCAAAGGCTCCTCAAGCACAAAAAGGCCCTTATTCTCCTCGTAAAAGGCAAGTATATCCTTTTCCGGAATAGCGCTATTGAATTTCTGCTCAATAAGTTTCTGCTCGTACTGATGCACAATAAGCGCATGCCTGTAATTATCCACCAGCCTGTCTATGTCGCGTGTATCCGGTATGTTGCGCTCGGCATTCTTGTAAAGCAACAATTCTGATATCCAGTTCTTGATGTACTCATCGGCAAATGTAGCGCTGTCCTCAGGCGAGAGGCCTGCCGACATTGCATTGAGCAGCTCATCGTAATAGAGATAGTTACCCTCAAGCGCCACTACAACCTTTCTTCCCTTATCGGCAGGCTGCACCTGATTACCACAAGAGATAACAACAAGTGCCAGGACCATTGCAAAGCATAGTCCTGACACATAAGCCATATATCTTGAATCCGCCTTCAGCCTCATTATTCGTGATTACCGACCGTCTTCAGCACCTTCTTGTCAATCTTGTACTTATACCGGGCACGCAGTTTCTTGACCCATTGTCTCTCAAGCTCTGCCTGACAATCACCCACAACCAGGCCGGACACATCCTGCCAAGTCTCAGGCTCAGTATAAATATCACCCACGTAACCTGTAGCAGGGAAACCCGGCATAGGATTGCACTCACCCTCATTGAAGACAATCTTGTCGCAAAACTCATTGGCACCCTTCTTGAAAGGGCCTCTCATTACGCGTACCTTCAGTGAGTCGGAATTGAAATCAATCACCTCTTGAATCCAATTCTCCGCCGGTACTCCGCTCAGACGCTCCCTCAGAGACTGTATCGCATCCTCACTTCTGCCAAACACCACAAGGCCTTTGAAAACCGGATTCTCGTACTTATATAACTTTCTGTGGTCATTGAACCATTTTTCCAGCATCGCAGTATCGTTTGTCGCCTTCTCCCAAATCTCTGTATTGCTGATGTCAAAAAGCAACAATCCGTCGTGATACTCTCTGGAGAGCATCTTAAACTCAGGATGCATATCCTCAAGCAATGAGTCCTCACGTGCCAGAGCCTGCTCTGGAGTAAGATTCCAGCCCTCCTTCTCGGCGAGCACCCTGGCCTGCTCCAGCTTGACCTCCTCAATAAGCCCCTTCTCCTCTATCCATTCCATAATGGACTCGCGATGCTCCTCAAAGTCATCAAACTTCTGCTGTCCGAAAACCTTGAACAACTGGCATCCATACTCAGAAAGATGAGTCTGCGACAGCTCATTGACCTCGAGCGAGAAAACGGCACGGGCCAAGACAGAAGGCAACTGGTTCTCGCCTACCCATCCTACTATGCCACCTTTAGCCGCCACCTCGTCCTGCGAGTATCGCGATGCAATCTCACGAAAATCCGCACCGTTCACAATAAGCGTGCGCAAAGAGTCAACAAGTGCCTTTGCCTCGGCTACTGTCTCACGAGTGACAACCTCCGGCTTTACAGTTATCATACCCAGATAATAAAGGCCTTTCTCTCCTATTTCCCTGCGGGAGTCATTGAATATGCTCCTGGCCAGGTTGTCAATACGTGACTGAGGTGCCAGATACTTCTCCGCCTCGATTCCGCGATATTCAGCATACTCTTTCAGGAAAGACTGAGTGGTATCCAGACCGGCATCTATGGCAGCTGCTACTTTCAGCTTGAAATTCACAAACAAATCCGCATACCCGGCAACTGCCTTGCTGTCTGTCCTACCCTCGGTGTTGTTCTTATTGAAAAAGTACTCAAACTCTGAACGCTGGATATCATTACCTGCCACGTTCATAATTACAGGATCATCCTCCTGAGCCATAAAAGACACAGGCAGAGCCAAAGCCAGACCAAGCAGAAAGTATTTTCTCATAACTCTTTAGTAATAAATTATTCGTAACGACTGTAGTTTGGAGCCTCACTTGTTATCGCTACATCGTGCGGATGGCTCTCATTCATTCCGGCATTCGTTATGCGCACGAAACGGGCACTGTGCAACGACTGGATGTCAGGAGTACCACAATAGCCCATTCCCGAGCGAAGGCCACCGGCAAGCTGATAGACCACCTCGTATAATGTTCCCTTGTAAGGAACACGCGCTGCAATTCCCTCAGGAACCAGCTTCTTGACATCCTTCTGGTCGCCCTGGAAATAACGGTCCTTTGAGCCGTTCTCCATAGCTTCCAGGGATCCCATTCCACGATATGACTTGAACTTACGTCCATTGAAAATGATAGTCTCACCCGGGGATTCCTCTGTACCGGCTACAAGAGAGCCGAACATAACACAGTCACCACCTGCAGCCAGAGCCTTGACTACATCGCCGGAATAACGCAGACCGCCATCGGCAATCACTGGTACACCTGAGCCCTTGATGGCCTCAGCTACATCGTATATGGCTGAAATCTGAGGAACACCTATACCCGCCACAATTCTTGTGGTACAGATTGAGCCCGGGCCTATTCCCACCTTCACGGCATCAGCTCCGGCATTGACCAGCATTCTGGCGGCATCACCGGTTGCAATGTTACCTACTACAATATCAATAGACTTGAACGATGCCTTGGCCTCTTTCAGTTTCTCAACAACTGAGCGTGAGTGACCGTGAGCCGTATCAATTACCACAGCATCGACTCCGGCCTCAACCAGAGCCTCAATACGCTGCATGGTATCAACTGTAACACCTACGCCACCGGCTACGCGAAGACGTCCCTTGCTGTCCTTGCAGGCCATCGGTTTGTCCTTCGCCTTTGTAATATCCTTATAGGTAATAAGTCCGATAAGCTTGCCGTCATTGTCAACAACCGGAAGCTTCTCAATCTTATTCTCCTGAAGAATCTGTGCGGCAGCCTCCATATCAACCTGCTGATAAGTTGTCACAAGGTTATCCTTTGTCATGACATCGCCTATCAGGGCATCATAGTTCTTCTGGAATCTGAGGTCACGGTTTGTGACTATGCCGCAAAGATGCCCCTCATCATCAACCACAGGTATGCCACCTATATGATATTCTCTCATAAGGGCAAGAGCATCGCGGATGTAGTTATCACGATGGATTGTGATTGGATCGTATATCATACCGTTCTCGGCGCGTTTCACAATGGCAACCTGACGGGCCTGCTCCTCAATTGACATATTCTTGTGAATAACTCCTATACCACCCTCACGTGCGATGGCGATTGCCATCTGCGACTCAGTGACTGTATCCATGGCGGCAGTCACGAACGGAGTATTCAATGCTATGTTCCTTGAAAACTTTGTGGCAAGTGAAACCTCTCTGGGAAGCACCTGGGAATAAGCCGGCATCAGCAGCACATCATCGAAGGTAAGTCCCTCCATTACAACTCGGTCTGTTAAAAATGACATAATATCCTGATTTTGTTTGTTCTCTTAATAATTATCAGTTACCCATCTCCGAGATAAACTTGATTCGTATAAGTCTTATCTCCTCCTCCGAGTAATCATCGCCAAGCTCATCAATAGCTTCGTCCAGAGAGTCGGTCTCCGACTCTTTGAAATAAGAGTAGATCTCCTCAGCGCGATCCTCATCAATTGTCTCCGCTATGAAGTAGTCTATATTCAGCTTGAAGCCTGAATAGACAATAGACTCTATCTCAGTAAGCAGCTCGTCAAAATCAATACCTTTTGATATAGCTATATCGTCCAGCGCTACCTTCAAGTCAATCAGTTTGATCACCTCGACCTTCAGTTTGGACTTGTTGGCTACGGTGCGCACCCTCATATCCTCAGGGCGCTCTATCTCGTTTTCCTCAACGTGACGCTTGATAAGGTCAATGAACTCCTGCCCATAACGTTTTGCCTTGCCCGCACCAACACCGGTAATGTTCTGCAACTCCTCCATCGTGATGGGGTATGTGGTAGCCATCGCCTCAAGTGACGGGTCCTGAAAAATAACATATGGTGGCAATTGCAGGTGTTTGGAGAGTTTCTTCCTCAGATCCTTGAGCATCGAATAGAGTTCCGGATCAACAGCGAATGTTCCACCGCCGCGCATCGGTCCCTCAACATCCTCTTCCTCAAACTCCTTATCCTCTACAATCATAAAGGATTTAGGCTCCTTCAGGAACTTCAGACCCTCTGATGTGATTTTCAAGAGTCCGTAATTCTCCACATCCTTGACCAGATAACCTCCAATCAATGCCTGACGTATAACGGCATTCCAGGTTTTCTCATCCTCGTCGCTGCCCGCCCCGAACGCATCCAATTCATCGTGCTTGTGGTCAAAAATCTCGGATGTCTCATTTCCGAGCAGCATATCTATAATATAATCTGTCTTGAAGTTTTCCTTTACAGCCAGAATCACCTCTATCGCAGTCTGGAGCAACTGCTTTGCCTCCACCTGTTTCTTCGGATTCAGACAATTGTCGCAATTACCACAGTTATCAGGCTCGAAATTCTCACCGAAATAATGCAGCAACTGTTTTCTGCGGCATACGGAGGACTCGCAGTAAGCGGTTGTCTCCTGAAGCAACTGCTTGCCTATATCCTGCTCGGCTATGGGTTTTCCATCAAGGAATTTCTCCAGTTTCTGAACATCCTTACTGTTATAGAATGCTATGCACTGTCCCTCGCCTCCGTCACGTCCGGCACGGCCTGTCTCCTGATAGTAGCCCTCCAGACTCTTCGGTATATCATAGTGAATGACATAGCGTACATCCGGTTTGTCAATTCCCATACCGAACGCTATTGTTGCCACAATAACGTCAATCTTCTCCATCAGGAAAGCATCCTGTGTCTTGGTACGTGCGGCAGCCTCCATTCCCGCGTGATATGGCAATGCCGGAATATCATTGGCGGCAAGCACCTCAGCAAGCTCCTCAACCTTCTTTCTGGACAGACAATACACAATGCCGGATTTTCCAGCATTCGCCTTTATGAAACGAATGATGTCCTTCTCTACATTCTTTGTCTTTGGCCTCACCTCGTAATAAAGGTTAGGGCGGTTGAACGAGGACTTGAAGTCCTGCGCGTCCTGAATGCCCAGGTTTTTCTTTATATCATCGCGCACCTTGTTGGTGGCAGTTGCGGTCAGAGCTATTACCGGAGCCTCACCGATATCCGAGATAATAGGCCTGATACGTCTGTATTCAGGTCTGAAATCGTGTCCCCATTCCGAAATACAGTGAGCCTCATCTATTGCGTAGAATGATATCTTTATACCCTTCAGGAACTCAACATTCTCTTCTTTTGTCAAAGATTCAGGAGCAACATACAAGAGTTTCGTCTTGCCCGAAATTATATCAGCCTTGACCTGCTCTATCGCGCCTTTTGTGAGCGAAGAATTGATAAAATGGGCTATTCCGTCCTCCTCACTCAAATTCCTCATCGCATCTACCTGATTCTTCATCAGCGCTATCAACGGAGATATCACGATTGCGGTACCATCCATCAGGAGCGCCGGAAGCTGATAGCAAAGCGACTTTCCTCCTCCGGTAGGCATCAGCACAAAAGTATTGTTGCCGGCCAGAAGGTTCCGAATAATCGCCTCCTGATCCCCTTTGAACTTGTCAAATCCGAAATGGACCTTCAGCGTCTCAAGTAAATTGTATTTATCAGCCATATTAAACATCTACCCATTTTAGGGTATCCATAACAAAGTTATGAACATCTCGGTGATATCACCAAATCTTACACTGTTTTTTTATCAAAAAACTTGTTTCTGCTACAATCAGACCGATTTCAGACGTGCCCCATCGGCTTTTTCCAACTGCTCACGCGCATATTCCGCGGTAACCTCAAACTTTTCGGGACGCTCAGAAGGAAGGCTATACATGGCATCCATCATTATTGTCTCCACTATTGAGCGCAGGCCACGGGCGCCAAGTTTGAACTCAATGGCCTTGTCAACCACGAAATCCAGCATTTCAGGCTGGAACGACAGATCAATGCCATCCATCTTGAACAGCTGAGTGTACTGCCTTGTCAGTGAATTCTTAGGCTCTGTAAGAATCCTCCTGAGCGCGTCCCTGTCCAGTGGTTCCAGATATGTGACTATCGGCAGACGGCCCACAATCTCAGGAATCATTCCGAAAGACTTCAGGTCCTGTGGAGCCACATAGCGCATCATATTGCCACGGTCTATTTTCTCTCTCTCACCTGTAGCCTCAAATCCAACCACCTGGGTATTGAGTCGCTGGGCAATCTTCTGCTCTATGCCGTCAAACGCGCCGCCACAGATAAAAAGAATATTGCTGGTATCTACCTGAATGAATTTCTGCTCAGGATGTTTTCTGCCACCTTGTGGCGGAACATTCACTACAGAGCCCTCCAACAGTTTCAGGAGTCCCTGCTGCACGCCCTCGCCGCTCACATCGCGTGTAATGGAAGGATTATCGTTCTTGCGGGCAATCTTGTCTATCTCATCAATAAAGACAATGCCACGCTGAGCGGCGTCAACATCGTAGTCGGCAACCTGAAGCAGGCGGGAGAGTATGCTCTCAACATCCTCACCAACATATCCAGCCTCTGTAAGCACCGTAGCGTCAACAATGGTGAAAGGAACCTTCAGGAAACGGGCGATAGTCCGGGCCAGAAGAGTCTTGCCGGTTCCAGTAGAACCTACAAGAATTATGTTACTCTTCTCTATGCCGGCATTGTCTCCATCTCTATGCGTAACTCGTTTGTAATGATTGTAAACAGCTACAGACAGATACCTTTTGGCCTCATCCTGGCCGATGACATACTGGTCCAGATACTCCTTTATCTCAACAGGTTTCGGAATCTTCAGCTGAAACTCCTTGGACTTCTTCCCCTTGAGCGATTCCCTGATAATCTCGTGAGCCTGCTCTGCGCATTCATTGCAGATATACCCATCCAGACCGCCCAGAAGAAAGCCGACCTCCTTCTCGGACCTTCCGCAAAACGAACAATGATTCTGAATCTTAGCCGGCATTACTTACGCTTTTCCAATACCTGATCAATCATTCCGTACTCCTTGGCCTCCTGTGCGGTCATCCAGTAATCGCGGTCACTGTCTGCCCATACCTTGTCAAACGGGGTATGTGAATGCTCAGCAATTATGCTGTACAGCTCTTTCTTCAATTTCTGAATCTCACGGGCGGTAATCTCTATATCGCTGGCCTGACCTTGGACTCCTCCCATAGGCTGATGAATCATCACGCGGCTGTGAGGCAGCGCCGAGCGCTTGCCCTCGTGACCGGCCACAAGGAGCACGGCTGCCATACTGGCCGCCATACCGGTGCAGATTGTCGCCACCGGGCTGCTTATGAACTGCATCGTATCATAGATACCCAAACCTGCGCTTACCGAGCCACCCGGTGAGTTCAGGTAAATGGATATATCCTTCGATGAATCCACCGAGTCCAGATAAAGCAACTGTGCCTGAATGGTATTGGCGGTATAGTCGTTTATCTCCGTACCCAAGAAGATGATGCGGTCCATCATAAGTCTTGAGAAGACATCCATCTGAGTAACGTTCAGCTGGCGCTCCTCCAGAATGTAAGGATTCAGATACTGGGCCTCTGCCTTGACAACATCGTCCAGCGTCTGCCCGCTCATACCCAGATGGCGTGTAGCGAATTTTCTAAAATCGTCCATAAAATGCAATATTACTCATCTTTCATAGCAGCCTTCTTGGAGGACTTTTTTGCAGTCTTCTCTACGTCAGGCTCAAAAAGCTTATTGAATTCCTCCATCGATACCTTTTTCTTCTTCAGCTTGACCTGAGACTTCAGTGCGGCTGACAGTTTGTTCTCAACGGCGCGGTTTACAAGACCGTCAACAGTCTCACGCTTCTTGAGCATCTCCTTTGCATAGTTGTCCAGAAGCTCTGCCGGAAGCTCCATCATTCCATACTGTGCGAACTGCGCGCGGGTTGCCTCGCGTGCCTGCTCCATCACATCCTCCTCCTCAATCCTTATGTTGTTGGCGCTCACCAGCTTCTCCTTTACAAGATGCCAGGTAAGTTCCTCAAGGCTCTTCTCAAATGTCTCGTCAATATCATCCTTCTCGTCCTGTCCCTTATTGGCGCGCATAATACGCTTCAGCAACTCATCGGCATACTCCAGCTTACCAATTCTGCCTGTAAGATACTCGCGTACATCAAGCAGGAAGCGATAGTCGCAGTCCGGAACAAAGCTCTTCTCCAAAGACTCACGCACCTTTGCGCGGAACTCATCCTCGCTCTTTACGGTGTCCTTTCCGTAGATCTGGTCAAAAAGCTCCTGATTCAGCTCGCCCGGTATATAGCGGGTGATCTCTGATATTGTGAATGAGAAATCAGACTTGATATTCTCAGCCTCCTCCTTGCTCTTTGCAAGCAGTGATGAGAGCTGAACAGCGTTTCCCGCGTATGCGGCTGACGGATTGAACACAACCATATCACCGGTCTTCTTACCCTCGAACAGAGCCTTGACGGCATCGTCAGCGAAATATGAGGGCATCAGGGCTGTATCCTCAACCACAATTCCGCCCTCAAGATCCTTACCGTCGGCTGCCAGCTCAACAAGACGGCCCTTCATCATATCGTTTGCCTGATATACATCAACCTTCTGATATGTGCCGGTACGCTGGGTATAGCTGCTTATCTGGCCGTTTACCATATCGTCTGTCACCTGAATCTCATAGTATGGAATGGTGTCGTCCTTACCTACAGAAGCATCAAACTCCGGAGCTATGGCAATGTCAAAGCAGAAAGTGAAGTTGTCATCATCCATGCTCTGGCCCTGCTCCTTCTCATCGTTCGGCATCGGCTCACCCAGCATATCAATCTTATTGTCCTTGATGTAAGACATAACCTTATCCTGCAGCACCTTATTGATTTCCTCAGCCTTGATGGCCTTGCCGTACATCTTCTGAATCAGGCTCATAGGAACCATGCCCGGACGGAAGCCCGGCATTGACGCTTTCTTTCTGTACTCTTTCAGTGATTTCTCAAGACTCTCCTGATAATCAGCCTTCTCAAGGTTGATGGTAAGCAGGCCCTGTACCTTGCTTACATTCTCAAATGAAATGTTCATCTTAGTTATTTTGGTTTGTAAATATCTACTGTACCTTGGGGCAGAGAATACCCTTCCCTAATAAGGCGCGAAATTAAACCAATAATCACAATCCACCAAATTTGATGGAACAATTAGCAATTATTAAATAGCAAGACATTACTTGTGCCATCTTTCCACTATCTTTGTCGTTCTAAAACATATTACGGATATGGAAGAAAACCTCACAGCCAGTCAGGAGCCAATGATTCTCCACACAGAGAATCTGGTTAAGCGTTATGGAAAGCGCACAGTGGTGAATCACGTATCCATCAACGTAAAGCAAGGCGAGATAGTAGGTCTGCTCGGACCTAACGGTGCAGGAAAGACAACATCGTTCTATATGACCACCGGACTTATCACGCCGAACGAGGGGCGCATATTCCTCAACGATGAGGACATCACCGAGTATCCGGTTTACAAGCGTGCCAGAAAAGGCATCGGATACCTTGCGCAGGAGGCCAGCGTATTCCGCAAGATGAGTGTCGAGGACAACATCGCATCGGTCCTTGAGCTTACCGGCAAACCTATTGACTACCAACGCGAGAAGCTGGAGAGTCTGATTGAGGAGTTCAGTCTGCAGAAGGTCCGCAAGAATCTCGGAGACAGACTCTCAGGAGGCGAGCGCAGACGTACCGAGATAGCCAGATGCCTGGCCATTGAGCCTAAGTTCATAATGCTGGATGAGCCGTTCGCGGGCGTTGACCCGATTGCGGTTGAGGATATACAGCAGATTGTCTGGAAACTCAAATACCGCAACATCGGTATCCTCATCACTGACCACAACGTGCACGAGACATTGAGCATCACAGACCGTGCCTACCTGCTATTTGAGGGACGAATCCTGGTACACGGCACTCCCGAGGAGCTTGCCGCCAATCCTACGGTAAGGGCCAAATATCTCAGTCAGAATTTTGTGCTGAGAAAAAAGAATTTCCAACTCTGACAAATTGATGGCACGCGTCAGACTTACCGTTCTTCTATTCACCATAGTATTAGCAGCGGCAACAGCTGTTGCGGTACCAGTACGTAAGAACGTAATTCCCGTTCATCAGCCTGACGGAAGCGCCCTTCACCTTATGTCTGCGGGAGACGAGCGCCTTCACATTTTACACACTACCGATGGAATAGCAGTCACAAAAGCAGTGGACGGCAGTTACAGGTATATCACACGTACCAACGCCTACGGTACGGCAGCCGGTGGAATGCTCGCACACGACATCAGCGACCGAGGCTATGCAGAGAAGTGTGTGGCAGCCGCATGCATGACAGCAAAAGAGTACTTTGAGACTCAGGAGGCGACACCCGGAGAGTATTCCCTGACTGGATTCAAGGCAAAAGGAGAGAGGCGCGGCCTGGTCCTGCTCGCTGATTTTCCTGACAGACCTTTCACAATGGACTCTGTGGCCATACTGCGCAAAATTGACAGTCAGTTGAACCAGAAAGGATATCACTATGAAATAATCTACCAAGACACTCAGATTATTGTAGAAGGAAGCGCACGTGACTATTTTGAGGCTCAGTCATACGGCCTGTTCACCCCCTCATTTCAAGTAGTAGGACCAGTAAGAGCGGACAGCAGCTACATTCATTATGGCAGGAACAAAGGCGGAACAGACTTCGAAGGCACGGCGTGGCTAGTAGCCGAAATATGCTCAAAAGCCTACAGCCAAGGACTGTTTGACCCCAAAGAGTACGATTCCGACGGAGATGGGGTGGTTGATTTCGTATATCTCATCTATGCCGGACGCGGAGAGAACTACGCCGGCTCCGACCCAAACACCATCTGGCCACACGCATCCTCCATCAACCTGAATCTTGACGGCACAAGAATCCGCAACTATATCTGCTCATGCGAGTTGTTTTACGACAGCGAGGACATAATAGACGGCATCGGCCCATTCTGTCACGAGTTCTGCCACATAATTGGACTACCCGATTTCTACGACACAAGCACTGGCGCCAATTTCATCTTTGACTGGAGCATAATGGACAACGGCGTTTACGCAAACTACGGGTTCTCGCCAGTCGGGATGAGCGCACTCGAGCGTTTTTCAATTGGATGGATGGACATACCTACCCTTCATTCCCCGGGAAGATACAGTCTTGAGGATATAGGAAAGACCAGTATCGCCTACAGGCTGCCTACCGACGACCCTGACAAATACATTATTCTTGAATGTCACGACAGGACAGGATGGTTCAAATATCAGGAGGCTGCAGGACTTTTGGCCACAGCTGTATCTTACGACAAGCGGAAATGGCGCAACAACGGAGTAAACACAAACAGCAAAAGCCCAGGCTATACTGTCCTGCCGGCAGACAACCACCTATACTCCGATACCCAATCCAGCGACCTCTACCCTTACAACAATAACGACAGCCTTACACTATGGAGTAACCCGCCCGCATCCGCAGGAGGCCATTTTACCGTCAGCTCCATAACAGGGATCAGGTATTCAGAGGGAGTGGCATCGTTCAGCATACCGGGCGCCACTGAGATTCAAGCCGTTCCGGAACAGCGGACAACGGTATCTGTCACAGCTGATGGCATGCTCAAGATAAACGCGCAGGCCACCACGCGCATCACAGTCTGCTCACTTACAGGAAAGACAGAGCTTGACACATACGGCAGCCTGATAGTGGCACTTCCCTCGGGAATACATCTGGTTCAATACGATGGCCGCTCCAGAAAAATACTCATTCCCTGACAGGAATACGGTACGATATTATTTCTGACGGATAAATATATTGATTGGAGTACCAGAGAAATTCCACTTCTCACGTATCTTGTTCTCAAGGAATCTCTTATAAGGCTCCTTGACGTACTGCGGCAGATTTGCGAAGAAAATGAACGACGGAATGCTCGGACCCTGCAACTGCATGCAATACTTTATCTTGATGTATTTACCTTTGATTGATGGTGGCGGATATGCCTCAATCAGAGGAAGCATCTCAGCATTGAACTTACCGGTAGATACGTGGAACGAGCGATGCACATACACCTCCTTTGCCAGCTCAAGTACCTTCATAATTCGCTGCTTGCTGATGACAGACGTGAATACTATCGGAAAATCGCTGAACGGCGCCAGCCTGGAGCGGATGGCATCCTCGTAGTTGTGCATTACCGTAGCCGATCTGTCCTCAATAAGGTCCCATTTGTTCACCACTACTACCAGTCCCTTCTGATTCCTCAACACCAAAGAGACGATGTTCATATCCTGGCTCTCAATGCCACGCGTGGCATCCAGCATCAGTATACACACATCAGAGTTCTCTATCGCCCTGATAGAGCGCATCACTGAATAGAACTCAAGATCTTCCTCAACCTTGCTTTTCTTTCTGATTCCGGCAGTATCAACCAGATAGAAATCAAAGCCGAACTTATCGTATCGGGTATATATCGAGTCACGGGTGGTACCGGCTATGTCTGTCACAATGTGTCTGTCCTCACCGATGAATGCATTTACTATAGAGCTCTTTCCCACATTCGGGCGGCCTATCACAGCAAAGCGAGGAATCTCCTCGTCGGTAACATCCTCAGGCTTGTCCACCAGTTTTGACACTACAAGGTCAAGTAACTCTCCCGAACCGCTTCCGTTGGCTGCCGACATACATACCGGATCTCCTAGCCCAAGCTTGTAGAACTCGGCTGCCGCATATTGCAAGTCGAAAGAATCCATTTTGTTGGCCACCAGAATGACAGGTGTGGAGGCCTTGCGCAGAATCTTTCCTACCTGCGCGTCAAGATCGGTCATACCGTTGCGGATATCAACCAGAAAAAGTATCAGGTCAGCCTCATCTATTGCCACCTCTACCTGCTTACGAATCTCCTCCTCGAACACATCATCAGAATTGACAACCCAGCCTCCGGTATCAACCACCGAGAACTGACGTCCGCCCCACTCGCACTTGCCGTACTGGCGATCACGGGTGGTACCGGCCTCATCATCAACAATGGCAAGTCTCGTCTGTGTGAGACGATTGAAAAGAGTCGATTTGCCCACATTCGGGCGGCCTACGATTGCGACTAAATTTCCCATAGCAAACTTTTACTGAGGATTATACCCAAAATTAGCCAGTTCTCTGTCTGAACTGCGCCAGTTCTTGTCCACCTTAACGAATATCTCCAGAAAAATCTTCTTTCCAAAGAACTGCTCCAGATCCTTCCTTGCAGACATCGCCACTTTCTTCATCGCGCCACCCTCATGGCCAATCAGAATTGCTTTCTGCGACTCACGCTCCACATAGACAACCGTATTGATCAGAATCCTGCTACGATTCTCTTTGAACTGCTCAACCACCACCTCAACAGAATAAGGTATCTCCTTGTCATAGTTAAGCAGTATCTTCTCGCGAATAATCTCAGATACGAAAAAACGGGCAGGCTTGTCCGTAAGCTGGTCTTTATCAAAATAAGGTGGAGACGGTGGAATCAGCTCATTGATTCTCTTCTGGACATATTCAATACCGAAACCTGTCTTAGCGCATATCGGTATTATCTCAGCTGAGGGCAATATCTCATGCCAGGCGCTTACCATAGCCTCAAGCGAGGCCTGGTCTGACAAGTCAATCTTATTGATAAGCACAAGCACCGGTACGGTAAGATGACTTACCTTGCTTAAAAACTCCGCATTCTTGTCGGTCTTCTCTACCACATCTGTCATATAGAGCAACACATCGGCATCCACCAGAGCAGACTCAGAGAATGCCAGCATAGACTCCTGCAGCTTGTAATTCGGTTTCAGCACTCCTGGAGTATCTGAGAAGACAATCTGCGACTCCTCTGTATTCACAATACCCATAATACGATGACGGGTAGTCTGAGCCTTGAAAGTGGCGATGGATATGTGCTCCCCCACCAACAGGTTCATCAGAGTGGATTTTCCTACGTTTGGATTACCTACAATATTTACGAATCCGGCCTTATGCATATTCCGCGAATATATAAAAAAAACGCATCGCGAGCGGTGCGTTTCTCTCATTCCATTGAATATTATTCAGCAACAGCCTCTTTTACAACGGCCAGCTTGCCTCTGTAATAGCCACACTCACCGCATACGGTGTGATATACGTGCCAGGCGCCACAGTTTGGGCAAATTGCCAATGTCGGAGCAATTGCATGATCATGGGATCTTCTTTTGGCAGTTCTAGTCTTTGACTGCCTTCTTTTAGGATGTGCCATTTTCTTTAATTTTTAATTGTTATATATTTAATCTTTATCTTCAATATTCAAATTCTCCAAATCTGCCCAACGCGGATCTACAGTCTCTTTGCCCCGCTCATCCTCGCCATCCTCAGGTGCCTTGTGACGACTAAGCTGCTCAGACATCTCCTGATTGCATTTCCCCGGCACATGCACGTGCTTCAAAGGAACAGCCAAAGAAATGTACTCATAGATGTACCACGCCACATTAATATCTCCCGAAACCTCAGGAACCACTACGACATCACCATCATCGGCAAAGTCTTCTCCCAACCTGACTTTCAAGTCTCCCGTAGTCTCTATCTCCTGAGACATATCATCCAGACAGCGGTCGCACGGCACAATAACATACCCATTAATCGCAAATTCCAGTTTATACTGACCGGAGACTTTTGTCACCTCAAGGGAAACGTCAACGCGGCCGCTACGAATATCCTCCACGTCCAAGGCAGAGAAGAAATCGCTGTCAACAAGCCATCTATACGATGCCACAGCATCCTTTTGGCCCTTTAAATCAACCTTGTATGCGCCCAGTTTTCCCATTGAGCAATTTTTTTCGGGCCACAAAGATACAAATATTATTTTAATGCGGTGCTAAAAAGACTTTTTATTTTCTCAGCTCTACTCTGAACACAGTACCCTTGCCCTGTTCCGACTTTTTCACAAAGATGCGTCCCTTATGATATTCCTCAACAATGCGTTTCGCCAGTGAGAGCCCGAGCCCCCAACCACGCTTCTTGGTTGTAAAGCCTGGCTGGAACACCGTCTTGAACGAGCCTTTTGCTATTCCCTTTCCGGTATCCGCCACCTCAATATATGCATTGTCACTGTCCTCAAAAAGATCAATGGTCAGTACGCCGCTGCCATCCATTGCATCAACGGCATTCTTGCACAGATTCTCCACCACCCACTCAAAGAGCGGAGCATTCATTTTCACTATCACAGGTGTCTGCGGGAAATTCCTCACAAAATGTACGGTAGCCGGAGAGCGGCGCTCAATATAGCCCAAAGCCCGGTCCAGCACCACAGCCACGTCCTCTGCCACAGGGTCCGGCATTGAGCCCACCTTTGAGAAACGCTCCGCAATGGTCTCCAGACGGCTCACATCCTTGCTCATCTCGGTTATCAGCTCATCTCCATCGTACTTATCCTTCAGGAGCTCCGTCCAGGCCATAAGCGAAGATATAGGTGTGCCCAGCTGATGCGCTGTCTCCTTGGACAGTCCCACCCAGACTCTGTTCTGCTCAGTCTTCTTAAAACTCAGCAGAGCGAATATGGCAATAAGAACGAATATTGAGACCACTCCAAGCTGAATGTATGGATAGACCGTAAGCCTGTTCAACATAAGAGAGTCGTCAAAGCACACCTCTGTATAACGTCCCGAGCCCTGTTGCTCGTGATATATTCTAATGGAATTGCCCTTCTCGCGCATCTGTACAGCCCTCTTGGAAAGATACGCCAGCGTATCAGCGCTATGAATCTCTATGTTCAGGAAATTCTCCACAACTCCATTGTCATCCAATACTATTATTGGAATGGTATTGTTGCCGGTAATAATGGACTGCACAAGAGTCAGGTCCGTATCGTCGGTAGCCTCGTTGATTGCCCGGTATGCCCCTGCGAAAATCTCCATCTTGTTGTGCTCCTCCTGCTGCAGGTCTCTCACCAGGGAGTGAGACACCAGCAACGAGAACAGTGCTATGGCGATAGCCACAAGTATCAATACCGTACGTATATTTCTGATATTTCTCATCTGCAATTGCCTGTCTTTTAATGAGCAGGTACAGATAAAACGTAAACAATACGATGTTATTGTATGCCGAACAGCCTAAGTGCATTCCGCGATGTCACATCGGCCACCTCACCAACCGACGCCTGCCACAGCTCAGCCATTCTTTCCGCCACCTTCAGCATAAACGAAGGCTCGTTTCTCTGCCCGCGGAAAGGAACCGGCGAGAGATACGGGCAATCCGTCTCGGCAATCACCCTGTCGCGTGGAATCAGCGGCAGAGACAATGGCAGCTCAGACTTGCGGTACGTAAGCACACCGCCTATGCCGAACATAAAACCGGGATATTCCATCAGTCTCATCGCCTCTTCCGCACCGCCCGAGAAGCAATGGAACACACCGCGAAGCGGCGTATCACTGTATTTGTCAAGCACATCGCACAGTTGGCTGAACGCGGATCTGGAATGAATTATCAAAGGCAGGTCAAACTCCAGAGCCCATTCAATCTGACGCTCAAAAGCCTCCTGCTGACGCGCCAGGTCGTCCTGTTTCCAGTACAAGTCAAGCCCCACCTCACCAATAGCGCATATCGGTAGAGTCCAATTCTCCCGGCGGTTTCCTTTCAGGATATCATACAAGTTGTCCAACTCTGTCCTGAAATCATCTGTCAGATCCGTAGGATGCAATCCAATCGTAGCGTGACACTTGTCCGGGTACATCCCGCACACCCGCATCACATCGGGAAAAGAGGCAAGATTGATGTTCGGCATCACGAAAGTGTCAATGCCTACATCAGCCGCCCGCCGTACAACTTCATCCAGATCGGCCGCAAACTCCTCCAGGAAAATGTGGGAGTGAGTGTCAATCAGTCTTCTCACCCTTTCTATAATAATATATGATGCCGTACTCGCGGCAAGCGTTCAAACGTTTCTCGCCACAAAGATCCGAGAAATACCTCTCAATGGAGTTCCACATCTCAAGAATCATCGCGTCTGCCTCCGGACGCATGGCAGAGACCTCACGCAGGCTCTCGTCGGTAAGCGACTTAAGAGTATTGTGCTGCTGATACTGCTCATTGAACAAATCATAATGCACGGCGAGTTTGGCAACAGATGGATTATATATAGGTATGCCACCACGTCCTGTCCGGGCCCGCTCGCCCCTGATAACATTCTCGCACCACTTGAGCACCGCCACATCACTCGACAAATCAGGCAGGTCAGTCATATCCTCAGGCATTGAGTAATAGGTGCGGTCAGATACTTTGAATTCCTTTCTCTTGATGCACATATTAAACACCATAATAAAATGTGACACATACATCCTGGCCGTCTTCAGCCTGTTCCTATATGTATCCGAGCGCGAGAATGTAAGCTGCCGCTCCAGATTTGCCAGATACTTTGTGTTGGCATTCTTGAACTGATACAAAAGACGTTCCGCCTTGGCCATCACATCCGGCGATATCACAGGAGCGTAATAGTCCGATCCGCGCATTTTCTCTATAGCGGTCTCCATTGCCCATATACGGGCCTTATCTGTATTCGGAAGTCTTCTATATGGCATGCTATTGAAATTACAATTGTCTGTCTATCAAACTGCAGGCATAATCCTTAAGAGTTGCCAGGCGTTCTACCGGAAGACCCACCTTATCCAATAGCGACAAAGCCTCACGGTAAAGCTCATCTATCTTGTCCTCGCAGCGTCCGCGCACACCAAGCTCATTATATATTGACGTAACCGCGGAT
Organism: Bacteroidaceae bacterium; assembly: GCA_045597985.1. GTDB lineage: Bacteria > Bacteroidota > Bacteroidia > Bacteroidales > Bacteroidaceae > Colenecus. Next base: position 21,418 of record JAZLLE010000048.1, on the reverse strand, counting down.
ATCTTGGCCTGCTCATCAGAGCCATCATATTCAGCCCATCTGTCAAGAGCGGCATTCTGCTCATCACCGGCCAGAGTACGCGACATTATATACAGGAACGTCTTCTTATTGCAAAGGATGTCTCCGCCTATCTTCTTTCCGAACACCTTGCTGTCTCCATATACGTCAAGCAGGTCATCCCTGAGCTGGAAAGCCAGCCCCATCTTCTCGCCGAAGCCGTACAGTGCCTTGGCATCGCGCTCCGACGCGCCACCTATGATGGCGCCTATTCTCAGCGCGGCAGCCGGTAGAACCGAGGTCTTCAGACGGATCATCTCCATATACTCAGGTATGGTCACATCATTCCGGCTCTCAAAGTCCATATCGAGCTGCTGCCCCTCATGAACCCCTATGAATGCCTCGCCGGCCACCTCCATAACCTTACCCAGATATTGTTCAGGAACACGCCCCAGACACTTATATGCAAGCACCAGCATCACGTCACCAGACAGGATGGCTGTATTCTCATTCCATCTGACGTGAACCGTAGGCATTCCCCTGCGCATCTCGGCCCTGTCCATCACATCATCGTGGAGCAATGTAAAGTTGTGAAATATCTCAATGCCGCAGGCCGCGTCAAAACAGCATTCCACATCCTCCTTATATAAATTATAGGCCATCGCCATCAGCAGCGGGCGCATCCGCTTACCACCCAGCGACAATGCATAGCGCACCGGCGCATACAGTCCCTCCGGCTCAGCCGGAATATCCAGTCCACCCAGATAAGTCTGGAATCTTCCAATAATATCAGCAGGTCTCATCATATACATCAAGGATAATAACGAAAAAGGGGCCCGCAAGCCCCTTTTCTTATAACAAGTCTGATTAGTTCAACTTGAAGTTTACAGGCACCGTGTACTTTACACGTACAGGTTTACCACGCTGCTCACCCGGTGACCACTTCGGCATACCTGAGATAACACGCAGAGCCTCCTTGTCAAGATACGGGTTAACACTCTTCACAACCTCGGGCTCAACAATGGTACCGTCTCTGTTAACGATGAACTGAATAAGTACACGACCCTGGATGTTGTTCTCACGGCAAACTGCCGGATACTTGATGTTCTTCTGCAGATACTGCATCAAGGCTGTCATACCGCCCGGGAACTCAGGCATCTTCTCAACGACCATGAAGGGAGCCTCTTCCTCAGGCTCTTCCTCAACGACGATGTTCTCGATATCCTTAATCTCGATATACTCAGTCTGGTCCTCAGTAGATGCAATGGTGGTCTCCTCGATATCGGCATCATCCTCAACGATCTCAATGATATCAGCCACTGTTACTGACTGTGGTGGAGGCGGAACGGTCTTCTTCTCAGGAAGTGTGATAGGAACCATCTCCTCTTCTAATGAGACTTCCGCCACGATCAGACCGCTAAGGTCAATCTTCTTGTCACGCTGTGTCCACTCCAACGCCACGAAAAGCAACGCCAGGACCATAACGAAACCGATAAGTAGAGCGGTTGACTTTCCTTTCTCAAGATCCGCTTTCTCTGATTTCTTAATTTCCATAATCCTACTCTATTATTGTTTTTTAACTTTTTCGGTTGTTTGCAAAATTAATGCTTTTTTTGTTGCGCAAGACAAAATCTCCTAATTTTTCTGAAATTTTGGCCAACTTAAAAGCAATGTGACGGTATTGTAACGAAAAACGCCCGAACGTATCTCCCCAAAAAAGATTTTAATGTATCTTCGCGCTTACAGACAAAGACAAATCACGTGAGAAAAAAGCTATTGTCATTCCTATTATTGATTGCTTGCACGGCAGCGGCCGGCGCAGACAACCAGACATCGGCATTCGGATTTCTGGAACTGACACGCTCGGCACACGAGGCCTCGCTGGGAGGCCGTACGGTATCATTGTTGCAGGATGACCCCACACTCGTCTATTCCAACCCGGCTACAATCACGGCCACAAGCTCAAGAATGCTGGGCCTCAACGTCATGACCTGGCTGGCAGGAACAACCGCAGCCGGCGCGCAATACTGCAACGTGGCAGGCAAGCGGTCTGCATTTGCCGCATCAGCCAGATACATAAGCTATGGAGTGTCAGACCAGACAGATATCTACGGTAATGTCACAGGCACATTCGGCTCCCGCGACATTGCCCTGAGCGGCACTTACGGATATCAGTTGGGAGAGCACTGGAACGGAGGAGTCACAATGCGTATGATTTACTCCAACTACAGATCCTACTCATCGTTCGCAATGGCTGCCGACCTGGGCCTTATCTACACCTCTCCGTCAGGTCTTCTGAGCGCAGGACTCACCTTCACAAATATCGGTGGCCAGCTTAAGCCGTTCCAGGATATACGCGAGCAGCTTCCATTCAACATCACAGCCGGAGTGTCGGTCAGGCTCTCACACGCCCCCATCCGTCTCACCCTCACTATGGACAGGCTGAACAAATGGAGCCAGTCCGATTTCTACAGCGCCGATGGAGAACTGACGGCAGGCGACATTTTCCTGCGGCATCTCAGCTTTGGAGCAGACATTCTGATAACAGACAATATCTACGTGGCGCTTGGATATAATGCGCGATACCATGCCGAGCTCTCCACCGGCAGCCGCAAGGGCCTGACTGGAATGTCAATAGGAGGAGGCATCAGACTCAACAAGATGCAGTTCGGACTCTCATTCGGCAAGTTCCAGGTATCCACATCATCACTATTGTTCAACTTCGCAATCAACATCTAGCACAATATGAGAAAAATAATAGTAGCCATCGACGGACATTCATCCTGCGGCAAGAGCACTATGGCAAAGAGCCTTGCGGCAAAGACCGGATACACATACGTGGACACCGGCGCTATGTACCGCGCTGTCACGCTGTTTGCCATCCGTGGCGGTCTGTTCGCACCGGACGGCAGTATTGACACCCAGACACTTCAGGCCAGAATGCCCCAGATACACATCTCTTTCCAGACCGACAGCGACGGCAGGCAGCAGACTATGCTGAACGGGGAGTCTGTTGAGCAGGAGATACGCGGAATGGAGGTCTCCGGCAAGGTCAGTCCCATCTCAGCCATCGGATTTGTACGCGAGGCTATGGTTGAGCAGCAGCGTCAGATGGGCCGGCAGAAAGGCATTGTAATGGACGGACGCGACATAGGCACCACAGTATATCCAAACGCCGAGCTCAAGATTTTCGTAACAGCCTCAGACACCGTCAGGGCACAGCGCAGGTTCGATGAGCTTACCGCAAAAGGCAGCTCCACCACATTCCAGGAGGTGCTGCAGAATGTCCGCGAGCGAGACTACATAGACTCACACCGCGAGGTGTCGCCACTGAGAAAGGCAGACGATGCCCTTGTGCTTGACAACAGCGAAATGACTATTGAGCAGCAGGACGAGTGGCTGATGGCACGTTTCAACGAGGCAGTCAACAAATGACAGGCAACCACAGATGACAATAGAGATTGACAAGGACTCAGGGTTCTGCTTCGGCGTTCTGTCCGCCATAGGAAAGGCCGAGGAGGAGTTGCGTCAGGGCAACGAGCTCTATTGCCTAGGCGACATCGTACACAATGGAATGGAATGTGACAGGCTTTCCCGTATGGGTCTCAACACCGTAAGTCATATAGAGTTCGACAATATGCACAACGCGCGTGTTCTCCTGCGTGCCCACGGTGAGCCGCCAGCCACATACCAGACCGCACAGGCCAACAACATCACTCTGATCGACGCCACCTGCCCCGTTGTACTGAAACTGCAGAAACGCATAAAGGAGCAATACAGCAAGATTGACCACAAAAGACAACAGATTGTAATCTACGGTCAGAAAGGACACGCCGAGGTGCTTGGACTTGTCGGTCAGACCGATGGTACGGCCATCGTGCTGGAAACTGACGGTGACATCTCCGAGATAGACTTCAGTCACGACATTTTCCTCTACTCTCAGACTACGAAATCGTCTGGCGGATACGAGAAGATAATTGAGACACTCCAGTCCAGAATGCTCTCCGGAGCCACATTAACCTACTTCAACACCATCTGCGGACAGGTATCACACCGCCGGGAGCACATACGCGAGTTTGCCTCCAGCCATCAGGTCATCATATTCGTGAGCGGCCAGAAGAGCTCAAACGGCAAGGTCCTGCTCAAGGAGTGCACGGAAGTAAATCCGCGGACCTTCTCGGTAGAGGGACCCGCGGATATAACACCGGAAATGCTCCGGAATACGGAAAACATAGGTATCTGCGGCGCCACATCCACCCCTAAATGGCTGATGGAGCAGTGCCGTCAGAGACTACTGGAGCTTGTAGATGTCCAGTAACTGCCTTGCGGCGGCAAAAGACGTCAGCTCACCGTCAAGCACCTGCTGCTCTTTGGCGGCAAGCATTCCGGCAATCACAGGATTATTGTAGAAACCGTTCTTCAGAGTCTCGTTAATGGACTCATACATCCAATACTTGGCCTGCTCATTCCTGCGATGCGCAAAGTAGCCGTTCTTCTTTACGAAGTCGATGTAGGCCCACACCATATCCCATACCTCTTTTATTCGCAACTCATAAAAGCCGGAATAGGTAACCACCTGTGGTGTCCACCCGCTTTCAGGTACAGGGAACAGATGTAGCGCATTGCGGAACTGACGTGCGGCCAGCTCTGCCTTATCGGCATTATCGCCATCGGCCTTGTTTATGGCAATGCCATCAGCCATCTCCATAATGCCACGCTTTATGCCCTGCAGCTCATCACCCGTTCCAGCCAGCTGGATAAGCAGAAAGAAATCCACCATCGAATGAACGGCAGTCTCGCTCTGTCCCACTCCCACTGTCTCCACAAAAATCTTGTCGTAGCCAGCCGCCTCGCAAAGCACTATTGTCTCGCGCGTCTTACGGGCCACGCCACCCAGACTACCGGCCGACGGGCTGGGACGTATAAAGGCCGACGGATGCACAGACAGGCGTTCCATCCTGGTCTTGTCGCCAAGGATACTGCCCTTGCTGCGCTCAGAGCTTGGGTCAATAGCCAGCACCGCAAGCTTTCCGCCATCCTTCAGGACATGCAGGCCGAAGGCATCTATCGAGGTGCTCTTTCCCGCACCCGGCACACCGCTGATGCCTATGCGCACGGAGTTTCCCGAGAAAGGAAGGCATTTGTCAATAACCTCTTGCGCGATTGCCTGATCATCGGGCAAAAGACTCTCTATCAGCGTCACGGCACGGCCCAAGATAGAGACATCGCCCTTCAGGATGCCCTCCACATACTCTGCCGCAGACAATTTGGGCTGGCGTCTGAACTGCCGGCCCTTAAAGTAAGGATTGACGGAAGAGGGTTGCTCCACTCCCTTGTTCACCGCCAATCCCTTGTATTCATCGCTATTTTCAGGATGCTCCATCAACGATTTGCCAGATATCCGTAATCAGCAGACTCGCGAGCCGCCATAACACCAGCCGCATTAACCTGTACGGTCTTGCCGTTTGCAAGAGTAGCAGTGCCGTTCTCATTGAAGCGGATAAGCTCAGCAGTAGCGTTACCGTCTGAATAGCTCCAACTGTTGTTCTCCTCGTTGAATACCAGGTTTACAGTCTCACCGTCTTTGGTGATTGAATAACCGTTCTCACTGCTCTGTACTGTATACTCACCGTCTGTACCCTGAATGGTCTTGGTCTCATTCTGAGCCACCGAGCGGCCGCTCCAGAACTCAATTGTGTTCAGGATAACAACATCAACGGCAGTTGCCACGCCGTAAACAGGAATAATGTTGAAAGCAATGAACACCAGCTCGTTGACGAACTTGTTGCCCAAGCCCTGATTCCAGTCAAGTACCTTGTGGAACAGAGAGAAGGAACCGATACACGATGTGAAAAGCATTGAGCCGCAAAGAAGGGCAGCAACCAGAGAGGTCTTGATTTTCTTCATAATTGTAAATATTAAAAGTGAATTAAAATAAAATCCATGTCTCTGCAAATATACATTATTTATTAAGCCATCAGCAAAATGACCGAAATATAAATCGCTATTCCAAGCAAATCGTTCGTAATCTGAACAAACGGACCTGTGGCTATGGCAGGATCAATGTGTATCTTCTCAAAAAGCAGCGGCAGAAGCGTACCCCACAGGGTGCCCACCACCACCAGAATGAACATACTTGTAGGAACAGCCCAGGTGACAGGCGCGCCTATGCCAAACTTAATGATATTGTATCCGAGAACCAGGCCTGACAGCACTACGGCATTCAGCAGGGCCACAAGGCTCTCCTTGAACACCTGCCTCCATATATTTAATGTATTGAGCGAGCCGTTGGCAAGTCCCTGCACCACAAGAGCGGACGACTGTGTCCCCACATTACCTCCTGTACCTCCAATAAGAGGGATGAACAGAAGCAGGCCTGCGTATGTGGCAAAGGTATTCTCAAACCTGCCAAGCAGCATAGAGTTGGCAATACCGCCCAGCATACCTATCAGCAGCCATGGAATTCGTGCCGAGACCTGCCTCCACACACTGTCGGCGGTCTCCACATCACCGGTAATACCCGAGGCCATCTGATAATCGTGCTCCTGCTGGTCGCGCAACTCATCAATCACATCATCAACGGTAATCTGACCCTGCAGACGGCCTATGCTGTCAATAACAGGAACAGCAACCAGATTGTACTTCTCAATCATCTGCACCACATCGTCTATCGGAGTGTCAACCTTGGTGGAGAACAGATCCTCGTCCATCACATACTTCACCTTCGATACCGACGGGTTGGTAATCATCTTCTTGAGCGGAAACACGCCCTTCAGGCGGCCGTCATCGTCCACCACATAGACATTGTATATCTCGTCCATGTCCTCAGCCTGCTTGCGCATCTCCTGAAGACACTCGGGCATACTCATATTCTCGTTCACCACCACCATCTCAGTGCCCATCAGACCACCGGCGGTGTTCTCATCATACTGCAGAAGGTCAACGATGTCGCTCGCCTGCTCTATATCCTCAATGTGGGCAAGCACCTCCTCCTGCTTGTCCTCGTCCATCTCCTGGATAATATCCACGGCATCATCGGTATCCATATAGTCGATGATGTCCTTGGCGATGGTCTCCGACGGCAGCAGGTCCAGATACTCCTTTCGGGCATCCTCATCCATCTCGATGAGAACGTCGGCGGCGGTCTCCTTGTCCAGCTGTGAATAGACCAGACGGGCCTCGTCCAAGTCAAGAGTATTGCACAGCTCGGCAATATCCGCCGGGTGCATCTCCTCGAGCACTCTCTTCAGCCCTACGGCATCCTGCTCCTCAATAAGTCTCAGAATATCGTCCAGAAAATCCTCTCTCTCCATAATTTTCCAGAATTTGCAGGCATCGTGCCTGCCGGTAACACTTCCGTTTCTACTTCTCTGCGGCAGCCTCTATCAGATTTGTCAGCTCTATGAAATCCTGAACCGACAGCTGCTCCGGCCTCTTCTCCATCCAGGGACCGGCCGGCAGAGGGACATCCTTCTCCACGCACGAGCGGATTGAGTTACGCAGCATCTTGCGCCTCTGGTTGAAAGTACCCTTCACAATCCGCTTGAACAGCTCAGGGTTACAACCCAGCTCCGTACGGTCGTTGCGCCTCAGTCTGATAACCGCGCTGTGCACTTTTGGAGGCGGGTCAAACACATCCGGACGCACAGTGAACAGATACTCGGCATCGTACCAGGCCTGAATCAGCACACTTAGAATACCGTATGACTTGTTTCCCGGAACAGCACATATACGCTGTGCCACCTCGCGCTGCAGCATACCGGTACAGCAGGGAATCAGGTCCTTGTTGTCCAGCATCTTGAAGAATATCTGCGATGATATATTATAAGGATAATTACCAGTCAGGACAAATTCCCCGCCAACAAACAGCGACTTCAGGTCCAGGCGCAGGAAATCGCCCTCAATCAGCGCGTCGCCCAGCTGGGGAAAATGCGTGCCAAGATACTCAACCGACTCACGATCAAGCTCAATGGCCTTGAACGGCCTCTCTTTTTTAATCAGGAACTGAGTGAGGACCCCTGTTCCGGGCCCTATCTCAAGTACGGGAATAGTGGCGCAGCAATCTACTGTATCCGCTATCGCGCCGGCAATTCCCAAATCCGTAAGGAAGTGCTGGCCTAATGCTTTTTTCGGTCTTACAATCCGCATCTGTATCGTCCATAGAGGGGCTGCGTTGGTCCACAATAGCACAAAATACATCAAATAGCCGGTTTGTTGCGAAATAACCGCTAACTTTGCGTCATAATGTGCGTCACGGAGTTTCCTTGACGCTGCAAAATTAAACAAACTATCCAAAAAACAGACGCACTTATGAAAAAGATTCTGTCAAACACTCTTAAGATAGCAGTATCTCTTATCATATCCGCAATCATACTCTATTTTGTATATCGCGACTACGATTTCTCCGAGTTCAGGAACGGACTCTCAGAGATGCGTCTGGGATGGCTCTGGATGGCTCTGGCATTCAGCATTATCGGCCCGTTGCTTCGCGGACTGCGATGGAACCTGCTTCTTGAGCCAATAGGCTACCACGTGCCAAGGCGCGACACGGTTCTCACGGTCTTCACCGGCTATGCCGCCAACATCATCATCCCCCGCGTGGGCGAGATATCCCGCTGCGCCATCCTTGACCAGTACGACAAGGTACCCTTCAGCAAGAGTTTCGGCACTCTGGTGGCTGAGCGTTTCGTGGATATGATACTCCTGGTACTCATCTCGGCAGGTACGGTCCTTGCACAGAGCGGCAAGTTCATTGACCTTTTCGCCGGCAAGGCCAATATCTCCGGAGCCGGGGCAGATGCGTCAGAGTCGCTCCAGACAGCCTCGGCCAGCGTGCCGTTGCTCCAGGATCCCACGTTCTGGATATGGACTGCCGTCATTGTCGTAGTAGTGGCTGTATGCTGGTGGCTGTGTGTCAGATTCAGTCTCTGGAAAAAGATTGTACAGTTCGTCAAGGACTTCTGGTCTGGTTTCGCAGCCCTCAGACAGGTAAGGAACCTTCCGCTCTTCCTTTTCTATTCGGTAGGAATCTGGGTATGCTACTACCTGGAAATGTATCTGGCATTCTACTGCATCGGCTCAATATCACAGGTAGGTCCGGTGGCCGGTCTGGTATGCTTCGTGGCCGGAAGCATTGCCGTACTGGTGCCTACCCCGAACGGAGCAGGTCCCTGGCACTTCGCAATCACCAGCATGCTGGTTCTTTATGGCGTGGCGCTCAATGACGCCAAGACCTTCGCGCTGGTGCTGCATACCGCACAGACCGCCACATACCTTCTTTGCGGAGCCATCGCCTGGATTGCGCTTCACCTTGTCCGCCGCGGGTCAGAGGGACAGGTACATTGACCCACTGGATATCTCTAAAAGCCGCAGTCAGAGATATTGCAACAAGGCCGCAGTCAGAGACTGCCTCAGGGGCGTCTCTCGGAGAAGCCGTTAAGCGAGTAGCCGTGAAATGCGTGAGGAAACGCGGATGTCTGAGCGCCAGCGAGTTCCGCGCTTTAGAATTTCACGGCGTAGCGAGTAGGCTTCGTAGAGCCTAGCCCCTGAGACAGCCTCTGACTGCGTTTTTTTAGGCCAACACTCCTAATTTCAAGCCGTAACAGTGAAATTTCCCATCTATTTAGCAGATATTTGAATTTTATTGCGTTTATTTGCAGTTATCTATAAACTTTACAAGAAGATGGACGACCAGAAAACAGTGAATCCTGAGCAGGATGAGCTTCAGAACGAGATGACCGCAGCAGCCCCACAGGCAGCAGAAGACACGGTTGAGATTACTGCCACCGAGGAAATGGATCAGGCAGAGAGTATATCAGAACCAGAGCAGGAGGCACCGCAGATAAAGGTACCCGCCTCAATGGAGGAGGTTATCACACGCCTGCAGGAGATACTTGGTGACCCCACCAACTCTCCAAGACAGGAGCTGGACCTTCTCAAGCAGACCTTCTACCGTCTGCTCAAGGGCAAGCAGGAGCAGCAGCTTCAGGAGTTTGTCCAGAACGGAGGTGCGGCAGAGGAGTTCAAACCCGAGCCTGATGAACTTGAGGAGCAGTATAAGAAGCTTATGATTATCATACGCGAGAAGCGCGCCGCCGCACAGGAGGCCCTCGAGGCTTTCCGCCAGGAGAACTACAAGCGCAAGCTTGACATTCTGGAGCGTTTCAAGTCACTTATTGAGAAATCCAATACCGAACCTACATCATACAACGATTTCCGTGCCCTGCTTCAGGAATGGAAAGACATAAAAGAGGTGCCGGCCGACAAGGCTGCCGAGTTGTGGAAGTCTTTCCAGCAGTATGCCGAGCAGTTCTACGACATCCAGAAGCTGAATGCCGAGTTCCGCGAGTATGATTTTAAGAAGAACCTCGAGGCAAAGATAAAGCTTTGCGAGCAGGCAGAGAAGTTAGCCGGGGACAGCGACCCGATATCAGCATTCCACCAGTTGCAGAAACTGCATCAGGAGTATCGCGAGATAGGCCCGGTGGCGAAAGAGTCACGCGAGGAGGTATGGAACCGCTTCAAGGCTGCGTCAACCATAGTCAACCGCCGTCATCAGCAGCACTTTGACGAGATAAAGAAGCAGGAGCAGGACAACCTTGACCAGAAGACAGTCATCTGCGAGATAGTAGAGGGCATCGACACCTCCACACTCACCAGATATCAGGACTGGAACGACAAGACCCAGGAGATTATTGCCCTGCAGAACAAGTGGAAAGGCATAGGCCGCGCACCGCAGAAGGCAAACACCAAGATATTCGAGCGTTTCCGCACCGCATGCGACAACTTCTTCAACAGCAAGGCAGAGTTCTTCAAGCAGGCAAAGGAGGGTATGGGCGACAATCTTGAGAAAAAGCTCAAGCTCTGCGAGCAGGTTGAGGCACTTAAGGAGAGCACCGAGTGGAAGGCTACAGCCGAGAAGATAGCAGCCCTCCGTCAGGAGTGGAAAGAGATAGGCCCGGTGGCCAAGAAGTACTCCAACAACATCTGGAAGCGTTTCAACGATGCCTGCGATGCCTTCTTCGAGAAGCGCAACAGCACTCTGAACAGCCAGCGCACCGAGGAGAATGCAAACCTCAAGGCAAAGAAGGAGATTTTAGAGAAACTCCGTCAGTATGACCCGTCAACCCTCACCGAGGATGACACCCGCGATATCCAGCAGCTCATCTCACAGTGGAACAGCATCGGCCACGTGCCTTTCAAGCTGAAAGACAGCATCTCCAAAGAGTTCAAGCGCCTCTACGATATCCTCTCATCAACGGTGAGCCTGCGCGAGGGTGGCCGCTTCGGCGGAGCCGGTCAGCGCGGACAGCGTGGCGACAACGCGGCATCACCACGCGAGAAGCTTCAGCGTCAGTATGAGGCTCTCAAGTCAGAGATTCAGACCTACGAGAACAATCTTGGATTCCTGAACACCTCAAGCAAGTCTGGTAACAGCCTTATCGACAGCATTCATGAGAAGATTGAGAAGCTGAAGGAAGATGCGGCAGACCTGCTCCATCAGATAAAGGAGCACGATGCTGCTGAAAAGTCAGACTCAGCAGAGTAACATAACGTGAGTTCGACGAATTTGTTTCAGAATAAAGTCAGTTGATTATCAGTTGCTTTGACGATGTTGACGCATGGCTTTTTCGGAAAGAGGCAGTACGAGGCAATTGCTCCGAGCATGTTTACGACAAAATTCTCGAAAGAACGGTGTCTGGAGTGTTCCACCTGAGCCATGTTCTTCAGCTCATCGTTGATGGTCTCGATTATTGCGCGCTTTCTAAGAAACACCTTGTCCGAAACGCTCATTATTGCACCTTTCATGTTGCTTTTGAGCTTGGTTATCAGCTGGATTCCGTCAACTAACAGTCTGCTGAATAGTTCTTTGCTTATGTATCCCTTATCGCCTACCAGTTTCCCGTATATCTGACTGATGAATGATTCTTATGCAACGTTTTTCTTAGCCTTGTTCTCGCAACGGACCACATAGATGGCGTAGCCCAGAATGACAGCGAAACAGAATGCCGGAACCAGATAGGATGCATATACGCCGTGCGCATCGGATACCATACCCTGAATAGGAGTAATCACAGCGCCACCGAAAATTGACATAATCAGTCCGCTGGCACCAATCTTTGAATCCTCAGGGTTCGGGCCCTCATTTATCACACCAAGAGCCAGACCATAGATGGTTGGGAACATCAAGCTCATAAAGAAGCTGGTGAGCATCAGGAACACTACCATAAACCAGCCGGTACCCGAGCCGAACACCACAATGAGCACGCAGATTGTTGACATAACGCCTCCGAAGGCAAGCAATACCGACGGGCGGAAGTACTTCATCAGCCAAGTGTATATGAATCTGGATACACAGAAACCTATAATGGCATACAGATATATCGAGGCAGCATCAGCCTCAAGCAGGCCAAGCTCCTGCATCACAATGCGTATTGTGAACGACCAGGTACCAATCTGAGCTCCGTTGTAGAAGAACTGAGCCACAACGCCCCAGCCGTACTGCTTGTTCTGGAAGAGCCGCTTGAATGTCTTGCCCAGACCAACATTACTGCCTGTATCGGCACCTGCCGGCATCTTGGCGAAAAGCATCACAACCATTATGGCTATCAGCACAAAGCCTAAAGTCATATAGGTGCCAGTCACAGCGCCAAGCTCGTGAGCCTGCATCGCCTCAAGCTGTTCCCGCGACATCAGCGCCCGCTCATCAGCCGATGCCGATGAGAGCTCACTCAGAATGAAGAACTGGCTCAGCAGGATACCGGTTATGGAGCCTATCGGGTTGAAAGCCTGCGCCACGTTCAGGCGGCGTGTGGCAGTCTCCGGATCGCCCATCGACATAATATACGGATTCGCGGTAGTCTCAAGCACCGAGCATCCACCGGCCAGAATGTAAATGGCAATCAGGTAGAACGCATACGACGCAGCCTTTGCAGCCGGAAAGAAGAGAATGGCGCCCGCCGAATAGAGGCAGAGACCCAGAATCACGCCCGCCTTGTACGACTTCTTCTTTATATAGATGGCCGCCGGAAGCGCGAAGCAGAAATAGCTGCCGTAGAATGCGAACTGGATGAGCGATGTCTGAGTATCGGTCATCGACATAATTCTCTTGAATGCCGACAGCAGTGTGTCGGTCATATTGTTCGCTATACCCCACAGGAGGAAGAGCGATGTCACCAGACAGAATGGCAACAGGTACCTTTTCTCAACTACCTTTTTCATAATATCGCAAACTTATAAAGAATAATTAACACTTTACGATGTTTATTGAAAAAACAGTCTGCCGCCACATAAAAAAAGCCCTCCTTATTCAGAAGGGCTTTAAGCAAGGCTGTCAAGAAAGACTCACTCAAGAGGCTCGGCCCGCTGGTACTCTCTCTTTCCAAGCTTCTCGTCCAGGTCAAGAAGAGATGTCACATCCTTGCCTATCCGCTCCAGCTGTGCCACCTGATCAGCGGCGTTCCTCTCTTCCTCCACCTGCTCATCAACGAACCACTGCAAGCGGCTGAGTGTGGCAAAGTCGCCCTCGCTCATTGCCATATGGACAAGGTTATGAATCATCTCCGTCACCTTCTTCTCGTGCGAGAGGGTATCGTCAAACATATCAAGCGGGCTGTTCCACTCCTGGCGAACCTCCTCTATAGGACGAAGCCATACACGGGCGCCGCTGTCGTTCATATAATTCTGAAAGATTCTGGCGTGATCCTGTTCCTCAAGCCACTGCACAAAGAACCATCTCGATATACCCCTCAGCGCCTTTGCCTCGGCATCCATCGCCATTGACAGATAAAGATACGCAGACCATAGTTCAGCATTGATCTGGTCATTTATCGCATTCTGCATTTTAGTAGAAATCATAGTTGTCATTTTGTTAAGTTATACCACATTCTTATTTACCTGCACTCTGCCAGGCGTCCCAGATTTCCCCAGGTGCAAAGATTCTCAATGGCATCTGTTATAGCGCTTACCTCCTCCAGCTGATCCATCCAGATAAGATTTCTCACATCGTAGCCTCTCTTACCAGCCTCCGTAACCATACGGAACTTGATGTTGTCCGGCACGATAGGAGTACGCGAGAGAATCCACAAATACTTGGACGATCCGCCACCAATCAGAGCGTACTGATAATCATCGACAATCATCATCACCCTATAGTCAGAGTAAAACGGACCAAAAAAGGAGACTCTAAGCAGCCCCGGTGTCTCAGTAGTCTTTGCCTTCCCTACAGAGACTTTCATCTTACCCAGCTTGATGCCGCTGTTCGTCACCCGGATCTTGCCGTCCGGCATCAGTTTATACTCCGTCCTTGGGAAAAACATACCACGCTCAAAACTGTGGTCGAAGCGGGCTATCTCGTACCACTCACCCTGAAATTTCTGGATATCCAGACTCTTTACCGTAGAGTTATCTACCTTCTGCGCAGTGCAGGAAAATGCGAACAATGACATAGCTGCAATAATTAATAGACGTTTCATAGCTTTGATTGTTAACATATTATCTGTCATTCAACTATCAGCTCACATCACCTCGGTCTTCCACAATCCGTGCAGGTTGCAGTAACAATATGCAGCCACCGGCTCATCCTTGCAGTAGCAGAAGCAAGCCTCGGCCGGACCTTCCGGCCTTAGATATTTTATCTGTCCGCCGCGCTTAGTCTCCAAATAGATAAACTCAATCTGATGCGCGGAAGTCATTGGATGCGGCATCGCACCCACCTTCACACGGATGGCGCACTCATCCACGCGCTCAATAACCGGAAGATGATACTCCTGCTTCCCTTCCGTGGAACCCGGAACCAGCTCAACCATCTCCTTGCCACAGCAGAATGGAACCACCCCGCTGTCCACAAACTTAACAACAACGTTTCCGCAAGTTGTGCATTTAAAGAATTTTGTTGCCATAACTGTAAATAATTAAAAAGTTGATATAGTTTGGTGTCGCACGCCGGTCAGGCCTCAGTGACCCGGATCCAAGGTCAGCGCCTGCTGCCTGACCGGCTTTGACAGTGCAAATGTAAATGTCAAATCAAACGCACAACATTGTTAATTCTGAAAAATTTCTATAGCTGCTATTGATTTTTTCAATAGATTTGCCGCCATAAGAGTAAACCAACTTCATCGTCAACAGAAAATCAATCATTTATGGATTTAAGGCAGCTTCAGTATTTCATGGCGGTTTCACAAAAATTAAACTTTTCAGAGGCCGCACACTCCCTTTTTATGACTCAGGGAACCCTGTCATTGCAGATAAAACGGCTTGAGGAAGAGATTGGAACGCCACTTTTCGTGCGTACCTCACACAGTGTTCTCCTTACAGACGCCGGGCAGGAGCTTCTTCCATTTGCCCAGAAGACACTTGATGATGCCGAGATTTGCAAGAAAAAGATGAATGACCTGAAAAACGTACTTACAGGCACACTCTACATAGGCTCAACAACCTCATTCAGCGCACTGCTCACCGGAACAGTCCGTGACTTTCTGAAGAGATACCCCGGAGTAAAACTGAAAATATTCTACGAGACGGCCACAGAGCTGTTCGAGATGCTGCACAACAAGGAACTTGACTTTATTCTGGCCTTCAAGCCGTTGCAGCAGTATGACTCCATACTCTCAGAGACTCTGTTCAACTCAAAGTTGGGAGTAATAATGCGAAAAGAGCATCCACTCGCAAACAGGCAGTCTCTCTCTATGGATGATTTGAAGAAACTCGGAATAGTACTGCCAGGAAGCGGAATGCAGGCCCGTCGCGCGTTTGAGCGTTTTATCGACATAGACACAAGCGACCTCAATGTAAAAGTGGAGCTGAATGACCCTACTATGATAATGGACCTTGTCCAGCAGACAAACCTGGTATCAATAGTATCAACACTGGCCGTTGGATACCGCTCATCACTGGTGGCAATACCACTGGAGGGTGTACACAGGGATATGACAGGCTGCATACACTCACTCAAAGACGGTTATCACAAACGTGCCGGAGAGGTCTTCCTGCAGATGCTGCGCGAATCCGCCACACTCGACAGAGTCTGCAACGAGTTGTGACCTCCGGCACGCGGTTGGCTATGGGCGGATGGTTACGGTAACAGTGCGTACAAGACGAAGGTGATAGAGAACCTTGGCACCGACGGGCGAAACGCTTACGCCCTTGAAGTTGAACTTCTTCAGAGCCTCCTCGCACAGATACTGTATGTTGTTGCCCTTGTCATCGGTAACGGCTATGGCATCGCCCTTCGCGGCGAGCATGGCGCCCTCCAGACCACTCTCCTTGCAGAGCCTCATCAGCTCACGGGCCTCAGCCTCGGTAGGAATTCGCCACGAGCCAAGTCCATACTCCGTATAGAACGCAGCTATCTCGCCGGCCATCTCAGGAGTCTCCGCATTTGTAGCCGATGTAACGCCGCCCCAGTCAGACAGGCTGAGAAGCGTAAGCTCCGCCTCATTGTCAGATACAGCATCAACCTTCACAACAAGATGCCCGTCCCACACGGAGAGGAGCGCCGGAATTGAGGAGACTCTGCCTTCCGCATCTCCGTCAGTATCAGTATCGCCACTCACTCCATCTATTACGGGATTAAGGTTTGGTCCGAAACTGAAGTCAATGCTCACGCATTTTGACCATTCAGGCCAAAAGAAATCACCAGACACCTGCACTGAGCCATCAGTATATGAGCCACTCAGGGAATAGGGCACACCAGCCTTCAGCGGCGAGAGATATGTCACTGAGCTCACGTGCTCATCATTGCCGTCAGACCACGCTATGGATAGATTCGTCTGCTGCCCGCTACCCGGAAACAGATAAACCGTGCCCGAACGCCATACATCACCGTTCCTGCGGCACTCAAAGCGCGATGTACACTCCTGCCCCGCATCGCCACGCAGCGATACGGAACCTGACGCAGGCCATACCGACACCCATACCGACCGGCACTCTTCCGGCAGGCCCGACAGACTCACGTCAAGCCACGCCACCTTATAATACATCTGGATTTTTGCGGAAACGCTCTCCGTCTGGGGCATGACATCGGCAAAGCCCATCTGAAGCGGACTGACAGCCACATAATCATTCAGGCCCTCATCATCGCGCATCGTGACAAGCGACTCCAGCGAAGGCGTCTCCTCCACCTGGTAATCATCCTTGGGGGCAGACAAGGCCACAATATGACTGCCCGCGCCCTGAGCAAGATAAAGAGTCACATCGTCATCCGGACCCTCAACGGCCAGATCGTCCTGCAACGCGCCGTCATCGCTGAAAGCTATCACCCGCATTGGATACTCCAGGCCATCGCATACCGCACCCCGCGTCTGGATACGCACCAAAGCCCCTGCCGCACCACCAGGAGACAGCCGGTCCTCAACTAAAACAGATTTTCCGCAAGAAGCAGTGAGAAAACTAAGGAACACCGCAGCCCAAAGGCCGCCATTTAACACAGTACATAGTCTCATAGTAATAAAAAAAAAGTGTTTATAATAAAGATTTCACGGCAAATATATACAAAAATGGAATCTGGCACTACCCTTCCGGCCACTTCCACTCAAATCGCTCAATATCCTCCTCAATCAAAGGATCACCGGTCTGAACCTCTATGAAGGTAAGCTCTGTCAGAGCCTTCACGGCGTGATAATGACCAACCGGAACCACAGCCGTCTCGCCTGCCTTAATCTTATGCACCTCGCCATCCAGCGCAAAATAGCCTTCGCCCTGAACAAATGTCCAGACCTCAGAGCGATGATGATGTATCTGGTACGATATGCTCTTTCCAGGATTCAGGCGTATGCTCTTTGTCAGTGAGTGACGTCCGTCAGCATAGACGGTGTCGTCAAGCACGCGGTAGGAGCCCCATCTCCGCTCCTCGTACATAGGCCTGTGTCCCAGACCCTCCACATATTTCTTGATATTCTCCGACTGATCCTTTGAGCAGACCAGTATCCCGTCCGGACAGGCAGCCACAACGGCATCCTTCAGGCCATCCACAAAAATCGGGTACTGCAGCTCATTTATCACGTGAACATTCTGGCAGTGACCGCCTACTATTGCGTTGCCTATCACATTCTGATGCAACTCATCGGTCAGGGTATTCCAGGTACCCAGGTCCTTCCACTGGCCATTGAACGGCACAACCGCCACAGACCCGGCCTTCTCGGCCACCTCGTAGTCAAAACTTATTTTCGGGAACTCACCGTAGCGCGCGCGTGTATCCTCAAAGCTGTCGGACCTTACATAGCGGTGCACAATGTCCATCATATAGCCCAGCCTGAAGGCAAACACCCCACCGTTCCAGAATGCGCCCTGGTCAAGCAACTGACGTGCCATCTCCACCGTAGGCTTCTCGGTGAAGCGCTGCACACGCATCCACTCCTCACCGCCTTCAGTACCCTGCGGTACCACATAGCCGAATTTCTCAGACGGATATGTGGGGGTAATACCCATCAGCACCAGCTCGGCCACACTCCTCTCAGCCACGCCCACCATTTTGGAAATGGTCTTGAAGTAACCGGCCTCGGTATATGGATCACAAGGCATAATCACCACAATCTCGCTGTCAGGGCACCCCTTCTTCAGAGACAGATACGATGCTGCCAGAGCAATAGCCGGGAAAGTATCCCTGCGCTCAGGCTCCGTAACCACCTGCACCTTGTCGCCAAGCTGGTTCACAATGACATCCATCTGGGCGGCATTAGTGGCAATGGTTATGCTGTCTGAAAGTCCCACCGCCTCAGCCTGACCCACAACGCGCTGAAGCATAGACTCCATCTTGCCATCCTCTCTCTCAAGCAACGGCAGGAACTGCTTGCTCCTGGCATTATTGCTCAACGGCCACAGACGCTTGCCCGAACCACCTGACAACAGAACTAATTCCATCTCCTTTATTGTTTTTCTGAGTGCAAAAATATAAAAATAACCGATGCCGCAAGCAATGCAGGCATCGGTTAATATAGAATCGTCCTCTTCAGGGACTCAGCGTCTCACATCCAGAATATCCTCCGGAGCATTTGTAGCCCAGGCACCGCTCTTTGCGGTAAATGTGATTGTCATATCAAGAGCCTCCACAGTATGCCAGCTTCCCTTGGTCACGTTAATGCCGTGAATTCCGCTGTCGCCGCCCATATGGTAGCGCTCAATCTCCTCGCCATTGTCGTTGTAGAGAATCACGTCCATCCTGCCCTTCAGCACAAGGATAGTCTCATTTGTCTGCTGATGCCTATGCACCACAAGCTTGCTTCCCGGCAGCCACACGTTCAGCATACGCTGCGAGCCGTCGTTGTCGCCATTCCTAAGGTCATAGTTCATACGCAACCTTGGGGTGTCGCGTGCCTCTTCCTCGAGTTTACGGTACAGGGCATCGTCAATAACGACCTGCTGGGTGGTATATGTGGAGTCAAGGCCATTGAACAGGTCAAACAGGTGCTCGCGCACAGCCTCCACGCCATCCTCGCCCGGAGCCTCCAGATACTTACCCGCAGCCTTGTAATACTCAATGAGCGGCTCAGTCTTCTTATGGTAAGTCTCTATACGGTTGTTGATGGTATCTTCGTTGGCATCGTCGGCACGCCCCTCAATGGAAGCCCTGTGCTTCAGGCGCTCGCGGATAGTCTCGTCCGATATCATGATGGATATCACGGCGTTCACCTTCTCACCACGCTCAGACAGAATGCGGTCCAGGTCCTCTGCCTGACGCACCGTTCTGGGGAAACCGTCCAGCAGGAAACCTGCCACGCCCTTGGTGCTGTTGAACAGGTGCTCAATCATACCCTCCACAACATAGTCAGGCACAAAATTACCGGCAGCCATCAGGCTCTTGGCCATCATACCAAGCTCTGTACCGGCTGCAATCTCACAACGCAGCAGCTCACCGGTGCTGATATGCTTCAGATTGTACTTTGCGGCAATTGCACCCGCCTGCGTTCCTTTTCCCGCGCCCGGAGGCCCAAACAAGAGATAGTATTTCATATGTGTTATTTATTAACCTTAATTCCGCAACATTTTTCGTAAAAGATTGTCAAACGGCCTGATAAACAAAGGCTTATCAGGCCTTGACAATGTCAGAAATTTCACCTAACTTAGTGATTGCAAAACAAAATAAGGTTGTTATCACTGACATGGCAAAATTACAGACAAAATCCGACAACATCAACCCTTTCGGCGGTTTATTTCCAATTTTCAGGACATTTGACAAGTCCGGTGTGCGGAATGTCATCGACAGGACTCTCGGGCCTCGCGGCACTCTCCTCGCGTTCAGCCACGGCGACATCTTCGCATCGCTGCTCGGTTGCTACCTCACGGGAGGTGACTGCATAGAGGATGTTATGGACATCAAGCCGTTCTGGGACGGCCATGGCATCAGAATAGCAAGTTCGGATACGATAGAACGTGCCCTGCGCAAACTCAGCGAGGATAACACCATTCACGGCAGCGAGTCAGGAAAGACATACAAGTTCAATGTCGCATCCAAGATGAACTCTCTGATGCTCAGGTGCCTGAAGGCCACAGGCCAGCTCAACCCCGGTGACTGCATAGACCTTGACTTCGACCACCAGTTCATACCCGCAGGAAAGAAGGACGCCGAGTACTCGTACAAGAACGCGTTCGGCTACTTTCCTGGAGTGGCATCGGTGGGAGGCCTTATAGTCGGCATCGAGAACAGGGACGGCAACACCAATGTCAAGTTCCATCAGAAGGATACGCTGGAGCGCATCTTCGGCAGGCTGGAAAGCGAGGCAAGGGTGCTGGTGCGCAACTTCAGGGCCGACTGCGGTTCCTTCTCCGAGGATATAGTCACATGCGTCATGGAGCATTGCGAGCGCTTCTACATCAGGGCAAACAACTGCGGCTCCCGCAGGACTGAGTTCATGGAGCACGAGGACTGGGCCGAAGTCGAGATTCGAAACAGCTCGGACAAGGGAACAGGACACATACGCTGCGGCGTGACATCCTTCAGGTGGGACTCGTTCCTCTCCGACAGGAATCTGAGGCTTGTGGTCCAGAGGACAAAACTCAGCGATGAAGTCGCGGGAGAGGAGTCAAACAGCCTCTTTGGAACCGAATATGTGTACAGGTGCATCCTGACCGACGACTGGGACAACTCCGAGAAGGCCATCATCGAGTACTACAACAAGCGCGGAGCCAGCGAGCGCAACTTCGACTGCCAGAACAACGACTTCGGATGGGCGCACCTGCCGTTCTCCTTCCTCAAGGAAAACACTGTGTTCCTGATAGCCACGGCCATACTGAAAAACTTCTACCTATACTTCCTTGATATTCTCCGTGGACGCGCCGAGGGTGTTGACTGCAGCACACGGATAAAGCGCTTCGTGCGCAAGTTCGTCACCGTACCGGCAAAATGGACACGCTCAGCAAGGATGGATGTGCTCACGCTATACACAAAACGACAAATCTACCTCAGCCTCTGCGGCTGAAACCGGAG
>JAZLLE010000047.1:0-11929 GCA_045597985.1 Bacteroidaceae bacterium | reverse complement strand
CAACTTGCCACACATCGTAGGATGAGAAAGCGCGAAACCGCCGTATGCCGAACGGCACGTACGGTGGTGTGGGAGGTCGGTAAATGCAAAAGTAGGAGGGAAATACCTTTTATGATTAGCATTTACCTCCTACCCGATTCTAAGGCTCAGGTTATTCCTTAACAAGGTCCATTCCTGCGGATATGGCCTTCTCGTTCATAGGAATGTATTTCCAGTTGCGCTCCGATACAGAGTGCTTGATGCCCTCCAGGACATACTCCATTTTGAGAATTGGGCGTATCTTCATAAATGCTCCGAGCAGGAACATGTTGGCAACCTTAGTCGCGTTCATCCTCGCAGCTGCCTCAATGGCTGGAATGGCATATACCTTTATGTCATCGCGGACTGGCTTGCGGGTGATTGTGCTTGGGGTGTACATAAGCACTCCGCCAGGCATTACGCTCTGCTCGAATTTGTCCATTGACTGCTGGTTAAGAATGATGGCAGTGCTGAACTTCTGCAGAATAGGAGAGCTGATAGGGCTATCGCTCAGAATTACAGTGACATTTGCTGTACCACCACGAATCTCAGGGCCGTAAGACGGCATCCACGACACTTCCAGACCCTGCATAAGGCCCGAGTATGCTATTATCTTGCCCATTGAGAGAACACCCTGTCCTCCGAATCCGGCTATTATTATCTCTTCAGTCATCGCTCTTTCTTATCTTGGTGCATTCATATCCATAACAAGTTTCCCATCAACCTTGATGTCACCAAGCGGGTACTTCTTGAACATATTCTCTACCATCCAGTCGTTGGCGGCCTTTGGCGTCATGCCCCAGCCGGAGTTGCAGTTTGATACAACCTCTACAATTGATGTGCCTTTCTTGTCGCGCTGGTTCTCAAAAGCCTGACGCAGGGCTTTCTTCAGCTTGCGGACATTGGCCGGAGTATGTACGGAGTGACGTGTCACATAGCATACGCCGTCAAGCTGTGCCAGCAGAGGGGTGATGTTCAGCGGGTAACCCATTGTCTTGACATCGCGTCCACGCGGGCAGGTGGTGGTCTTCATACCCTCAAGGGTGGTCGGCGCCATCTGTCCTCCGGTCATACCGTAAATGCCGTTGTTGATGAAAACTATGACAATGTTCTCGCCACGGTTGCAGGCGTGCATCGTCTCTCCGGTTCCGATGGCTGCGAGGTCACCGTCTCCCTGATATGTAAACACGAACTTGTCAGGCTGTACCCTCTTGATGCCTGTGGCGACAGCGCAGGCACGGCCGTGAGCTGCCTCAACTACATCAAACTTGTAGAAATCATACAGGAAAACCGAGCAGCCTACAGGTGAGATGCCGATGACATCGTGCTCTATGCCCATCTCCTCAATCACTTCCGCTATGGTGCGTACCACAACTCCGTGTCCGCATCCGGGACAGAAATTGAAAGTGTTGTCCGACATCAGCCGGCTCTTTTTATATACCAGATTCTCTGGCTTGATTATATCTTGTGGATTCATAATAATCTAATAGGTGTTATGCCAAAAAAGATTTTTATTGCAGCCCGAACTGACGGTACAGGGCGTTCTCTATTTCCTCAGGAGTAGGAACCATACCTCCCAGACGACCGAAGAACCCTACAGGCTTGCGTCCCTCGATGGCAAGACGTACGTCCTCAATCATCTGGCCGGCATTCAGCTCTACTGACATAAAGCCCTTTATGCGATCATCCTTGGAAAGAGCCTCAATCTCCCTTGTCGGGAAAGGATAGAGCGAGATAGGTCTGAACAGACCGATCTTGTGACCTTTCGCGCGGGCAAGCTCGATGCTCTTCTGTGCGATACGGGCTATGATTCCGAATGCTACGATGATGTATTCCGCGTCGTCGCAGTGTATAGTCTCGTAACGGACCTCGTTCTGCTCCATCAGGCGATATTTGGCCTGAAGGCGCTGGTTTACCAACTCGTGCTGCTGCGGAAGCAGATTCAATGATGTTACAAATCTGCGCTCCTTGCCCTCTGGCGTGCCATTGGTCGCCCAGTCCGGATACTCAGACATTCTGGGGCGCTGTTCCGGCAAAGTAATCTTCTCCATCATCTGTCCGAGTGCTCCGTCTGCCAGAATCATTACCGGATTGCGGTATTTGAATGCAAGGTCGAATCCCCCGGCAATAAAGTCTGCCATCTCCTGCACCGATTTGGGCGCCAGTGTGAGCAGTTTGTAGTCACCGTGGCCACCGCCTTTTACTGTCTGGAAATAATCAGCCTGGCTAGGCTGGATTGTGCCAAGACCTGGGCCTCCACGCGATACGTTGATAAGCAGGCAGGGCAACTCAGCTCCGGCGATGTATGATATACCCTCACTCATAAGGCTTACTCCAGGGCTGGATGATGATGTCAGTACACGGTGTCCTGTGGCTGCGGCTCCATATACCATATTGATGGCCGAGACCTCGCTCTCTGCCTGCAGTACCACCATTCCTGTGCGTGCGTATGCATCGGTCTCCATCAGATACTCCATAACCTCGGTCTGCGGGGTGATGGGATATCCGTAAAAGGCATCGGCACCGGCGCGGATAGCCGCCTCGGCAATTGCCTCGTTGCCTTTCATAAGTCTCATCTCTCTCTCTTCCATAATATCTGTTACTCTTCTGTTTTTACTCTATATACGGATATCACTCCATCAGGGCATATCACGCCGCAATTGCTGCATCCTGTGCAGGACTCCGGCTTTTCCATAAATGCATAATGATAGCCCTTGCTGTTGACTTTGTCACTCATAGCTATTACCTGGTTTACGCAGGTATGCACGCAAAGCTCGCATCCTTTGCATCTCTCTATGTCAACTACAATCGCTCCTTGTATTTTTGCCATAATATAATAATGTCTTATAGTTTTTCTGTACCACGTGAGAACTTTACCAGATTTACATCGAACACAAGCGTCGAGTATGCCGGAACGGTGTTGTGGTCCATGTCATTGTAACCAAGCTGGTAAGGTATGTAAATTCTCCAAAAGTCTCCCTCCCTCATATTTGATACGGATGTGATCATTCCGTTTACCAGTCCTGACAGTATGAAATGTGCCGGGATGTTAATGCTCTCGTCCAGCTGTGGTGTCTTGTAAGACTGGTCGAAAACAAAACCTTCCGGATGCTCTACCGTAGGTATGAGCCTGCCGCGATAATTGATTTTTATACTGTCGTTGTAGATAGGAGACTCCTTGCCTGTGCCTTTACGCAGGACCTTGCAATATACATAGTCACCTGTCGTCAGGTCTGTGGCATCTGGATTCAACCTGTATGAGAGAATGCGGAACATCTGTCCTTCGGAGGCTTCCTGCGGAGTAACGACTCTCTGGTGCGACACAGCGGTGGCTAATGAGTCAACAAATGCCTCATTGCGCTCCTGCCAGTTGCTGAACTCTGTCTCCTTGGCCGACTCAGAGCAGGCCGTAATAAGCAGGATGGCTGCCAAAAGATATAATGCCCTTATATTTCCCTTCATAAAGATTGTCTTATAAAGTTTTCAGAATGCTTGTGATGGTAACCTTGTCGGCAATGATGTTGCAGAGGTCATCAATCCTCACGCGCTCCTGAAGCATCGTATCGCGGTTACGCAATGTAACGGTGCCATCCTCAAGAGACTGGTGGTCAACGGTGATGCAGTACGGTGTTCCGATAGCATCCTGACGGCGGTAACGCTTGCCGATTGAGTCCTTCTCGTCATACTGACAGTTGAAGTGGAACTTAAGCTCATTCTGAATCTTGTGTGCGAGCTCTGGCAGACCGTCTTTCTTAACAAGCGGAAGGATGCCCAGCTTGACCGGTGCCAGTGCGGCAGGCAGATGCAGTACAACGCGGGTGTCGCCTCCCTCAAGGGCCTGCTCCTCGTACGATGCGCAGATAATGCTCAGGAACATGCGGTCAACACCGATGGATGTCTCTATCACGAACGGGGTGTAGCTCTCGTTTGTCTCAGGATCAAAGTACTTGATGTTCTTGCCGCTGAACTTCTCGTGCTGTGACAGGTCGAAGTTGGTGCGGCTGTGGATACCCTCAACCTCTTTGAAACCGAACGGCATAAGGAACTCTATGTCGGTGGCTGCGTTTGCGTAGTGAGCCAGCTTGTCGTGATCGTGGAAACGGTACTTGTCCGCACCGAAGCCCAGGGCCTGATGCCACTTCATACGGGTCTCCTTCCATTTTGCGAACCAGTCAAGCTCTGTGCCGGGCTTGATGAAGAACTGCATCTCCATCTGCTCGAACTCGCGCATGCGGAAAATGAACTGACGTGCCACAATCTCATTGCGGAAAGCCTTTCCTATCTGGGCAATACCGAACGGCAGCTTCATACGGCCGGTCTTCTGGACGTTCAGGTAATTGACGAAAATTCCCTGAGCTGTCTCCGGACGCAGGTAAATCTTCATTGAGCCGTCTGATGTGGAGCCCATCTCGGTGGAGAACATAAGGTTGAACTGACGGACGTCCGTCCAGTTGCGCGTGCCGCTGATGGGGCATACAATCTCCTCGTCAAGGATAATCTGCTTCAGCTCGTTCAGGTCGTTATCGTTCATAGCCTTGGCGTAACGCTCGTGAAGGGCGTCGCGTTTTGCCTGATGCTCCAGCACGTTCTTGCTGGTGGCGCGGTACTGAGCCTCGTCAAAGCTGTCGCCGAAACGCTTGCGGGCCTTGGCAACCTCCTTCTCTATCTTGTCATCGTATTTGGCCATCTGCTCCTCAATCAGCACATCTGCGCGGTAACGCTTCATGCTGTCGCGGTTGTCAATCAGAGGGTCGTTGAATGCGTCAACGTGACCAGATGCCTTCCAGATGGTAGGGTGCATGAAGATGGAGCTGTCAATGCCGACAATGTTGTCGTGCAACAGCACCATACTCTGCCACCAGTATGATTTGATATTGTTCTTCATCTCCACGCCCATCTGACCGTAGTCATACACGGCGCCGAGGCCATCGTAAATCTCACTTGAAGGGAACACGAAACCGTACTCTTTGCAATGAGCTACGATTTTCTTGAAAACATCATCTTGTGTCATAATTTGAAATTTTTCGCAAAATTACTCAATACCTTTTATAATAAGAACCATATTGTCGCTTTCTTTGTTAAAAGAATGTTAACCCTGAATGGTTATGCAGTTAGTTTTCAACATAATGGCCTTTTTGGGGCGTCTAAAATGGAAAAAATGATTAAAAAGTGTATCTTCGCACTTGGTAAAATATAAGCGGCAATGAGCGACGAGCAGGATATATACGATGAGAATCAGTCTGAAATAATTGAAGATGCCGGTGGCGACTCCGCAGGTGAGGCGGGGCATTCCTCCTATCACCCGGTTACGGACGATGACGGAACGGTGAGGCATCAACTGTCTGGAATGTACCAGAACTGGTTTCTGGATTATGCGTCGTATGTTATTCTGGAACGAGCCGTTCCGCATTTCGAGGATGGACTGAAACCCGTTCAGCGCCGTGTGCTGCACGCAATGAAACGTCTTGATGACGGCCGCTACATCAAGGTGGCCAATATCGTAGGACACACTATGCAATTCCATCCCCACGGCGATGCCTCCATCGGTGACGCTTTGGTGCAGATGGGCCAGAAGGACCTGCTGATAGATTGTCAGGGCAACTGGGGAAATATTCTTACCGGACACCGGGCCGCCGCTCCACGATATATTGAGGCCCGTCTCTCCAAGTTCGCGCTTGAGACTGTCTTCAACGCCAAGACCACAGAGTGGAAAGTTTCCTACGATGGCCGTAACAAAGAGCCGGTCACGCTGCCCGTCAAGTTTCCGCTGCTTCTGGCTCAGGGTGCGGAGGGCATTGCGGTAGGCCTTTCCTGCAAGATATTGCCTCACAATTTCAATGAGCTGTGCGATGCCGCGGTATCCTATCTGAAAGGCGAGGAGTTCCATCTCTATCCCGACTTCCCCACAGGCGGCTCTATTGATGTGTCGCATTATAACGACGGTGAGCGTGGCGGCGTGGTCAAGATAAGGGCCAAGATATCCAAGGAGGCCGACAACAAGACCCTTGTCATCAACGAGATACCGTACGGTGAGGATGTAATGACGCTCTGCGACTCCATTGTCAAGGCTGTCAAGAAGGGCAAGATAAAGGTCCGCAAGGTTGAGGACCTGACCGCCGCCAAGGTTGAGATACGCATAACGCTGGCTCCGGGAGTATCATCGGACAAGACTATTGACGCACTCTATGCCTTTACAAACTGCGAGGTAAGCATATCGCCGAACTGTTGCGTGATTGACAACCGGAAACCGCACTTCCTCTGTGTGAGCGATGTGCTGAGAAAATCTGTTGACAATACGATGAGACTGCTCAGGATGGAGCTGGAGATTCAGCGCTCCGAGCTTCTTGAGCAACTGCATTTCGCCTCATTGGAGAAGATATTCATAGAGGAGCGCATCTACAAGGATCCTGAGTTTGAGCAGGCTCCCGATATGGATGCCGCCTGTGAGCATATTGACGAGCGTCTCACACCATACTATCCACAGTTTGTGCGTGAGGTTACCAAAGACGATATCCTCCGCCTGATGGAGATAAAGATGGCCCGCATCCTCAAGTTCAACAAGGACAAGGCGGATGAGGCCATTGCCCGTATGAACAAGGAGATAGCCCGTATAGACAAGAGCCTCTCGAATATGGTCGGTGTTACAATCAAGTGGTTTGAGGATCTGAAGGAGAAGTATGGGGCAGCCTGGCCTCGTAAGACTGAACTGAAGAATTTCAACACTATCGTAGCCAACAAAGTGGTTGAGGCTAATGAGAAACTCTACATCAACCGCGCAGACGGCTTCATTGGAACCGGACTTAAGAAAGATGAGTACGTTACCAACTGCAGCGATCTGGACGACATCATACTCTTTTACAAAGACGGCCGCTACAAGGTTGTGAAGGTGGCTGAGAAACTCTTCGTGGGCCCGAATGTGATATACCTGAACGTGTTCAAGAAAAATGACAGGCGGACCATATACAACGTGATTTACCGTGACGGAAAGAATGGCGCCTCATACATAAAGAGATTTGCCGCCACAGGTATTACCCGCGACAAGGAGTATGACCTTACGCAAGGCAAGCCGGGCTCAAAGATTCTTTACTTCACATCCAACAGCAATGGCGAGGCCGAGGTGGTGAGGGTCCAGCTGAAGCCAAATCCGAAACTCAAGAAACCTGTATTCGACAAGGATTTCAGCACCATAGCCATCAAGGGCCGTCAGTCAATGGGTAATCTCATCACAAGGAACGAGGTTCAGAGAATCGGCCTGAAGTCACACGGCGTGTCAACGCTGGGTGGCCGCAAAGTCTGGTTCGACCGCGATGTTTTCCGCATAGACTTTGACGGACACGGAGACTTTATCGGCGAGTTTGAGAGCGAGGACCTGCTTCTTGTGGTGAACTCCGACGGAGAGTTCTATACCACGGAGATTGATCCGAACCATCATTTTGACTCGAACGTGATCCGTATTGAGAAATATGTTCCGGACAAGGTCTGGAGCGCCGCTCTGTTCGACTCCTCACAGAATGGTTACCTGTATCTGAAACGCTTCTGTATGGATTCGTCGTCCAAGAAGAACTCGCTTATCGGCGATGACAAGGGCAGCCGCCTGCTCATCCTTACAGACACGGCCTATCCACGCATCCGTGTCACATTCGGCGGAAATGACAGTTTCCGTGAGCCTATGGAGGTGGATGTGGAGGAGTTCATAGCGGTAAAAGGCTTCAAGGCACGCGGACGCAGGGTGACAACCTGGACCGTTGATGGCGTGGAGGAACTGGAGCCGTTGCGGCAGCCTGAGCCCGTGGAGCCGGAACCAGACGATTCCGTTGCGGAAGACGAGACCGATAAGCCTGATCTTGCGGAAGGTGACGGCCAGATGTCTTTGTTCTGATATGAGACGACTGTTTATATCACTGCTATTTTCTGCGATGCTGATACCAGTACTGGCGCAGGAGAGCCTTGCCGACAAGTTGCCGGGACGTTTCGAGCGCCTGTCAGCGAGCGGCATAGGCATAGGAAATCTGGGAGTCCTGGATGAATATATGTCGCCGAACGTCTATCGCGGGCCGGTAATGAGTCTGGCCTTCCAGAGACAGCGTATGATGAGGGAAAGTAATGGGTGGGGCCGGACATCCTTTCTCAAGATCGGTTTCTCTCCGATGAAAGACAGGAACGGCAAAGGCGGCTATATGTCGCTGATGTTTGACTGGCATCATTCCTGGGATTACATCTGTGTGAGACGTGGCGACTTCTTTCTGTCTGCCGGACCTGAGACCTTTCTGAAGGCAGGTGGCATTCTCAACCTCAGCAACAGCAACAATCCCGCCCAGCTGAAACTGTATGCCGCCGCGGCCGTCTCCGGCAACGCCTCATATCGTTTCCTTATCAGCAATTACCCGATTACCCTGGACTGGAAAGCAGACCTTCCTCTGATTGGCTATAACTTCGCTCCGACTTTCGGACTGCAATACTACGAGATAGGATATCTTGGCAAGTTCGGCGAGGCGTCGCATCTGGCCTGGCCCGGCAATTTGTTTGATTTGTCACAGCGGGTCTCCGTGGACTTGCCTGTAGGAGAAGTGATGCTGAGACTGAGCTATCTGGGAGATTACTATCGCTATAATATGGGAAACGTACGGTGCAGGATGTACGAGAACTCATTTATGATCGGCATTATCCGAAGGCTTGAGATAAAATATAACGGACGATGAGAAAGACCATATTCATACTCTTTATCGTATTGTGCGCAATGTCCTCATCGTGCGTCAGGGAGCCATATCCGGACAATAGCAACATCGGTAATTTCGAGGCGTTGTGGGACCTTATGGATACTCACTACTGTTTCTTTGACTATAAGGCCGATGAGTATGGCCTTGACTGGAACGAGGTTCACGACAGGTATCGGCCTATGGTTACGAATCAGATGAGCGGCGATGCCTTGTTCGAGGTTCTGTGCCGTATGCTGGGCGAGCTTCGCGACGGACACGTGAACCTCTATACCTCGATAGATGTGGGCCGCTATTGGTCCTGGAGAGAGGATTTTCCCGTCAACTATTACGAGCATATCCGCGACAACTACCTTGGTACGGATTTCAGGATAGGCGGAGGAATGCGGTATCAGATACTCGACGACAACGTGGGCTACGTCTATTATGGCGATTTCACTGGCTCTGTAGATGATGGCTACTGGAATCGCATAATCAATTATATGACATTGTGCAACGGTATGATTATCGACGTGCGCGATAATGGCGGCGGATATATATTCAATGTGGAGACCATTATGTCTCATTTCACGGAGAAAAGCGTGCTGTGCGGTTATATGTGCCACAAGACAGGCCCCGGACACAGTGATTTCTCTCCGTTTGAGGAGCGTTGGGTAAGTCCTGCCATTGATCAGCTCCGCTGGCAGAAACCTGTGGCAATACTTACAAACCGGGGCTGTTTCAGCGCCACCAATACTTTCGTAAGCGATATGAGGGTGCTGCCGCAGGTACGGGTATTTGGAGACCGCACCGGAGGCGGAGGTGGGGTGCCGCTGTCTCTGGAGATGCCAAATGGCTGGTCCGTGCGCTACTCATCCGCTCCTATGACCGATGCTCAGGGCAATCATATAGAGTTTGGCGTTGAGCCTGACGTCAGGGTCGATATCACAGAGAGTGATATGCTCCGGGGTGTTGATACCATAATAGAGAGTGCCAGAGAGTGGATTAATTCATTTTTGAGATAATTTTTTATTACTAGTATGAGACGTTTGTGTTGTTTCCTGGCTTTGGCGGCTTTGTTGACTGCGCTGCCGGTGCTGGGTAGTGCCAAGACTGGCAGGGTCCTTAAAATTGATTTCAAAGCCGCTGTGGTTGAGCAGAGCGGTGGCTCATTCTCGTTGTCATCATTGTCGCTCGGCTCCATGGCCGCAGGCGAGATGGCTATGCTCGATATGGTCCGTGCCATTGACATGGCATCGACAGACCCGTCAATCTCTATGATTTGTATGACACCAGGCAACATCTCGGCCGGTATGGCTCAGATGGAGGAGGTAAGGGCGGCGTTGGCGCGTTTCCGTGCCTCAGGCAAGCAGATTATAGCATATTGTGAGAATCTGTCAAACGGCTCGTACTACATCGCGTCGGTAGCCGATAAGATTATCCTGAATCCCGCATCGGAGAGCTATCTTACAGGACTCGCCACTCAGCAGGTTTTCCTGAAGGACGCCCTCGACGCGCTTGGAGTAGAGGTTCAGCTTATTCGTCACGGCAAGTACAAGTCGGCGGGCGAGATGTTTACCCGCAACGACTTCAGCGAGGCCAACCGCGAGCAGTATCAGGTAATGATAAACTCCCTCTGGGATGGAATGTGTCAGGATATCGCCGCATCCCGCAGTTTCTCTGCCGATGACTTCAAGGGGTGGGTAAACGATCTGGCCCTGACCGATGCCGCCTCATTCAAGGAGAAAGGGCTGGTTGATGAGCTGTGGCATTTTGACCAGGTGGAGGACTACTTCTGCGAGCAGTCCGGAATGCCGTTCATCAAGCTGGTGCGCTTCGTGCCGCTCAAGCGTTATATTGACAAGATGGCGAAGACTGCCAGAAAGCTGGCCCGCAAGAGCAAGGGCAGCATTGCTGTGGTTTATGCCAATGGCGAGATAGTCGTGTCGCCTTCGGGTACAAGTATGTCTTCGGATGTCATAGTAGGCAAGAGTCTCGCATCTACTCTGGCGAAGGTGCGTAAGGACGATAAGATAAAGGCCGTAGTGTTCCGCGTGAACTCACCGGGCGGAAGCGTGATGGCATCGGAGCTGATAAAGCGCGAGATTGATTTGCTGAAGGCTGAGAAGCCTGTCATTGCCAGCTATGGCGATTATGCCGCATCGGGTGGCTACTGGATATCTGCGGGCGCGCAGAAGATATACACTGACAAGACCACTCTTACCGGCTCAATTGGCTGCTTCTCTATGATTCCGAATCTGGGCGATGCCATACGTGGCAAGCTTCGCGTGAATTTCGCCACAATCGGTTCCTCAAGGCACAGCGATATGATGACCGGTATGCGCAGCCTTGATGACGCAGAGATCAACTATCTGCAGCTTCAGGTGGAGGATATCTACGACCGCTTCACTGGTATTGTATCCGAGGGCAGGGGATTGTCCAAGGACAGTGTTGACGCAATAGGGCAGGGCCGTGTGTGGGCAGGTTCCGATGCTCTGAATATCGGTCTTGTTGATGAGACCGGTGGTCTGGCCGATGCGATAGCATACGCTGCAAGTGTAGCCGGCCTGGAGCAGTATGGCGTGTCGGAGTATCCCGAGGTGATGCCTTTCTCATTGCTCTCTCTGTTTGGCGAGCAGCCTGATCCGGATGAGACAGTCACGTCTGACAATGGCAGCGGTATGGCCATTATGCTTCAGAAGACGTTCCCGTTCGCCTCGGCCCTCAGGAAGAGTCAGTCACCTGTCACAATGGCAAGAATGCCTGTGGCTTTCTCATTCAATTGATGAATTGTTTCGGCGCATTGGTATTTTTTATACCTTTGCGCCATCAATCGCGGGCGTGGCGGAATTGGCAGACGCGCTAGACTTAGGATCTAGTATCCTCGGATGTGAAGGTTCAAGTCCTTTCGCCCGTACAAGGTGACAGAGGTTGAGGTTTCAGCCTCTGTCTTTGTTTTGTAAACATCTGAATATTCGCTTAGTACATCAAATACTTTGTTTCTGGAAGGAGTTCGATAATCACAAATTTCCTTATCCCAATATATTCCTTCTGGAAAGACAAGTCCTTGTATTCTTTTCCCGACTTTGACAATGCGTCACCTCCAAATAGGGAATACCTATTAGAATGCTGTGTAAAGCATATTTCCCAGTGAAGCGATTCACCCCATAAAAAATATACAATTTTACAACATATTGATAATTAATCACATACACAGC
>JAZLLE010000046.1:0-37877 GCA_045597985.1 Bacteroidaceae bacterium | reverse complement strand
AGGCACGGCATCGAAGCGTCCCTGTATGTATGCCTTCTGGAGGTTCATCGTGTCACGGAAGTCCTTGAAGTCGAAGAGCGAGTACAGCTCAGTTGCTCCGTTGTCCTTCTTGTTGGCGAAGTATATCTGGTCCTTGCGCAGCTTGTGCAGATCCAGAAGGTTCGTATCGTGAGTGGTGCATACAAGCTGTGCTCCGTCTCCGCAGTGGAAGAAAGCCAGAATGTACTCCACAATCTTCGGATGCAGGCTGGAGTCGATTTCGTCCCAGAACAGTGTCTTTCTGCCTGTCACGGCATCCACTACGCGCAGCAGTGCATAGAAAAGTTTCCTGGTTCCGTCCGACTCCTCGGTATCGAGGTCGAAAGGTATGGCTTTGTCCACACTATGATATGTCACGAAGTGGGGTGCGCCGGTAGCCGTAGTTCCGAGACGTATGTCAGCAATGTCGCTGTCTGCTATGCGCAGAGCATCGAGAAGGACATTCCCGTGAGCAGAGAAGAGACGCATCTGCGAATCGGCTCCGAGAGGATTCATGAAGTCCATCCCGTCAAGGAAGAAGGCATAGACCTTCTTTGCTATGTCCCTGTCCATCTGGCTTGCTCTGGAGACGAAGAGTGTCTTGCGTGAAGTGTTCACCGCAACGTCCAGAGGCCTTTTCACCGCCGGTCTGAAGGAATAGATATCAGATTTCTCCGGGCCTTTCGACTCGTCGCGGGTAAAGACCTCGGCCATCCTTCCGTTGGGAGAATGTGAAAGGGATTCCTTCGTAATGCCGGTTTTTGTGAACGAGAATGAATATTCGTACTCGACTCCGTCATAGACAAACCGTATCAGGAAGGAACTCTCCCTGTCGCTGTAGCCCTCGAACTTGAACGGCTCGAATCCGAATACGGTTCCTTCGTTGTTGTTGTGGGAGTTCAGCACAAGGTCGCTACAGAATGCCACCGCCTTCAGGACATTGCTTTTCCCGGAAGCATTGGCCCCGAATATAGGTGCGGTTTTCAGTAGCTTGTAGTCGAGTGCCGCAAACTCGTTGTCCGCCAGCTTTGAGGCATTGTCGGACTTGCTCTTGCCGGATGTAAGGTCCAGTGTAATTTCATCCCTTATGGAGAAAATGTTCGCCAAACGTAGTTCGATAATCATTTGCTCTTTATTTTTGTAACTTTCTTGCAAAATTAGGCATTTGTTGTGATTTTCCAAATTATTTTGATTATTTCTCTTTGTAATGGCATTCATGAAGATAGTCCGCAGCTTCTTTGTCAAGACCCCCCTGAAGCTCCAGGAACTCGTGCAGCAGATAGCAGACCACTACCTCCCCATGTTCTCCCACAGGGTCATCTTCTACTATGATTCCACCTTCGTCTGGGAGACCGGCAGTACCAGCGAATCCTACGCCGATGTCATCAACAGGGTCTTCACCGACAACGGCTGGGAGGTCGAGATGGTCTTCGTCGGCCAGCCGCCCCGCCATGACTGGAAGCATGAAGGCATAGACCTCTCCCTCAAAGGTGACCCCGGCTACCTCACCATCCGAATGAACCTTCCCACCAACGAGTTCCTAAAGATCGCCATGGAACAGACCGGCGTCCGCCAAGGAAGAAACGGCTTCGAGAAGGACAAGAAGCCCGAAAGCACTCCCGACAGTGCCGAGGAACCCGACGAGTACAAGACCCACATCACCGATGCCTTCGACACCCTATGGTACGGCATGAACTTCCACCTGAGGGAGCAACCGACGGATTCAACAGGACTGCTGTTCATCGGTTCCAACAGATAGGACATATTTTTCCGTACGTGCATTCCGCCACTGACAATATAAAAGAAATTTATAAAAAATTGTGTTAAAAAGTTTGCGTATATATATATATATATATATATGTTTGTGCTTAAAATCATCGTTGTCTTTAATTGGCATACGATTGAATCTGCAATTCATTAATACACTTTACAATATGAAAAAGATTCTTACTTATTTTCTACTTTCCTTTATAACAGTCTGTCCTCTTTGGGCTCAGACGACAAAAGGAACTACAGGTGTTGTTGTGTCACACCATCAGGCAGTTGCTGCCAATTCCAATCCAAAGATGTTTGCTGTTCCTTTGGTTGCAGACACAGAGGTCATAAAGGACGCACCCAAATCATATCAGATGAACGCAACCATTTCATTGCCGGCTATCAGCAATGGCGAGTCCAGTTCCGAGTATGCAAATAGAGTGGGCATCCTGATAAACAACAAGATAGTGGAGTTGAAAAGCCAAGCCCTATTCGAGTTCGCTGAATCAACGGATGCCGATGCCATATTATCCCCGATGTTCAGCATCAAGACTACCGAGACTACGAGCTTCTCCACGACTGTCACCGTAAAAGTGAAGGGGTATGCCGTTCGCTATACAAACTTCAGGCCTATGAAGTCTGAAGACTATACTGTAGTCGAGTCTGCAGGAATGATTGACAACGATGAATTAATTAGCAAATCTTCCAGTAAGGTTTCCACGAACGAAACAGTAAAGACAATACAACACTGATATGAAAAAGATTTTTATTGTTATAGCCATGGCAATGGCTACTGTTGTAGTTGATGCTCAAAACTACGAGTTCACTGACATTCAGGTCAATACACAGACCAATGTTCATGTCACATCTCCGATGGAGCCATTATCCCATGCCTTTCTTGATGCCGGATTGTTCTTTGGTCTAGGTGACGCAGAAGGCTCAGGAGGAGTCAGCATTATGGGTGGATGGTATAAGAAACACGGCATATTTGCCAACCTCAACTTTTCCCTAGATGAGAGTGATGATGGCGCGTCTACATTTACTGTCGGTTATATGTATAATATTCCATTCTCCCGAAGGACTGGTTCTGACACGGATAACTTTTGCCAACTTTATTTTGGTCTCGGATATGGTAGTGGACCGTGTATTTCAGGCCTTGCTATTGATTACGGCGTTATATTCAGACTTAAACACCTTAACTTTCGCTTAGGAATAGATGTAATCCCCGGCGAAAACTATTCCGACGTTGTAATTGGATTAGGTTATACCTTCTGATAGAAAGCCTTTGAGCGAGGAGACTTGACCCTATGCTCACGGCCACACCCCAATAATAACTGTCTCATTTCGTGGTTATAAACACAAAAGACAATATTTTCACTTAACAACATGGCAATGAAAAATATAATTAAACTGTCCTGTACTCTCCTCTCATTTATACTGTGTCTTTCCTTGACATCCTCATGCAGCAAGGAAGAGAACGATGATATGTTTGTTGGAACATGGCGTCATGACTTGGGCTCCGACTCATATCAGGTCCTTGAATTCAAATCCAATGGAACCGGACGAGACTACTTCATGTACCCTGACCCTGACAAGAAACATTGGCAAGACATTACCGGACAGCAGCCTGTAATAATAGAGAATGAACGCCACTTCACCTATGTACATACAGATGAAAATGTAGTCATAGATAATGATGCAGTGATATACTTTATCGATGGCGGTGTTCTGTACAAGGACAATTGGGATTTCCGTAAGGATAACAATAAAGACTGATATACCTACGTCAAAGTAGTCCTCAGACCTTCATAAATTTACGCCCCCAACACCCAATAAATCCCTTCTCAGCCGCTTCTGGCCGAGAAGGGATTTCTTCACGCACCCAATTCCCACGATACAAAACCTAACCCGCACAAAACCAACCATCCAACGCAGCAGGGGAAAAGAATTTTCCCCTGCTTATCCTTCCGGACCGCGCGCCGCCTTCACGAAAACTTCCGTCCGAAACGTCCAAGCGTCCGTTATATGTAACCGCCGCCCCGCCCTCGAAAAGCAACGCACGTGGCGGAATCGGACCATGTACGTTCCGCCCGTGCGATATACCTCTCTGCGGCTTGGCTGCCGCGCCCCGTCAGACAGACAGCTGCACAGCCAGGAAACCCAGCGAACCCTGCCTGTCTGTCTGACTAAAAGAAGTGACCTCTGCCTGACCCAACTGTCCCGCACCATGTGCCGGACCGATGGGAAACGTGGCATCAGTCCACTGCTCATGGCATACAAATCCAATACATCCGCTATAGCGTGACTGCTCCGCCAGTCACTAAAACAACCGCTGAGAAGCCTTGCTTCCAGCCACCATCCGGGGGCTTCCCAGCCAACCTCCCATCACGGTGTCCGCTACCTTATTATAATACAGGCAAAAAAAGTTTCAAAAAAAAACTGGAAAATTATTGGTTCACGGCAATTCGATGGTGCTAGCTTCGCAATGGTAAAATTATTAATCACTTACATCAATCATTATGGATGAAGCAGAGACAAAAGAAAACAAGGTGGAGAGTGCAAAGAAACAGGGCACAGCAAAGGCCACTGGCAGGACCGCATACCAAAACAAAGGCGGAGACCGAGGTGAAGACAGAGGCGCAGGCACCGACCGATGACAGGGCCGCCTTGCAGTTTCAAAAAAAGCCCCGCTGAACGCGAGGCTTTTTTATTGAATAGGATCCGCATCGTCAAGGACAGGGAACTTGGCACGGAAATGGCGAAGGTGCTCCATATCAAGATCTCCTGTTACCATCCGGACCGCATCATTGTCAGCAGCCGCCAGAGCCTCACCGTATGGACTTAGCAGCACGGAATGCCCCTCGTAATGGCCATACTCATCATCGCCGACACGGTTCACACCGGCCACAAAGCACTGGTTCTCCATTGCGCGGGCCCGTAACAGGATATCCCACGAGCTCTGTCTTTTCAGAGGCCAGTTTGCCACATATATAGCCATATCGTAATCATCACGGTTACGGCTGAAAACGGGGAAGCGCAGGTCATAGCACACCTGAAGCAGTATTCGCAAGCCTCGGAACTCAGTAACCACCCTCTCGTTTCCTGCCGAGAAGCGCAGATTCTCTCCGGAATAGCTGAACAGGTGCCGCTTGTCATACACATCTACAACCC
Source organism: Bacteroidaceae bacterium (assembly GCA_045597985.1). Classification (GTDB taxonomy): domain Bacteria; phylum Bacteroidota; class Bacteroidia; order Bacteroidales; family Bacteroidaceae; genus Colenecus. Next base: position 32,933 of record JAZLLE010000046.1, on the reverse strand, counting down.
CATCCGGTCTTGCCATACAAAGACGATTGTAGTAATGTCCGTTCTCCGATATTGCCACACTTCCGGCAACTGCGGCATCAAGACGAACAGCCATCTGCCGCATCCACGACACCACGGGACCGTCCATAGTCTGAGCTATGCAGGCGGGCTCAAGACTCTGTCCTGTGGCAAACATCTCAGGAAGGATATAGATGTCGGCACCAGTGCCTGAGCCTATAACAGACTCAATACTCCGCAGAGTGGCCTCGTGGCCACCGCCTGAGGGCTTGCACTGTATCAGGGATACTCTCATTTACCTCAATCTTTCTTACTGACAGTTACGTCAAGGCGCTTGCTGGCAAACGATATTCCGGCCTGAGGCAGTTTTTTGTATATATCTTTGTTGATATCATACAAAAGATCCCAATAGTTTTCCGATCTGGTCCAGGCTCTCAGAGTAAACGATATGTCATCGTGATTCAGGCTGGACAGGAAAACCGAAGGATTGTCCGAGCCTAATGACCCATCAGCGGCAAGAACCCTGCTATCTGCCTTAATAATTCCGATTAATGTATCCATACAGACATCCACATCACTGTCGTACTCAACATTTATGTTCCAGTCAATACGACGTACAGGATTTACCGAGTAGTTATCTATATTTCCATTTATCAGGGTACCGTTCGGCACTACTATCACCCTATTGTCAACAGTACGTAGTTTGGTATTAACCATTGTCACTTCCGTAACCGTGCCGGAACATCCTTGGGCATCAATATAGTCTCCCACCTTGAATGGTTTAAAAATAAGTACCATTAAACCGCCAGCAAAGTTCTGCAACGTACCGCTCATAGATACACCTATCGCCACGCCGCCTGCAGCAAGTACCGCCGCGAGCGAAGTAGTGTTTATGCCTAGAGTGCCGATAGCTATCACAACCAGCAGGGCGGTCAGCGTTATTCCGGTGATCGACGTTACGAACGAAGCTACTGTTTTCTCAGTGTTCTTTCTCTGGAACGAGCGCGTCATCACCTTCTTCACCCAACGGATGAGCCAGATACCTATAGCAAAGATAAGCAACGCCGCCACCACCTTAATACTGAAACTTATAGCATCCTTACCAAGTTGCTGAAAGAAAGTACTTGGATCTTCCCTAAGGCTGGACACCATACTTTCAGTGGCTACTCTCAGCGAGTCGGACAAGCTGAGTACAGGAGGAATATCAGTCTGAAGCAATTGAAACATCATACATCATTTTTATATTGTCAACAAAAATACTACTTTTCCAGTCAGCATTTACCTGGATTAACAATATATAACTACAACGGCCCCACCAGACCGGACAATCAGGCGGGGCCGCTGTTTTGAATATGGGAATTACTCCAGGCTCATAGTCGGAGCGAACACCTCATGCTCTACCTTCACGTAATCCTTGGCAAGTTTGTACGATGCGGTGGCACGGATATCCTGAACTGACGCGCCGAACTTGACGGTATATGCGCCCTTGTCGCTGATCCAGCTGTGGCTGTCATTGTGGAACGATGCAATATCGTAGTTGGTAACACTGAAAGTAAGTGTCTGGCTCTCGCCCGGCTCCAGAAGACGAGTCTTTGCGTATGCCTTCAACTCGTCAGACGGCTTGTAGATTGTGCCCTTCGGTGCTGACACATAAAGCTGTACGGCCTCTTTTCCGGCAACCGCTCCTGTATTCTTTACGGTGATGGTAGCTGTAAAGCCATCCTTCGTGGCCTTTACCACTGGCTTGGAATACTCAAATGTGGTGTAGCTCAAACCATAACCGAATGGATAAGAGACCTCCTTGCCTGCGGTAGTGAAATAGCGGTAGCCTACATTCACGCCCTCCTTATAGAGAACACGGTCAATATTCGGACGAACGGCGTTGCGGCCGCCAAAGCCGCCGAAACCGCCAAAGCCTCCGGCTGCAGCCGTCTCACCGTTAAGCGGGAAGTTGGCAGATGACGGATGGTCCATTGCGGATATAGGGAATGTCATAGTGAGCTTTCCTGAAGGGTTGGCCTTGCCTGTAAGTACATCAGCAATTGAGTAGCCAGCCTCCTGACCAGGCTGCCAAGCCATCAGAATAGCGTCTGGCAGACCCTTCCACGATGCGGTCTCAATGACATTGCCCATATTCAGCACAACAACAACCTTCTTGCCTGCAATGTGAAATGCCTGGCTGATGTTGCCGATAAGCCTGCGCTCAACATCCGTGATGTCGAAATTGTCAAGATGACGGTCACCGCCCTCGCCTGCCTGACGGCCAATGGTAATTACAGCCACATCGGCCTCGCGTGCCTGAGCCTCAATGGCAGCGGCTGACAACTCAACCTCGGCAGTGGTCTCGGTGCTGCCCCAGCCACGGTTGCTGCGGGTGACAGCCTTCATGGACTTGTCGTACTCCTTATATGCCTTGTACATATTGGCAAGGTTCTGATTCAGCTGAAGACCTGCATCGGCCAGACCTTTGTCCAGAGAAATCACGTACGCCTTGTTCACATCGCCAGAGCCTGTACCGCCTGCGATAAGGTCGTACGATGTAACGCCAAACAGAGCCACTTTCTTTACATTGTCGCCAAACGGCAGAGCGCCATTCTCGTTCTTCAGAAGCACCATACCCTCGTTGGCGGCCTCGCGTGTAAGAGCAGCGTGAGCCTTCAGATCAGGCTTGTCGCTGTTCTTATATCCCTTGAAGTGCGGAGTCTTGACAATGAACTTGAGCATACGCTTTACGCAGATGTCAACATCGTCCATTGAGAGCTCACCGCTTTTCACCTTATCTATTATCTCCTGGCTCTGCGATACATTGCCCGGCTCCATCAGGTCATTGCCTGCCTGAATCTGCTCCGCGGTGTTGCGCTGGCCGGTCCAGTCGGTCATCACAACGCCGTCATAGCCCCACTCGTCACGAAGGACAGTGGTAAGCAGCTCCTTGTGAGCCTGAGTGTATTTGCCGTTAATCTTGTTGTATGATGACATTATTGTCCAGGGATTGCCCTCTTTTACAGCAATCTCAAAACCTTTCAGATAAATCTCGCGCATAGTACGGGCATCGATTATCTCATCAACCTCCATACGGTTGGTCTCCTGATTGTTTGCGGCAAAATGCTTCGCGCTGGTGCCTACTCCATTGCTCTGCACGCCACGGATGAATGCGGCGGCACTCTTGCCGGTTACTACAGGGTCCTCGGAATAATACTCAAAGTTACGTCCGCAGAGCGGTGAGCGGTGTATGTTGAGTCCCGGAGCAAGCAGCACATCTGTTCCGTACTCCAGCACTTCCTGGCCCATGGCAGCGCCAACCTGCTCAATGAGAGGTGTGTTCCAGGTGCAGGCCATAGCTGTTCCTACAGGGAAACCTGTGGCATAGAATGTACCATCCTGCCCTTGACGTGTGGGACTGATGCGGATACCGGCAGGGCCGTCGCTCAAGGCGGTTGGTGTGATGCCAAGGCGGTCAATGTCCTGTGTTACGCCTGCCGAGCCAGGACAAAGCTGGTTCAGGTTGCCAAACTTGTTGTCCTGTCCGCTTATCTGACGGTTCTGTCCTCCCACCAGAAGGGCGGCTTTCTCCTCAAGCGTCATAGCCTTGACTACCTCGTCAATATTATTCTCCGTCAGCGTAATCTGCTGTGCATTCACGCCAGCTCCCAGCATCAGCATAGATGCCGCCAGAGCCATTCTTTTCATAAGTCTCATAAGCACGTTTGTGTTAAAAATACATAATGGCTCAAAGTTATACTATTTTAACGAAAAAGCATTGACTCACCCGAAAAAGATATGCGGATATGTCAGTAGCCTGATAATTTACCGCCATCGCTCCAGTTTGGCTGGAGTATGCCTTTCCTGGTGTCTTCTATGAACTTCTGTAAAGCCCTCATCGCCCGTAATTTGAAGGCTGCGAATGTAGCAGTTGACGTCATCGCCGGATGTACTGGCCTGACGCTTGAGCAGATTGCTGAGCTGCAGCGTCTGCAAGCAACGCATACGCAAGCAATACAAATCTCCTCATATTCGCAGGTTTTTGCATAAATAGTTATCTGATATTCTTAAATGTACAGTTTTTTACCCAACAGTAGCATATAAAGTTGAAATAATAACATTCTTTAACCCATTTCCTTCTGACACAGCGAAGATTGTAAGCATTCGCTGAACTACGTATTTCACGCCTAAATCAGGCCCGCTAACTTCGCGGATATTTTTGATCCAAAGAAGTTATGTGGAAGATTGACGATTTCAGGCCCATCTACCAGAAGTTTCCGGAGAGTGGCAAGACTGTTCGGAAGTTCTGTTCCGACGAAGGCATAGAGGAAGGCAGGTTCTATCACTGGCAGGCAAAGGTCAGGATGGAAGCGGCAAAAGGTACCGGAGAGTTTCTCCCAGTCAGCATCAACAACAGAGGCGGTAAGGTTGCCATTCTGGGAAGTAACGGGTTCGGTAGCGGCAATGCCAGCAGCATCCAACCTATATGCGAGATTGTCTATCCGAGCGGTGTTAAGATCCGGTTCTCAGGCAACATCAATCCGGAGGCAGTTACAAACAATGAAACGAAACGAGCGTAACTACAGGCACTCCGGTAAATCCTGTTTTGCTAACGGTATAAAATATTCCGCAAACAACTATACGTGGTTTACGGAATGCTTACCGAAGATTCCGTCAGAGGCATACCTTTCAATGCCATCAAAAGCAAGTTATGTAATCTGATTCTCATAATAAAACTGCCTGCGTTTACAATAATACGAAAACGCAGGCAATTTGTTAAATGAGAAGACTAAAAATGTACCGATCAATATCTCAATATATGACCGGCAGAATGGCACACAATATTAACGCATATCTAACTTATATGACTTTCCGGATATTGTTATCACATAAATATACCCCTTTGGAAGGCTCAATGTTGTAGAGCCGTTATTTGACAAGCATGAACTTACCAGACGGCCATTGGTAGTATAGACGTTAACCGGCACACCCTCCACACTGCAATCTATCCTCACGCCATTATCAATAACGCTGAATCCATCAGAGGAAACGATAGAGATGCCTGTGGTCTCGATAGCTTGAATGTTCACAAAGTCCTGCCATCCAGTTGCATTGCGGTAAGCCTCCAGAGATTCTTCAGGAACATACAGTACGGCAGACTCACATACATCCGGATGGAATGACCTTTTCTTGCAGTTTGGAGGTGTGACAGACAGGCAGTAAACCTCATTGACCTTATCATTGGTATAGAAAGACCTTGCTACAGTCTTCACATTTGCTCCAATGACAATCTTGCTCAGTCCAGACAGGCTGCCAGTTAAGCCTGTAATATCAAGATTCTCACAGTCTATATACAAATCACTCAGATTCACGCACCCGTCAAAGATCTCTTCTCCAAACCTGACAACGCTGTTTGGTATTGATATTGACTTCAATGATACACAGTTTCTAAAAGCACCCGACGCAATTGCAACTGTAGCGTCATTGACAATCACATCAACCGGCTCGCCCTTATATCCCAGCAATAGCGAACCCAAATACGCCACATTTCCAGGTTGGTTATCATACCAGGGAGTGTTTACAAAAGCATACTCACCTATCGAAGATATAGTCTGTTCTGTGACAATAACAGATGTCAGGCTGGAACAGTCCTTGAAAGCGCTATTCTCAACAGCACTTACAGACTGGCCTAATACCACAGTCTGAATAACATCGTTCCCCTCAAACCAATTACTCACCACAGGACACATAAACTCTACCTGCGTCAGGCTCTTCAACCCCTCGAAAGCATTATCTGCAATATTTACAGTACTGGCAGGTATGGTAAGCGACTCCAGACTGCCGCAGCCCGAGAAAGCGTATGCGCCAATGGTCTTTATACTATTAGGAATACTAATTGAGCGAAGGCTGCCACAATTGGCAAAAAGCCCCTCGCTGACAGTAACATTCTCTGACGGAATACAGAATGACTGCAATCCTGAGCAATTGCCGAAAATATACGTTCCTGAAAGGATTACAGAGTTTCCCAACTCCAACGAAGTCAGTGACTCACAGCCATAGAACGCATATTCAGATATCTCTGCTACACTTTCAGGAATATTCAAGTCTCTCAAACTTGTGCAGCCATAGAATATGTATGGTGCCAGGGAGCTGATGTTTTTGGGCATTGAGACAGTCTGCAAACTGTTACAACCATAAAACAGGCCGTACCCTAAAGAGCCTACATTTTCAGGAATCACAATCTCATCCAGACTTTGGCAGTTCTCAAATAAATAATCATTGAGGCTCATCAAGCCATCAGACAACGTAATTGATTTTAGAGCAATACAATCATAGAATACACTGTTGCCCGTATATCGCACACTATCCGGCAGCACTATCGATGTCAATGAATGACAGCTTTCAAAAGCCCAGCTGTCAATGCCGGACACACTTTCCGGTATGTCAACCGCCGATAACAAGACACAATTTCCGAAAGCTGACTGTCCTATATGATTTACACTATGCGGGATTGTCACTGATACAAGATTCCGGCAATCATAAAACGCACATTTGCCAATAGAAAGAACGCCATCACTTATTATTGCATTCTTAATATTTTCCCTTATTTCATACCAAGGCGCGTGAGCATTATAGTCAAAGTCAGTCATATTACCGTCGCCAAGGATTGTGAGCGTTCCGGTACTCTCATCAAAACTCCACTCAGAAGCCTCGCTTATCATCTCAAAGTTACGCCAGCCCTCAGCAGATTTGTACAATTCCAGTGTGCCTTTTGGAACATACAGGGCGGCTGTCTGATAAATCTCCGGTGTAAAAGAGTCCTCATCGCAACAAGGCGGTTCCACAGCATTACAATAAATTTTTTTGTTGTAACCGGAAAATACAGCTTTTCCAATACTCTCAACAGATGCCGGGATAACAATATACCACAGATTCGGGCAATTTAAAAAGACACTGTCACATATCGTCTTCAATGTCTCCGGCAATTTAATGTCTGTCAAATAGGAGCAATTCATAAAAGCACGATTGTTAATGACAGTGACACCCTCGGGCAGCTCGAAATTCTTAATTCCTGTCATACCATAGAACGCCCACTGACCTATGGATGTGACGCCTTGTGGTATTACAGTATTGGAGCAACCTGCCAGCAAAGTATTGGTGGCAGTCTCTATCACGGCATTGCAATCATCACGGCTGTCATAAACAGGATTACCTTTCTCCACCTCAACAGACTTCAAGCCTGTACACGAGGTAAAGCCACACTCAAAGCTTGTTACGCTGGAAGGTATGACTATTGATTTAAGGTTGGAACACTCATCAAAGGCACTGACACCAATTCTTGTAACACTATGCGGTATGGAAATATTACTCAATGCGCTTTTCGTGAAAGAACACTCTCCTATACTTGTTACGCCTTCATTAATAATTGTCGTAACATTGAAATTGTTCAAATACCAAGGAGAGTATCCCCACTCATAATCATCCATAGGCCCGTTACCCGATATGGTAAGGACATAATTTACCTTGTCAATACTCCAGGATATGCCCTTGACAGCATCGATATCAGCAAAAGTTTTGACTGGGAACAGCATCAGAAGCCCTAGCGCCAATGCCGGTGAGAAAAAATCAGCAATACGTCTCATAACGATCAAGATATTTTATTTTGAGCCTGCAAGTTACCGATTTTCTCCAAATACGGAAATAAATGCCAATCAAAATTCATTATTTCAAAGATATATCCTCTATCCAATGCCGTCCTTGGTTATTCTGTTTTCCTGATTGCGGTTATCAACGTGACAAGAGACAGCCACAATGCCGACAGGTCAACTACAAGCAGATAGAACTTAATCCACAAAGGAAGCTCAGCCGCATTCTTGAAAATCACGCCGGGTCCGCAGACAGCCAGTATCAGCACTACCAGAGACACATAGAAATTGAACTTTCTCATACTTACAAAATTAATTATGGGCGAATATATGCAAAAGGCTGTACAATACAATCATCATTTGACCAAATATACAGGCATTTAATATCTTTTGTGCTCCAAAAGCATCTGTTAACCCCAACGGAATAAAAGACCGTCAGGAATTGTAAGTGTGCAGGCTGGTCTGTGAGGCTGGCAGAGCCCCAACGCCATACCAGGCCACCTGCATGGCCAGAAATGCCAGCAGGATACAGACAAGCACGGCGGCACCCTTCTTTCCTGCCTTTACCGGAAGATGTGTGCCGAGAAGAGTGAACAGCCAGGTAACAGCGGCCCAGCACTCCTTGGCATCCCACGTCCACCAGTCTCCCCATACATATTTGGCCCATACGGCACCGCACAACATACCAAGCAGCAACAAGGCCGAAGCTGTACTCAGCAACTTTAGAGAGAGAGAGTCAGACTTTCGCTCTTTCTTTGAGAAAAATGATATCGCTCCTGTTATCAACGCCAATGCAAGTGAAGAGTACGCCAGCATATACAAGGCCAGATGCGGAATGAACCAGAGACTCCGCAAGGCTGGCATCAGCGTGCCGAAATTGATGCGGGCTACGGATATTACGGCAAAAGCCACGGCAATGACAGCCATAGCCAGAAACATATACACGCTATTCCAGCATCGCTCCAATCCGGCCACGGCACCGGCGGCAAGAAGAAGCATCCCAAGAAACACCACTGGCAGCCAGGGATCGCGGACCATCTTCAACACACTGTACTCCCCGCTCTCCTGGTCATAGTCGGACTGATAAATATAAAAGCCCTTGCACAGGCACGGATGGTTGACAGATGTCTCATACTCCTTGCCATCTATCCGCAGCACACTGCTATATTGCCTGGGACTGATGCCATCGTCATAATAATCTATGCTGAAATCCACCAGACGTACGGAAAAAGGAAGCGTCACCACACGCCCGTCGCCGGTATAGGCGTAACTCTCATCGTGACCATGGAAAACCGCCATCTGCGCATCCACCACATCGGGAGCGCCCCAGAACGCGCCATACATCAGCAAGAACAGTCCAAGATGGCTCAGGATACCGACAGCACTCCGTCTCACCTTGATTGAGTCCATAATGGTGAGGCCCAGTGAGACCATCATAATCACTGACACCACCCACATTGCGGGACTACGATGCCATGCCGTCCCATACGTTCCTTCCAATGCGGTAAGTATCAGGAAAGCCACAATTGAGATGGCGCACATAGCTTTTCCGCACAGGATCCGTCTTACTCTGCCAGACGGCAGATATCTCCACAGAAGCAGAAGTCCTGCCAGTGAAACCAGAGACAGTATCAGGGAAAGCGGAAATTGCCAGAAAGAAATGTCGGTCATACGAATGCAATATACGGGAGCAAAATTAAGCATAAAATAACGTGCCTTTACAAATAATTAAACTTTATCGACAATAGTGGCACTAGTTACAAAACAAATGCCTAATTTTGACGTTCAATACAGCAAAGGCTCGAATTAACATTAACCAAAACTTTATAATTTTCAAAAATGAAGAAAATCACAACAATCGCTCTTGTTGCATCTGCTATGCTTATGAGCGCGTGCGGCCCTAAGGATCCAGGTCTGAAGGACGCGTACAAGAACTATTTCAAGATTGGTGTGGCCGTTACCCCACGTAACGTGACGGACTCACTGCAGTCATCCATTATCCTCAAGGAGTTCAACAGCATCACCGCTGAGAACTGTATGAAACCAGGTGAGATTCACCCGGCTCCTGGCGTTTGGAATCTTGAGCAGGCCGACGCCATCGCAAACTTCTGCCGCGCCAACGGCATCAAGATGCGTGGTCACTGTCTGGTATGGCACAGCCAGTTCGCTACCTGGATGTTCAACAAATACGATGAGAACGGCAACCAGGTTGTAGAGCGTGACGAGAATGGTGACACCGTTTGGATTGAGCAGCCGGCACGTCGTGGCTTTGGCTTCGGCGGTGGTTTCCCAGGCTTTGGCGGTCCTCGTCCACAGGGTCAGCCGGGTCAGATGCCTCAGGGTGGTTTCCCACAGGGCGGTTTCCCGGGCTTCGGTGGTCCACGTCCACAGGGCCAGCCAGGTCAGGCTCCCGCACCTGAGATGATTAAGGTTCCGAAGTATGCAAAGGCTACCAAGGAGGAGTTCTACGACTCACTTCAGGCACACATCAACTTTGTAGTAAACCGTTACAAGGATGTTGTATATTGCTGGGATGTTGTAAACGAGGCTATGAGCGATGCCGACAACGCAGACGCTCCGTACGAGCAGTCATTCCGTCAGTCACAGGCATATCAGCTCTGCGGCGACGAGTTCATTCTCAAGGCTTTCCAGTTTGCCCACGAGGCAGATCCTAATGCAGACCTGTTCTACAACGACTACAGTGCCTGGACTCCTGCAAAGAGAACCTACATCTACAACATGGTCAAGAAGCTTCAGGGCGAAGGTGCTCCTATCACCGGTATCGGTATGCAGGGCCACTACAACATCTATGACAACCCAACAATCGAGGACTTCGAGAAGGCTATCAATATGTACACAGAGCTGGTTGACAACCTTCAGATCACTGAGTTTGATGTACGTATCAACCACGAGGCAGGTGGCGGTCTTCAGTTCAGCCGTGGCGAGGGTCAGGTTCTCTCCGACTCTATTGCAAAGATGCAGCAGGACAAGTACGACGAGCTGTTCAAGGTTATCCGCAAGTACAAGAAGTACTTCTCTTGCGTAACCTTCTGGAACCTCGGCGACCGCGACTCATGGCTTGGCGCCAACAACTTCCCACTGTTGTTCGACGGCGAGTACCAGCGCAAGCCTGTATATTATACAGTTCGCGATTTCAAGAAGAACAAGAAGTAACATACACTTCCATAAAAAAGGAGGATGGCCAAAAGTCATCCTCTTTTTTTGTCTGATGACAAATATCAGGCAATTATATTTCCAGTGACAATACTTTTTGTTACCTTTACCACATTCACGTATATGAGGTAACAGACTTGCTATTCAATAACCGACAACAAACAGAATTATGAGATTACCGCTTTTCACCCTATTAGCATTAACGCCGCTGGCATTAACGGCACAGACAGTTACTGAGTCCCAGGCTATGAGGGAGGCACAGGAATTCCTTCAGACAGCGCGTCAAGGCCAGAAGGTTCCGTCACGAGATTCCCATAATAGCCAGAAAGCAGTAAACCTCTCTCTTGTGCGGAAAGGTTTGGCTCCAGAGAGCAAGAAACCTGCCTATTATGTATATTCAGCAGGCCAGGAAGATGAGGGTTTCGTAATAGTATCGGCCGACAGCCGTTCCTCGCACAGGATTCTGGGCTATTCGGCAAGCGGGACCATCACAGAGGGCAACATACCTGAGAACGTACAGGCGTGGCTCGACATATACGCCGGCGAGGTGGATGTTATTGAGAAGACCAACGCCGTCATCAACGAGGGCACTGGTATGGAAGATGCTGTGGGCAATGTTGTGGTGGCTCCTCTCATTACCACACAGTGGGGACAGGATGCTCCGTTCAACGACAAGTGCCCCAAAAAGAATGGCGAGCGCACGCAGGTTGGATGCATACCGGTGGCGGCCGGACAAATAATGAACTACTATCGCTGGCCTCGTCAGGCCAAGGGGTATGTGGAGTACGAATGGAACTCATCCTGGATTGAGAAGGATTTCACAGAATGCAGCTATGACTATGACAATCTGAATGTGTCAGAGTTCCTGTACGACATTGCTTTAGGAAGCCAGACCGACTTTAATCTTGCCGCCGATGGTGGAAGTGGCGCGTATGAGCTCAATATGGGCCGTGCCCTGATCAACTATTTTGACTACGACAAGAGTATGCAGCTGCACTACCGTGGCCCTATAACAATGACAATTGATTTAGGATTATACAACGATTACGAGGAGATCCCTGCCTGGGATGATGAGGCGTGGGACGATATGCTGCGAAAAGAGTTGGACGCCAGACGGCCGATACTATACAGTGGCTCTTATAGGTCAGGTAAGACCCACGTGGGCCACGAGTTCATCTGCGACGGCTATGATGATGCCGGATATTTCCATTTCAACTGGGGATGGGCTGGTTATTGCGACGGATGGTATGTAACCACCTCACTCTACCCCGAATATGCAGACAGCCGTGGCTACAACCTCTTGCAGTCTGCATTCTTCGGCCTCAAGCCCGACGAGGGAGGCAAGACAAGGTATTTGTCATACGGCAGCCTCAGTTACATCTGGGGATTGCCCGAATCTGTGAATGTGCTGTACTGTCTGGAAAACGAGGAGTCACACAGCCTCTACTACGGCCAGCCAAAGACCTGCCAGTTGCCACCATATAGTTATTGTGTCAAATATGAGGAGGATTTAAATGGTGTTCCCGATGAGTTTCCACAAAAGGACGACATTCCCTCAGGCACCTACCGCAAGTATCTGGTATGCAACGAGCCTGGTACAAATGTATATCAAGCCATCAGTTACGGCTATGCCAGCGACAAGGCAGAGCTTGCCGAGACTTTCACTTGGGTTGAGATAGATAAGGACGGTGTATGGACCGAGAGCAGCTCCCGCTCTTTCAGCACCAAGAGCGAGAACAATGAGATACGTTACTATGTCACCAAAGACAACGAGGTGAAGATAACGTATATCTCAAGTTCCGACAAATCTCCGGAGGTTCCCGCCTCAGTCTCATACAGAGGTCAGGAATATACCGTTACAGAGATAGACTGCAGCAGTATTTGGAACATCACCCCCAAGCTGCCGGAAACCATAAGGAAGATGACCGTCATCATAGGAGCGGACTTACCGGTGAGTCTGCCTCCATATCTTGAGGAACTGAATTTGAGTTATGCAGGGACACAGCTTACGCTTCCATCCACGCTGAAAGTCCTGAGCCTTTGGAACTACAAGGGCACGGAGCTCACGCTTCCGTCATCACTGACAGCACTGGACGGCCTTCGCGCTCCCGAGCTCACCGAGCTTGTCATTCCGGCAAGCGTATGCCGTTTTGCAGAGAAAGACAACTCATTCAGCGCAGAAAAGCTGAAGACATTGATCTTTAAAGAGGGCTGCAGAGTAAAGAAAATCCGCAGTTACTGCTTTGAAGGCTGTACCAGACTCTCAAAGGTTGTCCTCAGCAATGGACTGGAGGAGATTGGCGAATACGCATTCAACAGATGTGGCAGTCTGAAGGAACTGTCATTTCCACAGAGCATGAGACTCATCGGAGCAAGAGCATTCTGGGGATGTACGAACCTTGCAGACATTATATTTGACGATAATGCCCGGTTGGAAGAGATTGACGAGTTTGCTTTCGGCTACTGTGAGAACCTTGAGCAAATGAGTTTCCCTGCTAATTTGAAAGTCGCGGACAATATCTTCTACGGGTCCGGTATTATCTTGGCAGACTTCAGCAAGACACAGATTGAGGATGTGAGAATGGAATTCTACGATTGCAAATCCCTGCGGTCTGTCATTCTGCCTAACACTGTAAAAACCATAACCATTCTGGGTACGGGACAGATGAAGTCGCTGGTAGTTCCTCAAGGCGTAACCACCATTGAGAACCTTGTTTGCGACAAGTTGCAGTCACTCACCCTGCCGGCATCGCTCAAGGCATTCAACAGCTCATCGCTGGGCGGTGGAGCGAAAGTGATCTGCGAGGCCTCCACTCCTCCGGAAGGCACAGGCCTGACCTGTATGGCAAGAAGCGGCAAATACTATCGCGACATAGACCTCTACATACCGGCCGGAGCAACGGAGGCATACCAGAGCTACCGATATACTCTTCCAAGAGGCAGCAGTGAATACTATTACTTCAGCCCACTCACCGAGATGGTGTCAGCAAACACACCTGTCAACATCATTGCCGATGCAGGCGGAGCAACAGTTATGGGAAACAGCAGCACAGAGGGCGTGATTGAGATACCTGAGAGCGTCAACACCACCACAGGCGCAGCACAAGTCCGCGCTATCGGCGACTATGCTTTCTACGGGACAAGCCTCGCCGCCGTAGATATCCCTGCAACCGTAGGTGTAGCACCAGCAGTTGCCACCCGCACGCTGACAGCTGAGACAGGAAGCGGAATAGGCAGTTACGCTTTCGCCTATTGCCCAAGCCTCCAGGAGGTTATGGTGCATTGGGACAAGCCGCTCCCTATTCAGGCTAATACATTTGAGGGAATTGACCTTTCCGGCTGCAAACTGTACGTTCCCGCAGACGCCATATCCGCCTACCGGCAGGCAGACGTATGGAAGGAGTTCGGCGAGATTTGCGGCATAGGCACACCTCTGGGCGTTGAGGCACCATCAGCCGATGATGCTGAGACCAATGCCGGCTCACCTGCCCCGGCCTTCAACCTTGCCGGCCAGCAGGTAACGGACGCTCACAATGGAATAGTGATAATTAACGGAGCTAAGTATTTAAATTTCTAGTTTCCCCTACTTCACCTCAATGACATCATCAAGATTGGCGGTCTGGTTCCTCATGGGCTGAAAGTTCTTGAGGTCAGCCGCCTTCTTCCCACATCCTTGAGCAGCCAGTCTGACCATATCCATACCATATTTTGTGGTAAGGCCGTCCACGGCGGACATCAGGCGTCTGGAGCGCTCGATATCAACTTTATCGCCACAGAACAAGTCCAGCTGAATGGCGTTGTCACTGGATATCTCAGAGAGCATCACGCCGGCGCGCTTATATTGGTAGCCGTTTTTGTATATCTTATCCAGAGCCTCACCGGCAGCCTTTACAATAGCCTGAGTATCACACGTGGCCACATTCAGCCTGGTTGTGGCAAAGTTGTCGTACTGCTCCAGGTCTTCCCTGTGAGGATTGGTACAGATAAATGCCGATACGGCCAGACACACGGAATGCTGGTCCCGTAGCTTCCTTGATGCGGCAACGGCATACTCAGCTATCATTGACCTCAGCGCCTCAATGTCCGTCACCATATATGTGAATGTTCTGGAATGAACTATTGACTTCTGCTGCTCAGCATTGTCAATATCAACCGAAGGCGCACCGTGCAGCTCTTTCCAGGTTCTCGCTCCGTTTATGTTCAGCAGCCTCCGCACCTCAAACTCAGGCTTATTATATAAATCCAGCGCTGTCTTTATTCCGTATATCTGCAATTTCGGCGCGGTTCTCCGGCCTATGCCCCAAATCTCACCGACAGGCAAGTCTTTCAACGCTTTCTCAATCTTGTCCTCCGGCAGCACACAGACACCGTGATATCCATTGTAATGCTTGCTATACCAGGTTGCCACTTTTGACAGCGTGTATGTCAGCGATATTCCGCAACTTACAGGTATTCCTGTACAATGCTCAACGTGCTTCTTTATTCTTCTGGCACAATCACGTAATTCCTCCGGGTCCGACGTGGGCAGCTCACCGAAGAACTCATCAACACTGTACTGTTTGAAGTTCACCACAAGGTCCATATCCCTGACCACCTGCATAAGCCTGCGGGATATGTCAACATACTTTGGAAGATTGGCGGGAAAGACCGCGACGTTATTCTTGTTGATGATTTCCGTAACCTGAAATACAGGATTGCCACGTTTCAGCCCAAGCGCCTTTGCCTCTTTGGTCAAGGCGAGTATTATACCACCGCCAGCCTCATTGCAATTAGCCACGACTACAGGCTTTCCCACAAGGTCTGCACGCAGAGACACCTCGCAGGAAGCATAGAACGAGTTGCAGTCAATATGGAGAATCATTTTTTCTTCAACACCCAACGCACCACACCAAACACCTGAAGCTCATCGGGATTCTCTACCGCAATAGGCTTGTACTTTGGATTGCCGGACTTCAGATATACCTGGCCGTCTTTCTGTATTATACGCTTCAAGGCAAACTCTCCGTCAACCATACAGACAGTGATGTTCCTCTCCGACGGATAGATGGAACGGTCAACAACCAGCAAATCTCCGTCATCTATTCCCTCGCCTGTCATTGAGTCTCCGCTTACGCGCACCAGATAAGACGTTGCGGGATTCTTGATGAGTTCCTTGTTCAAGTCTATCGGTTGCGCCATATAGGCATTATCCACAGGTATCGGAAAGCCCGCGTGCACACTGGCCTCCATCACTGGCACGCAAGGCTCAGTCTCAGGCAATATGCTGTAGAACTCCAACAGAGGTTTGGCTGGCTTGTTCATATTGTATCGGCAAATGAGTTACCGCAAAGCTACAAACAAATCTCCATTCTCACAATGAATCAGCAGGGACAGGTACCACTGATTCACTGTGAGCAGTCCGCAGTAAGGCGTTAAGGTGGTAAGGTTCTATGGAAAATTGTAACATCAGCCAATATATCGTTGCCAATATTTTTTGCAACTTGCAGATTATCGCTATATTTATTGAACGCCCGAATACCTGCCTGACTGGCCGATTTTATTTCTCCAATTGGGAAAAAAATTCCCCAACTGGGAAATTAGCTTTGCCGTACTTGCGGTTAAGTTACGTTCCTTAATATTGTCAATGTTTTTCATCGCATCACCTACTTGTCTGAAGTTTGTAAGGAATCCTATTCCTCAATAATACATCTAAGCAATCCCCACAGACCAATCTTCCGTCTTCCAGTTCGTACATACACAAAATAGGCCAGACAGCCCCGCAAATATCGCAGTGTTACAATTCACCATCATCAAATTCATAGCCCATAATCTTAGAAGCTCATGGAAACGCTTCACGTAGAGGTTCGCAGACTGGCCGGGCGAGAAGATTCTCCGAGCCTGGGAGTCATTGATTCCAGAAGCGTCAAATCCTCTCACCACGTTGATGCTGACCGCGTAATTGACGGGAACAAGAAGCTAAAGGGGCGCAAGGAACATATTGTAGTTGACACACTTGGCCTTCCAATGAGCATTGTAGTGCACGAAGCTAATGTTCATGACAGTGTGGGTTGTGGAAGTGTACTTGAAACGATGAAGGGACGTTTCCCACGCTTGAAGAAGGTGCTGGCTGACGGCGGATACAGAGGACAGAAACTGGTCGACGAGGCGAAGCGGAAACTCGGCATCGAGTTCTCAGTTGTGTTACGCCCTGATGAATCGCCAAAGAAATTTTCCGTCGTTCCTATACGATGGATTGTGGAACGCTCCTTTTCCTGGCTTGAAAACTTCAGAAGAATTGCCATGGACTACGAATTCTATTCAAACACCGGTGAAACGATGGTACAACTGGCCTTCTGCCGGCTCATGTATAACAAAATTTGCAACTAAAATTTAAACAGCTTCTTAATTCCCATTCAACATACGACCCAATTGAAAGCCCTGATATTGAAAGATTTGAGGTTATGAATTCGAGGAAACAAGAATAGGTTCATTTTTATCTATTTCTGGATCTTATTTCTGTTCCACCTTCTACGTTAAAGAATCTTATGATGGTATAAGCTATTCATTTTACTAAAATGGATACATCAATGTTCGCTACTATTGTTTTGCAGTCAAAGCCTTGTACATCTTGAAGAGTTCGGCAACGCAATCGGATTCCTTGAAGTTGCGCGACACAGCAAATCCGTACGCCTCCATAACCGCCTTGTCATTTTCCTGATGGGCTTTTCGCAGCTCAGGTGGCATTGTAACCTCATCATACAGATCAGCAAGTGAGCAGTCCGTATATTTTGCACGTGCATCAAGTACAGCTTGGGCGGTCAGTTCTATTTTTGTTTTCTGAGAATCGGTTGGTGTTGGCCAAGGGAAATTGTTATAGACGATGTCCTTTGAGTAACGATAACGCATCTCCAATCTTCCGCATACTGCCCGCATCCAGCCATTATGTACGTTTGATGTCAGAATACCGAAATGATATAGTGTGGCATTGGGGATAAGAAATACAAGATCTGAACACAACACTTCTGGTGTCATTAACCCTATAGGAATATACTTTCGTTTTTCTGACGATACCTTTGGTACAATTATGAAATCCTCTTCCGGCATATTCTCTACGTGAAAACGCGTAGGTCGGTCTGCAAGTTTCTGAGTAGGCACGCTTTTGCTGGAGAGACGGAAATTGCGGACATTCTCAACTCGTTTCAGACAATGAGGCAAACGATGAAGCTCGGCCGGAGTACTATTTCCCAACCAAAGACAATATCTTGGATTCTGGTGTATGAATTCTTCTGAGCCATACCAGGGATGGAACAGAGCGGCAGCCCCAGGTTCCTGTCTGATGAACTCCTTCATCTCATCTTCCGTGAAAAGATAATTGCCACCATCTATCGGTTTGTTTCCAATGCCTATTTCCGGCACATCGCACAATGGTTTGACACGGCTCTCAATGAAAATGTTGTCAGCATCAATCAGGTAGCCGTTTATGTTACCTGCATTATGAGGTGCGCCACTTTCGCTGAAAATCTTTTTCTGTCCGGTAAATGGCGCTATGCTGAAACCAATAATCACGCAATGCACGTGAGCCTTCAGGGAGCTTTCGCTGTCCCAGCGGAATGTCCTGTAGCAAAAATCTATATGAATGCCGTTAGTGTTCATCAGTGGTTTCCAAAGGTTTGCCACCTGCTCGCCTTGCGTAACAGAGTTTGTAGAGACAAGAGCACAACGGGTTTTCTTTCCCGCCATATAGTCTGTTGCTTTTTTATACCAGCAACTTACATAATCCAAGTTTCCTATATTCTTCCACTTCTCACCAAAAACAAAAAGCACATCAGCCTTTTGCGAGTCTGACATCAGCCTGGCACCGACAAACGGTGGATTTCCTATAATATAGTCAAATTCAATATGCGTTATTTTCTGCTCAGGTTTTTCAAAATCCATCTGTCGTGTCCTGAGATAAATTTCTCCATACTTGAATTCAGGTTCAGCCAGCACGTGAGTCTTGTCCGCAATGATTGTCACAGGCTCATCTTCTGATATCGGAAGATTATTCCAGTCCATACGAAGGGCATTACCCTCAATGATATTGTGATAGCTCTTCAGTGGCAGGAAGTCAAGGTTGGTCTGCATAATTCTCTCTGTCTCCTGCATCATCTGAGCCTCGGCTATCCAGAGCGCCGTGGTGGCCGTGGCTACTGCGAAATCATTAATCTCAATGCCGTAAAGCTGGTGTATATCAACCTTTATCGGACTAAGCTCATCACCGAAATTCATATACATCTGTCCCTTCGTTATGAGCATAAGAGCCTCATTCTCCAACCGGCGAAGCGAAAGATATGTCTCTGTCAGGAAATTACCGCTTCCGCAGGCAGGATCAAGGAATCTGAGAGCGGCAAGTTTGTTCTGATAGTCCTTGACTTTTTGGATGCGTTTCTTATCAATCGGCTCGACTTTTATTGACGCAAGCTCTTCCTTCAGATTATCCAGAAACAGCGGGTCTATTACTTTGTGGATATTCTCAATACTGGTGTAGTGCATTCCTCCACTACGTCTGGTATCAGGATTAAGAGTACTCTCAAAAACCGCACCGAAAATGGTAGGGCTGATCAAGCTCCAGTCAAAATCATCGCTGGCATGTTCCAGTACTAGTTCAGCCAGCTTGTCATTGAATCGCGGTATCTCTATGTTTCTATCAGCAAACAGTCCACCGTTGCAATATGGGAATGCTTTCAAGCTATCATCAAGATACGGATCTCTTTCTTCGACAGGAGTGTTCAAGACCTCGAACAGTTCAATAAGGCCCTTGCGCATTTCTCCCTTGCCAGGTTTGAACTGCGACAGATAGTCATGGAACATACAGCGTTTCTCTCCGAAAAGACCGGCATCCTCGGCATATAGGCAAAATACCAGACGGACACAAAGGATGTTCAGGCTCTGCAGAGTATGAGGGTCATCCGGGTTGATGTACTGTTTAAGGAACTCATCGTATATCTGACCTATTATCTCACCGGCTTGCAGTGAGACCTCCATTTCTTTCTTCAGATGCTCATTGCCCTGCTCTACAAGAAACTGCAGGCGGTAGTATTCGGTATCCAGATTTGACAGAAGAATTATCTCCGGCTCTCCTTGCGGATTCTCCATATCATATACGTGGAATTCCTTGAAGTTGCATATCACCATCCAACGCGGGCGCTTTGAATATGGCAGCTCTGAGGCATAACGCTTTGCCTGTTGAAACGGAGTGAGAAGCGAGCCGTCGCTCTGCGGAATAGGCTTGCGAAGGTCTTTGTCTATGGATTTCTGCTCAATGAGGGTATGAGTAGGCTCAATGTATGCGTCAATGAAACTGGTGCTATTCAGTTTGACCTGATTCTCAAAAGATATGAACCCTACGGGGGTACCTATTTCAAATAATGACTGTAGAAGGTCAATCCAGAATGACTGGCTCTCTCCTTTCTCATACCCTTTTCCCGTCCAACGCTCTATGAACGCCTTTATCTTCGGTTTGTCTTGAATCATTGCGATAAATCTATATTCAGCCGCAAATTAGTTGTTTTTTTCCACATACAGTAACAATGACGTGAAAATAAAGCAATTCCAGAGCAGTCAGAGGCTGTCTCAGGGGCGTCTCTCGGAGAAGCCGTTAAGCGAGCAGGAACGAAATGCGTGAGGAAACGCGGTTGTCTGAGCGCCAGCGAGTTCCGCGTTTTCACGGCGTAGCGGGCAGGCTTCGTAGAGCCTAGCCCCTGACACAGCCCCTGACTCCGGCTTAAATCGCAACAAAAAAGTCTCCGCAGCCAAAGCTACGGAGACCTTCATATATAAAGTAACTACCAATTACTTGCCAGCCAAAGCCTGGGCAACGTCAACGGCGCAAGCTACTGAGCAGCCTACCATCGGGTTGTTGCCAATGCCAAGGAATCCCATCATCTCAACGTGTGCGGGAACTGATGATGAGCCTGCAAACTGAGCGTCGGAGTGCATACGGCCCATAGTATCGGTCATGCCGTAAGAGGCAGGACCAGCGGCCATATTATCCGGGTGAAGTGTACGGCCAGTACCGCCACCTGATGCTACTGAGAAGTATGGCTTGCCTGCAAGCACGCGCTCCTTCTTGTAAGTACCGGCTACCGGATGCTGGAAACGGGTCGGGTTGGTTGAGTTACCGGTGATGGATACATCAACACCCTCCTTCCACATAATGGCAACACCCTCGCGTACATCGTCAGCGCCGTAGCACTTAACCTTTGCACGTGGACCATCGCTGTAAGGGATAGTCTTTACAACCTTCAGCTTACCGGTATAGTAGTCAAACTTGGTCTGAACGTATGTGAAACCGTTGATACGGCTGATGATCTGTGCGGCATCCTTGCCCAGACCGTTCAGGATAACGCGAAGCGGCTGCTTGCGGACCTTGTCGGCCTTGGCGGCAATCTTGCTGGCACCCTCGGCGGCTGCGAATGACTCGTGGCCGGCCAGGAATGCGAAGCACTGTGTCTTCTCGTTGAGCAGACGGGCTGCCAGGTTACCGTGGCCAAGACCAACCTTACGGTCATCGGCTACTGAACCGGGGATACAGAAGCTCTGCAGGCCGATACCGATGTTCTCGGCAGCCTTAACAGCACTCTTGTCACCAGTCTTCTCACCCTCCTTGAGAGCGATGGCGCATCCGCATACGTATGCCCACTTTGCGTTCTCAAAGCAGATTGGCTGAGTCTCCTCACAAGCCTTGTAAGGATCCAGACCATAGCTGTCACAAATCTTATTGGCTTCCTCGATGGAGGCAATTCCGTGCTCATTAAGAGCAGCGAGCACCTGCTTCATACGGCGCTCCTGTGACTCGAACTTTACTTCTCTAATCATAGTGGTACCTCCTTATTCCTTACGTGGGTCAATGTATTTAACTGCACCAGCCTCGGCTGAGAAACGGCCATAGGTTGAGGTAACCTTCTGCAGTGCCTCGTTGGCATCGGTACCCTTCTTAACCTCGTCCATAAACTTGCCAAGGTTGACAAACTCGTAGCCGCAAACCTGATCGTCCTTGTCAAGAGCGATGCGCTTTACGTAACCCTCGGCCATCTCAAGATAGCGAACGCCCTTAGCCTTGGTTCCGTACATTGTACCTACCTGGCTGCGAAGGCCCTTGCCAAGATCCTCAAGACCTGCGCCGATTACAAGACCACCCTCTGAGAAGGCGCTCTGTGTACGGCCATAGACAACCTGAAGGAAAAGCTCGCGCATAGCGGTGTTGATAGCGTCGCATACAAGGTCAGTGTTCAGAGCCTCGAGCAGAGTCTTGCCCTGAAGAATCTCAGCTGCCATAGCTGCTGAGTGAGTCATACCTGAGCAACCGATGGTCTCAACGAGAGCCTCCTCGATGATACCGTTCTTGATGTTGAGTGACAACTTGCAGGCGCCCTGCTGAGGTGCGCACCAGCCAATTCCGTGGGTCATACCGGAGATGTCCTTAATCTCCTTGGCCTTGATCCACTTGCCCTCCTCTGGGATTGGAGCGGGTCCGTGCTTCGGTCCTTTCTGAACCACGCACATGTTTTCAACTTCTTTTGAGTAAATCATACTTTAAAAATATGTTTGTTAACCAACATTCGTTAATTGACCACAAAGTTAGGGAATAATCCTCTTTTTTAATTAATTTAGCGGCGCAATTTAAATACACTTTTTATGAACAGGCATCATAGCATAATATTGGCAGCCGCTCTTTTGCTTACAGCATCCTGCGGCAAGGTTGAGAGAGATCAGTATTCAGGAACATTCTACCGCATTGTAACCATACAACAGAGTGGCGATGCCGTATCAATGAAGATGGACTGCACAACAGACGTTATTCAGATAAAGAATTTTCAGAAAGCGGAGGATTTGAAGGCTTTCGGTGCCAATCCAGGTGACAGAGGAGTGGCAAGCATTTCCTATACGGCCATTCCCTCGGCCAACCTTACCACCAATATGCTTGAGAGTTTCAGAAAATTCACGTTCAGCCGTCTCAACTGGTCTGAGCGTCCGCAAAGTAAGCTGGCATCGTACTTCTATTTTACCAATTTCTCTATGGGCGATGTAGTATATCCTTTTGTCTGGTCTGCAGGACACCATCTCAATACTACTATCGGTTTCTATCCAGATCCGAATATTCCGGATACAGACAACACCATTGAGTTGTATCCTGTAGGCCTCAGGAAAGACACCCTTTCAATGTTACTTGTGGGCAACTTCCCGGGCACATGTCATCAGTTCGATGTCAGGGAGGTATTCCTGGACTATGACCTTTCAGAAATAGCAGCCGTTGATGACATAAGGGCAAATGAGCTGTACCGGTCTATGATGGCATTGGGAAAGGACTCTATCTATGTTGAGATTGCCACCTGCGACTCTCTTCAGATAAAAGAAGGCACACAGCTAAGGAAAGTGAAAGGCGGAAAGCTTGTCACCAGATTCGCATTTGATTTCTAAATGGGCGCCAGGAAGACCACTAACATAAACATAAAGAACAAGAAAGCCTCGTTTGACTACGAGCTGCTTGACACCTATACCGCAGGCATTGTCCTGACCGGCACGGAGATTAAGTCAATCAGACAGTCAAAGGCAAGCCTTGTTGACACATACTGCACCTTCATAAACGGTGAGCTTTGGGTTAAGGGGATGCACATTGCCGAGTATTTCTATGGCTCGTACAACAACCATCAGGCCAAGCGTGACCGCAAGCTGCTGCTAACGGCAAAAGAATTGCGCAAGCTGGCCGCAGACTCCAAGAACCCGGGATTCACAATAGTGCCCACAAGGATGTTCATAAACGAGAAAGGACTTGCCAAGGTTGTGATAGCGTTGGCGCGAGGCAAGCATCAGTACGACAAGCGCGACACATTGCGCGAGAACGATGACCGCCGCGAGATGGCACGCGCTATGCACCGGGGATAATTACTGAGTCAGACTTGTCGCACAAGGTATCAAGCGCACAATACTCCTGGTATTTTTTGCGTACGTTCCGCACATATCTCACCGTCTCACCTGAATTGAAACGGCCAAACCTGCATACGGTGCTGTCGGAATAGACAGCCTCGTCAGACATTGTGGCCATTACCTCCTCGATATTGCTCCACACATAGCGGTTTATGCCGTTCTTTCTGGCTATCCGCATTGCGTCAAATACGCGCCCGGCGCCACAATTGTATGCACCGAGAATGAAGTTCAGCCTCTCAGAGGGATTAATGAAATGGAACTGCTCATTCATATCGCGCAGATGCTGTACCGCAGCGTACACATTGAGACTTGTGCTCACCGAATCGGAGTCCACCCCCATCCTGCTTACCATATTGCTGTATGTGGCAGGCATAACCTGCATAAGGCCGAATGCCCCACGCACCGATACAAGAGATGTATCGAACCTCGATTCCGTGTAAGCTATGGCAGCCAGCAGTCTCCAGTCAAACAACGAGTCTGAGTGTGCCTTGAAGATACTGTCATATTGCGATATTACAAGTCCGGGCACTGGTTCGGGAGCAATTTCCATATCTGTTTTCTTGCCGCCACACGTCTTCACAGTGAATAACGCCACTATCACAGCCGCCGATACCAGCAGTGAGATAACTCTTTTTCTTGTCAATTCCGGTCCTGCGGGATTCATAAATATCTTCCAGGCCTCACAATTTGATTGACATAATCGTGATGTCGTCGTTCTGAGGATTATCCTTGACGAACACCTTGATTGACGATGCCAGATTGTTCAGGAACTGCTCCGAGCTCTCATTCACATCCTCACATTTTGCGAACTCATCAAGACGATCCTCGCCATACAGCTCCTTTACACGGTTCTCAGCCTCGGTAACACCATCTGTGTAGATAAAGAGCCTGGAGCCCCTCTCCAACTTCATTGACTCACCCTGGTACGGGAAATCCTCGAACAGGCCTGCGGCCATATTCGGTTTTGCGTGCAGATATGACGGCTTGCCTTCCGGTGATATTATCAGAATAGGATTATGACCGGCATTACAGTAATTCAACTCCAATGTGTCAATATTCAGGCAGCCCACAAACATCGTCACAAACATACCGCTGTCATTGCCATCGCAGAAGGAGTTGTTGATTTTTGCCACAACGCCCTCAACAGGAAGGCCCAGGCCTGCTATGAAACGAAAGGCGCTTCGCGTGATTGCCATATAAAGAGCTGCGGGAACGCCCTTGCCCGACACATCGCCCACTACAAAGTAGAGCAGTCTGTCTTTCACGAAGAAATCATACAGGTCGCCGCCTACCTCCTTGGCCGGATGCAGCATTGCGTGCAGATCAACACCGTCGAACTTAGGATAGTCCTTGGGCAGCATCTGCATCTGGATGGCGCTGGCCACGTTGAGCTCGCTCTCGTAACGCTCGTTCGATGCGGTGGTAGTACGCAACTCGCCTATATACTCGTTGATGGAGCGTTCCATATAATCCAGCGAGTCGTGCAGACGACGAAGCTCATCATCGCTCTTTACATCAGGGATTCTGGCCTTGAAATTACCTTGCGATATATTAAGTGCCGAGTATGCGAACTCAGTAATAGGCTGTGCGTGGCGGCTGATAATGCGCTTGTTCGTAATATACAGCAGCAACAATCCCAATATGCCAACCAGGAATGAGATATTGTTCATTTTAGATGCTTTAGAGAATACATCCTTGTATGAGCATACCAGAGCTGCCGTCCATCCATTCTTAAGAGGTCCGTAAACAAAGAACCCCTTGAAATCAGGTCTGTTCACACGCATAACGCCAGTCTCGCCCGACATCAGTCTCTTAATGTCACTGACAGACTTCTCATTGCCCACACTGAGGCTTTCAGTGAACACCGTCTCACTGAGTATCTTACTCTCATCTATGTGCGATATGTACGACCCGTTTCTTCCAGCCATTATGGTGAAAGAATTCTCGTACGGTTTTATGGATTGTATCTTATCGGTAAGCCACCGAAGATCAATATCGGCCTTGATTACCCCCATAAAGCGGCCATCCTTCCAATACAGAGGTTTGGAGAAAGATGTAACCAGCCTGCCGCTTCCGTCACTGTCAAACGCCGGCTCGCTCCAATATTCGTGTCCAAGTATCTTAGGAATCAGGAACCAGTCCATCAGAGGGTAGTCGTAGTCATCACTACCCATCATACGAGTCCTTACATTTCTATCAGTATCATAAAAAGCGAACGGACAATAAAACATCTTCTCAGGATATACGCCGTACGGCTCAAAGCCGATGGCGCACGACACGATATTTGAATCAGACAGAATCAGATTGCTTACAACGTCAAGCAATGCCGTATCGTTCTGGCAGAACTTCTCCGCAAGCCAGGCGTTGCCGTTTGTGGCAGCCTCCACCTCACCAAGAACCTTCTCTATCTCAAGGAAATTGTTCTTCATTGTAGAGGTAGTCTCCTTGATGGCTGAGTCGTATGCCAGAGAGTAAGATACAATTCCAAGAGTGAGAGTAGCGGCCAGGAACAGCAGTGCCGTTGTACCTATTATGTTGAGGCTGAGCCTCTTTGCAAATGAACGGGATGCTTTCATTTTGAGAAATCGCTATAACTGACAGGTTCTTGAATATAGTTGGCCTTCAGAAGGTCCTCAATCAGCTTGTCATACTTATCCTGAGGTATCGGGCTGTAGTCAATCAGACCAGTCTGACGGTTTTTAAGGAGCTCTATCATACCGTCAAGCATCACACTCTGATGATAGCGGTTTGTCTTGACGCCAGCCTTCTCCATAAAGTCCATGACAACATCAACGCATTCCTCCTTATGCTCCACGCAATAGTTCCAGCCTTTGATAGTGGCACGGCAGAAACGGTCAACAAGTTCCCTGTGGGTTGCCAGATACTCCTCTGTCACATACAAGCCATCCTCTGGTATGTCATAGCCACAGTCGGCGAACCTTAGAACGTTGGCAGGATCAATACTGCCCATTGCCTCGATAAGCGAATAATACTCGTTGTAGCTCATCACTACCGTTGCATCCACAGCCTTGGATATGAACAGATTGATTCCGTTCAGGAAAGGCACCCACTTCACATCCAGATTGTTATTCAGGCAACATATCTCACAAATCTCACTGAATCCACTTTTCCATCGTCCTATTGACTGGCCGTTCAGCGACTGAGGTCCGTCAAGAGTCTTATGGCTTACCACCATCATTCCGGTACTCTGCGTAACCTGAAGCACGTTCTTGACCTTGACACCATAATCACGCACCATCAGGGCCTGAATGGGATGCGATACAATGATGTCAACCTCGCCGTTTCCTATACGTTCTATGCCAGGTTTGGAGGAGTTGACCCCCATATGCTCAATGATAACGTCAATATTCTCGTCGGAATAAAAGCCTTTCTCCAAAGCCACATAATAGCCCGCGAACTGCGCCTGAGGCAACCAGGCCGGCATCAGTGTCATTTTGTCCTGCGCGTTGGCGCAGACCGCCACTAATAATACTATGGTGGCAGATAACAATCTAACGGTTCTCATTTCTGTTCTTTTTTAGGCGGAAGCAACAATGTGATAGCCTGAGGCAGTATATCAATGTCAAACTCAGTGGATGCTGTTATCTCGCCGTCGAGACAAATATAAATCAGGTTCTTGGATGACAATCTCAGATGTCTGGCCTTGCAATATCTCAGACGGCGCTGGCAGAATTTGTTATCCAGATGCTCGCCCTTCTCATACGGTCCAAGCAACAATAGGAATGATATCAGTGAGCAGGTCTTAAACAGACACACATCTATCAGGCCATCATCTACAACAGCTCTGGGAGCACACATAAACTGACCGCCGCACCATCTGCCGTTTGCCATAGTGCAGAGCAGCATGGTCCTCCGGTTCAGAGCCTTGCCATCAGCCTCTACCTTGATGTGGTTGACGCGATTTCCGAGAATGCTTCTCAGTACAGACTTCCTGTAAGCGGTTTTCTGCTCCACTCCGTTCTCAATAAGACGGTTGGCCTGATATGCCACCATTGAGTCGAAGCCCAGATTAATCACATTCAGAGCATAATTGTCATTGGCGCGAATGATATCAACCTTTACTGTCTCGCCATTCAGTATATCGGCAAGCGACTGGAAATTCCTGTCGGGATAATACTTGATGAAATCATTGGTACCCTCGTATGCCATAATGGCCATAGACTTGTTTCTGAAACCGACTATTCCCGAAGCCACCTCATTTACCGTACCGCTTCCGCCACAAGCTACAAAGCAGACCTCGTCCTCAGGATGCAGGTCGCAGTATATCCTCACGTACCTGATACCATCGCCCACACCTGTTGTATGGTAAATATCATACTTGAACGACGTACCTATGAGTTGTCTCTCAAGCTCTGCGTCAATGAAGCCTTTCTTATCGGCTCTTCCGTTTATTACAAATATGTAAAGCATACAACTGATTCCAGCGTTTGTACAACATTTCCCTATTATAACGTTTTATGAACAAATGTATGTAAAAATGATTCTACAACTCAATTATGGAATACAAAAAAGTGAGATAATTGCAAAAAACAGCGTTATTTTGAACAAACCCGGTCAAAATGTTGCTCTAATAAGAATATTTGCATAATTTTGCACGGAAATTATGACGAAATGAAGCAGAACGCCACATCACATCACCATCATCATACTTGCAGGTAATACGGCAAGCCGATGGTTGTGTGTATATGAAGCTTGCCGCCCGGGCAGGCTTTTTTTGTAAGTAAACTAATAAATATTCAAAATATGTTACGAATAGCTGTACAGTCTAAGGGAAGACTTTATGATGAGACAATGTCGCTCCTTCTGGAGTCCGGTATAAACATAGGTGTCTCAAAGAGAACGCTTCTGGCACAGGCATCTGATTTTCCAATAGAGGTGCTGTTCCTTCGCGATGACGACATACCGGAATCAGTGGCCGATGGCGTGGCAGACATAGGTATTGTGGGAGAGAATGAGTATGTGGAGCGCAAGGCAAACGCCAGTGTGGTCAAGCGCCTTGGATTCAGCCGTTGCCGTTTATCCCTGGCAATTCCGAAGGCTGAGCAATACAATGGTCTGGAATGGTTTCAAGGACGCAAGATAGCCACCTCCTACCCTGGAATACTGCAGTCGTTCCTCAACAGGAACGGCATCAGCGCAGACATACATGTTATTACAGGTTCCGTAGAGATTGCTCCCGGCATAGGCCTTGCTGATGCCATATTCGACATTGTAAGCTCTGGCTCCACTCTTGTAAGCAACAACCTGAAAGAGGTTGAGATTGTAATGCAGTCAGAGGCTCTTCTCATAGTCACTCCCGCATTGAGTCAGGAGAAGCAGGCTATTCTTGATGAGCTGCTTTTCAGATTCGAGGCCGTACGTGCCGCACAAGGCAAGAAATATGTAATGATGAACGTTCCGAACAACCGTCTCAATGATGTGCTGGCCGTATTGCCAGGCATCAAGAGCCCTACCGTAATGCCTCTGGCACAGAACGAATGGAGTTCTGTTCACACAGTTCTGGACGAGAAATGTTTCTGGGAGATAACCGGCAAGCTCAAACAGGCCGGAGCCGAGGGTATTCTTGTATTGCCAATTGAGAAAATGATATTATGAGGACCATTGTGAATCCCGAAAGAGGCGAATGGGCAGAATTGCTCAAGCGACCGGCACTGAGCAACGAAGGATTGTACGACAGTGTCGGTAAAGTTCTGGAACAGGTTCGTACCGAGGGCGATGCCGCGCTTTTCCGTCTGGAGAAGATGTTCGACAAGGTTGAGCTCACGAGACTTGAGGTATCTGACAATATGCTCAATGAGGCCGATGCGAAAGTATCAGATGATCTGAAGGAAGCTATCCGTAAGGCTGCGGTAAACATAAGAGAATTTCACGAGGCCCAGATACCCTCACTGCGAAAGATTGAGACAACCCAGGGTGTGACCTGCTGGCAGAAAGCAGTTCCAATCCAGCGCGTTGGCCTGTATATTCCGGGTGGCTCAGCCCCACTCTTCTCTACAGTTCTGATGCTGGCTATTCCAGCAGTCACTGCCGGATGCAAGGAAATCATCCTATGCACGCCGCCGGACAAGAGCGGCAATGTCAATCCTGCGATACTCTTTGCCGCCAAGACTGCCGGAGTGAGCAGAATATTTATGCTCGGAGGCTCGCAGGCCATTGCGGCAATGGCATACGGCACCGAGAGCGTGCCAAAAGCGAGCAAGATATTCGGTCCAGGCAACAGCTACGTAACAGCGGCAAAGCAGCTGGTATCTCTGAAGGATGTGGCCATTGATATGCCCGCAGGCCCATCAGAGGTTGAGGTCATTGCCGATGATACAGCTAATCCGGCATTCATTGCCGCAGACTTACTCTCACAGGCAGAGCACGGGCCGGACAGCCAGGTTCTGCTGCTTACCACATCAGCCCGCATAATAAAAGAGGTACAGGATGAGGTTGAGCGCCAGACCGCACTGCTTCCGCGCCGGCAGATTGCAGACAAGGCTTTGGAGCACAGCCGTCTGATACAGCTTAAAGACAAGGAGCAGATTATTGAGATGACTAACGAGTATGCCCCTGAGCACCTGATCATACAGACCGCCGATGCCGCAGAGATGGCAGAACGCGTTGTAAACGCAGGCTCCGTATTCATTGGCCAGTGGTCGCCGGAGAGTGCGGGAGACTACGCATCTGGTACAAACCACACGCTGCCTACCAGCGGATATGCCAAGGCATATTCCGGCGTTAACCTCGATAGTTTCCTGCGCAAGATTACATTCCAGCAGCTTACCCGCAACGGGCTTGAGCAGCTTGGACCAACTATTGAGACTATGGCGGCAGGCGAGTTGCTCGACGCCCACAAGAATGCAGTAACAATAAGACTTAGACAGAAATGAGACCACTCAAGGAACTTGTCCGCCCTAACATATACGCGCTAAGCCCATACTCCTCGGCACGCGATGAGTACAAGGGGAAAAGCGCATCGGTCTTTCTCGATGCGAACGAGAATCCGTACGACACCAAGGTGAACCGCTACCCAGACCCTCTGCAGTGGGAAGTCAAGGAACGCATATCCGGCATCAAGCAAGTTGCATCGGAACAGATTTTCCTGGGCAACGGCAGTGACGAGGCCATAGACCTGATGTACCGCATATTCTGTATTTCCGGCAAGGACAATGCCGTAGCTATGGAGCCCACATACGGAATGTACCGCGTGTGCGCCGACATCAATGCTGTTGAGTATCGCGCAATCCTTACCGACGATGAGTTCCAGCCCAAAGTGGACAACATGCTGGATGCAGCCGACGCCAACACCAAGCTGATGTTCTTCTGCTCGCCCAACAACCCATCGGGCAACCTGATAAGACGCGAGCTTATCCTGAAAGCTCTTGAAAAATTCGATGGGATTGTGATTGTTGACGAGGCATACATAGACTTTGCCCCGTGCGAGTCTATGACAAAGCTGCTTGACACCTACCCTAACCTGGTTGTGCTTCAGACCTTCTCGAAGGCTTGGGGAATGGCGGCCATCCGTCTTGGAATGGCATTTGCATCGCCCCAGATCATAGACCTGATGAATAAGGTGAAGTATCCATACAACATCAACATGCTGACACAGCAGGCCGCCCTGAGCCAGATGAGTCAGGCAGACAGAATTGCCGGCTGGGTAAGTGAGATTAAGTCGGAGCGCAGCCGTATGGCCAGCGAGCTAAGCACAATATCGGCTTGCAAGACCATCTATCCGTCTGACGCGAACTTCCTGTTGGTCCGTTTTGACAATGCAGCCGCCGCATACGATTTCCTGTCGGAAAAAGGCATTGTTGTGAGAAACCGCAGCCGCATATCACTCTGCGGAAACTCACTCAGGATTACCATAGGCACTTCTGCCGAGAATGAGCAATTAATTACAAGTCTGAGAGAATTCAGCAACCAATGAAGAAGAGAGTACTTTTCATAGACCGCGACGGCACGATAGTTGTGGAGCCGCCTATTGATTATCAGTTGGACTCGCTTGACAAGCTGGAGTTTGTGCCAAAAGCCATAGGAAGCCTTTCTTTCCTGAGAAAGAAGACCGATTTCGAGTTTGTTATGGCAAGCAATCAGGACGGACTTGGCACGGCATCGTTTCCGGAGGAGACATTCTGGCCCGCCCAGAACCTTATATTAAAGACGTTGTCTGGCGAGGGTGTCACATTCAATGACATACTGATAGACCGCAGTATGCCAGCCGAGAACGCCCCCACCCGCAAGCCACGCACCGGTATGTTCGGAAAGTATCTGACCGAAGAATACGATATGGGTGCGAGCTTTGTCATAGGAGACCGCAAGACTGATGTAGAGCTGGCGCGCAACTTAGGATGCAAGGCCATTCTGCTGGCAGACAATGTGGACTCACTGCCAGACGAGCTGAAAGGTACTTGTGTTCTGGCAACTACAGACTGGTGGCGCGTGGCAGACTTCATATTTGCTGGAGAGCGCAGGGCATCAGTCAGACGCAAGACCGCCGAGACCGATATTGAGATTATTCTTGATATTGACGGTACCGGCAATTGCAGCATCAATACCGGCATCGGTTTCTTTGACCATATGCTGGAGCAGATAGGACGTCACGGTGGAATGGACCTTACCATAAATGTGAGTGGCGACTTGAACGTTGACCAGCATCACACCATTGAGGATACAGGACTCGCCCTTGGCCAGTGTCTGCTTCAGGCTCTTGGCAACAAGCGTGGCATTGAGCGCTATGGTTTCACGCTTCCTATGGATGATTGTCTGGCACAGGTGGCTCTTGACTTCGGAGGCCGTCCATGGCTGGTATGGGATGCCGAATTCAGACGCGAGATGATTGGCGAGATGCCCACCGAGATGTTCTTCCACTTCTTCAAATCTCTAAGCGACACAGCGGGAATGAACCTGAGCATCAAGGCCGGGGGAACGAATGAGCATCATAAGATTGAGGGCATATTCAAGGCTTTCGCCCGGGCACTTAAGAATGCGGTACGACGGGACATCATCAATTACCAACTACCATCCACCAAAGGTTTGATATAAGACAATCGGGTAGGAGGTAAATGCTAATCATAAAAGGTATTTCCCTCCTACTTTTGCATTTACCGACCTCCCACACCACCGTACGTGCCGTTCGGCATACGGCGGTTTCGCGCTTTCTCATCCTACGATGTGTGGCAAGTT
>JAZLLE010000045.1:0-19389 GCA_045597985.1 Bacteroidaceae bacterium | reverse complement strand
AAAGACGCCATAACTTTGCGGCGTGAACCTGAGACGAGGGGCTTTAAAAACTCAAGACAATGGCGATTTTCACAGGAATAGTAAGCAAGTTGATTGGATCCGCAGGTGCCCTGACTTTCAGAAAGTCCGGCGGCAAGACAGTTGTGTCGGAGAAAGTGACCCGCACGTCAAACAGGAGCACACCCCGCCAGCAGCGCGTCAGGATGCGCTGGGCTCCGAGGTGGTCGGCGGCGGTGGCGCCTCATCAGCCGGCAACACCAACTCCACCTCCCGACCAAACCCCTTTGAGGACGAATAAGGCAATTCCGTAGCAGTCAGAGACTGTTGCAATAGCCCTTGACCGCAGCTTGCCATTTGCTATTAATTTAACATTGCGGTTTTTGCGATTCCACATTAAAATTCGTACATTTGAGAAAATTAAAGAAAAATGAGGTCAAAAAGTACAATACAGACAAAAGACGCGAGGTTCGCACCTACCATAGAACTGGAAAGGCAACTGCGCACAAATATACGTGAGGCGCTGCAGGGAGATGTAGTTGAGGCGCTTATGCAGCTGGCTGACTCCGGCGACAGCGACGCCTATTTCCGCAGTGTGATGGAGGGCCACAGCCTTAAGGTGAGCAAACGCCTGCTTGAGCATCTGTCAGACTTGTTCGATGATGTGAAGGCTACACTTGGCTTTGAGCAGCCTGTTGATTTCTACGTTACCGGCGACAGCACAGTGAATGCCTTCTCGGTATCCATAGAGAACGACAAAGGACCTTGCATAGTCAATGTGAACTCGGCATTGCTTACGCTAATGACGGATCAGGAGGTCAGGTTTGTGCTCGGGCACGAGCTGGGACATCTGATAGACCACGATTCCAAGATGAACAGCCTGATATCTTTTGTGTATCCCGACGCCACACTGATGCCGATAGGACTGCAGCATAAGGTGCGCCTGTGGAGCCAGCTGGCGGAACTGGAGGCCGACAGGTACGGCTATCTGGCTTGCGGCAGCCTGGAGGCTTGCGTGAGTGCGTTCTACAAGATGTCCTCAGGACTTGATATAGCCAGAATGAATGTACCGCTTGATGTGCTGCTTGAGGAGAACCGCAGCCACTTGGATTATTTCCTTACAGATAAGGGAATAAGCGTTGACACGCATCCTGTGAATCCTATCCGTGTGGAGGGCCTGAGCCTGTATGCCACAAGCAAATCTGAGAAGGCATTGAAGGAGGGAATGGAACAGCTGCTTGGCATATTGATGAAGGTAGGCTGCTCGCAGCTGGACAAGCCGTTGTCCGATTTCATTGCTACGGCAGGCATTGTAGCCGCCAGCATTGATGGCGCCATCTCTGAGCACGAGATGGAGGAGATTCTGGAGAATCTTTCGGCACAGCAGATGTTTGCCAAGGATTACCTGCAGACCGTGAGCCAGGGCGATGTTATGGAGCTGTTCAACACATCGGTCCAGAAAATAATGGAGATTGAGCCTATGATGCGCGAGGCGTTGCTCCGCTATGTGATAAGCATTGTGATGGCCGACAACAGCCTCTCCAAGGAGGAGATGGAGTTTGTGTTTGAGATGGGCGAGAATGCGTTTGGCTACAGTAAGAAAGAGTGTGCTGTGATGATGGCTCAGCAGATACAGCTGGATTTCACTCCCGATGTTGACAAACTGGGATAAGTAATTTCTAAAAATATAACAATATGGATTTAGTTAAGAGATTTATTGGTTACACCGCGGTTGATACGCAGTCTGATGAGAATTCAGAGTCAGTGCCAAGCACAGCGAAACAGAAGAATCTGGCTGTATTGCTGAAAGACGAGCTGGAGCAGATGGGGCTCGAGGAGGTCTATATGGACGATATGGGCTATGTCTATGCGTCCCTTCCAGCCAACACAGACAAGAAAATACCTGTCATTGGCTTCATATCGCATATGGATACCAGTCCCTCAATGAGCGGCAAGGATGTGAGGCCGCGTATTGTTGAGAAATATGACGGCAAAGACATTGTATTGAACAAGGAGCAGAACATAGTGCTGTCTCCGGAACTGTTCCCTGAGCTGCTGAATCACAAGGGCGAGGACCTTATAGTTACGGATGGCACTACGCTTCTTGGAGCCGACGATAAGGCTGGCATAGCAGAGATAATAAGCGCGATAGAGTATCTGCAGGCACATCCGGAAATAAAGCACGGAAAGGTTAGGGTAGGGTTCAACCCCGACGAGGAAATAGGAATGGGGGCCGCACACTTCGATGTGGAGCGCTTCGGCTGTGAGTTTGGCTACACTGTTGATGGCGGTGAGGTTGGCGAGATGGAGTTCGAGAACTTCAATGCCGCCAAGGCATCGTTCAAGATTCAGGGACTTGAGGTTCACCCGGGCTATGCCAAGGGAAAGATGGTGAATGCGTCGTTGCTGGCCGCCGAGCTGATTGGTATGTTCCCGGCTGACGAGACTCCGGCTACCACCTGCGGCTATGAGGGATTCTATCATCTTGTAGGCCTGTCTGGCGAGGTTGACAATGCCACGACTACATTCATAATCCGTGATCACGACCGTCAGAAGTTTGAGGCACGCAAGGCTTTCGCTGCAGGTGTGGCTGCCAAGATGAATGCTAAGTATGGCGAGGGCACAGTAGTGGCTGCCATATCAGACCAGTATTATAATATGAAGGAGCAGATTGACAAGGTTCCGTATGTTGTTGATCTTGCCTGCGATGCCATGCGTGAGGCTGGCGTCAATCCGGTGAAGGTTCCTATCCGTGGCGGTACCGATGGCGCTCAACTCTCGTTCAAGGGTCTGCCTTGCCCTAATCTCTTTGCCGGCGGTATGAATTTCCACGGCCGCTATGAGTGGGTGCCAATCCAGAGTATGGAGAAGGCTATGATGACGGTGGTGAAGATTATTGAATTGTGTGCAAGGCGTGACTGGTAAAAACGCATCATAGATGATGAAAACAAAAAAGAGGCTCATCCGGGCCTCTTTTTTAATCGTCAAAGTCAAACTCCTCAAACTCAGGCTCAGCGCTGTCGGTCTCAAGGAAATCCACCATATCGCGACGGTCTTTCTTGGTGGGGCGGCCCAGACCTGCGGCACGCTTCACGAATCCTCCTATGCGGTTCATCTCAAGCAGCTCGTACTGGTCTGGTGTGGTGAGGTTCTCCATCATCTGGGGCACTAACTTTGCTCCCACACGGTTCTCAATGGCCTGCAGGACCTTGAACGTGTAGGTTACAGGCGCTTTGCGTACCTGTACGGTGTCACCGTCCTTCACGCTTTTCGATGGCTTGACGCTTACACCGTTGATGCTGATGCGGCCTTTCTTGCAGGCCTCAGCCGCAATGGTGCGTGTCTTGAAGATGCGCACGGCCCAGAGCCATTTGTCTATGCGTGCCTCCATCACTTGTTGTTGAACTGGGTCATTGTGTTCTCCAGACCTGCCAGACAGAAGCTCTTGACGCACTCCACCGCTATGGGAATTCTCTGGTCAATGATGGTCTGCTCCTCGGGGAAGAACGGGTCCAGCACGAACTTGATTTGCGCTCCGACTGGGAAATCGTTGCCTATGCCGAATCGGAGGCGTGCGAATTGCTGCGTGCCAATGGTGTCGATGATGTTGCCAAGCCCGTTGTGCCCTCCGTTGCTGCCTTTTCCGCGAAGACGTATCTTGCCTACGGGCAGCGAGAGGTCATCGGCTACCACCAGTAATTGCTCTGGCTGGATTTTCTCCTTGCCCATCCAGTAACGTACGGCATTGCCGCTAAGATTCATATAGGTGGTGGGCTTGAGCAGTACAAGCTGGCAGTTCTTGACTGACATCCCGGCGATGTAGCCGTAGCGCTTGTCCTGAAAAACAGCATTGGATGCCTTTGCGAGGGCATCCAACACCATAAATCCTATGTTGTGGCGGGTGTTCCGGTACTCATCGCCCGGATTTCCCAAACCGACAATCAGATACTTCATTATGCTCTATTAAGCCTCGGCAGCCTCTTCGCCTTCCTCAGCTGTCTTAGCGGAACGTGTTACCATAACACCGCAGATGACGGCCTCCTTCGGGTTGACAAGCTCCAGGCCCTCAATGTTGACATCACCAATCTTAATGGTCTTGCCGATGGTAAGCGGAGTTACATCAAGCTCTACCTTCTCAGGCATATTTGTATAAAGGGCTCTTACCTTGACGCGACGGAGAATCTGCTCCAGACGGCCACCGGCCTTTACACCAGCTGCCAGACCTGTCAGCTTGACAGGAACGTTCATTACGATAGGCTTGTTCTCGGTAACCTGATAGAAATCAATGTGAAGGATGTTGTCCTTTACAGGATGGAACTGGATGTCCTTCATAATGGCCTTTACGGTTGTGCCGTCGATGGTCAGGTTGACTACGTAGATGTCTGGGGTATAGACAAGGTTACGTACCTCCTCGTTGGTTACGAAGAATGACTTTGCTGTCGGCAGACCGTTTGCATCCTTCTCTACTCCGTAAATAACGCAAGGAATACCGTTTGCCTTCCTTAACTCTCTTGTTGCTTTCTTGCCGAGACCCTCGCGGCTCTGGCCCTTGATGTCGATAGACTTCATAGTTGTAAGTGTTACTCTAAATTGTTAATAATCAATTCACCATCACACAGGGTAGCCCGTGTTTCCACTGGGCTGCTTATGTAAAAGCGCGCAAAGGTACGCTTTATTTTGCTGAAAAACAATAAAAATGGCAGGGAATATGCCTTGTTTTTAGAAATCAATCTTGATATCGTCAATCTCCTGAGGCTCGTCTGATGCGGAATCCGTATTCGCTGATGACTCTTCGGATGCGATTTCCGTACTGTCACCGCTATCAATGTCCGTTACCGGCTGGTTCTCGTGAATGTAGCCGATAGCTTTTGACAGGCCATCGATGAATTTGCTGAAATCCTCTTTGTACAGGAATATCTTATGTTTCTCGAAACTGGCCTGCGAGATATCGCCGTCGGCGGGTACTATTTTCTTACTTTCTGTAATAGACAGGTACAAATCTTCCTTTCGTGTCTTGCGTACATCCATATAGTAGATGCGTTTTCCGGCTTTTATGGCGTATGAGAAAACCACATCACGCTCCATGTCGTCGCGACTTCTTCTGCTTGAAGTTTCCATATTAGTATAATTTTTTTCAAATAAAGTTATTATTTGCTTAATTACCAAATAAATGTGGTTTTTTTAAACAGTTTGGGGCAAAATATGCTTTAGTGATGCGGCTTTTTTAGTATCTTCGCAGGCTGATAGAGTATTTCTATTGTATAACTATGGTAAACAGAGTTCTTATCAGATTGAAGGTTGTCCAGGCAGTGTATGCTTATTGCCAGTGTGGAGCTGATGACGCGAAATCCGCCTCAAGGGAACTGTCTATGAGTTTGTCCAGCTCGTACGAGTTGTATCACGTGCTTCTTTTTCTGTTGGCGGAGACGGGCAGGTATGCCAAATCGACCGTGTCAAGAAAATCACGTTTCAGTCCTGAGACGCTACACGCCAGTGAGAGGCTTTTCTCGGAGAACAGACTGCTGGAGCAGCTGGCCTCAAATGATAGACTCACTTCCTATATGGAGGGCGAGAATATTGACTGGATCTCGGACTGTGGCCTGGTTAAGAGTCTGTACACTTCTATAATAGAGAGTGAGATTTTGTCTGACTATGTGACTGAGGATAAGTTTGACTACGATGCAGACAAGGAACTGATACGCAAGATTTACAAGAATATCTTCATTGACAACGCTCAATTGGACGAGGCTCTTGAGAACCAGAATATTTATTGGGACAGCGACCGTGAGCTGACTGATTCTTTCATACTGAAGACTTTGAAGAGTTTTCGTCTGGAGAACGGACCGGAGCAGGAGCTTCTGGGACAGTTTGGTGATCCGGAGGATGAGAAGTTCGCATCAGAGCTTCTGCGCCACAGTCTGGAGAATGAGTCTGAGTATCGTGCCATGATATCCATTCACACTCGGGGCTGGGATGCGAGCAGACTTGCTCTGATGGATGTGATAGTCTTGCAGGTGGCTCTGGCTGAGATATTATGTATGCCTGGCGTGCCTGTCAAGGTGTCCATCAACGAGTATGTGGAGTTGGCAAAGTCGTTCGGAACACCTGGCAGTGGCGGATTTGTAAACGGTGTGCTCGACACTCTGGTACGCGAGCTTCGTGAGAACGGAAGACTGACAAAAGAGTAATAACTGATAAAATATTTGTTTTATGGCTACAATGCTTTATTTGAATCCTGCAGGTCAGTTGGTTGAGGTTGTCCAGCAGCAGAGTGTGCTTACGTTTTTGCAGACAACCGAGTCTGCAAACCTGTCAGATATTGACACCAGCGCTGGCGGTGCGGGAAAACCTGCCGGCGGTATGGGTATGATCTGGATTCTGCTGATGCTGTTCCTTGTTATGATGCTGTTCCTTCCGAAACGTCAGGACAAGGAGGGCGAGAAGTTCCGCAATGCGCTTCAGCTTGAGCAGGATGTGGTTACAAGCTCTGGTATCTTTGGTAAGATTAAGTCGATAGATGACATATCCGTAATTCTGGAGATATCTCAGAATATGCGCATCAAGGTTGACAAGAGATATGTCAATCCTGTGCCTGTTCCTCAGCCTGTAAAACCAGTTAAGGAAAAGAAGAAAAAGTCCAAGGATCCCTCAAAGGACGAGAAGGCTTAATTTCTACTCGGACGGATGGCATTAGGCCGGTCGGTGCTTTCCCGCATTGCGGGATTCTTCAGGAAGCTTGGAAGATTGCTGGTCCTTGGCACAAGGAACGGCGACCTTCCTGTCTTTTTGCTCTTTCTGATAATCTCTTTCTTCTTCTGGGCGTCTCAGAATATGGGCGAGATGTACGAGCGAAGCATTTCTTATCCTGTTGAGCTTACCGGCCTTGACGAGAATGTGCGCCTGACGCACGAAGTCAGCTCTCCTTTGCATATAACGGTAAGCGGTCCTGGCACCTCCATTCGGAGAGCGTCCAGAAAGAAAAAGACCATTGTGCTGAATGCCGCCGGATTCTCTTCCTCGGGTCCAAATATGTATGCCAGGGCCTCATCGGAATTAGTGGATTCCCTGGCGTCGTTGTTGCCTGCTTCTCTGGCTATTAAGAATATCTACCCTGACTCGTTGAGGTTCGGCTGCATTGAAGAGGCGCGCATCAAACTTCCTGTCCGGTTTACGGGTGAGGCGTCTGGTGGCGATAGATTTATTATAGACCGGCTGGAATGTATTCCTGACAGCGTTATTGTAGGGGTTCCTGCCGGTAAGGACAGCCTGTTCCGGGAGATACTTACGGAGAGTGTGGCCATTCAGGCTACATCCGAGCTCAATGAGGTGGAGGCCGGACTGGTGCTGCCTGCTGATGTCCGACTGCTTGATGACGATATTGTGCGCATAGTATCGTATTCGTCGCGTGTAACGGAAAAGAGTCTTGATGTACCTGTGGAAGGTGTAAATTTCCCTGACGGACTCATGCTCAAGACATTCCCTTCCAAGGTGAGGGCCTCATTCCAGGTGCGGCTGGCTGATTTTGACTCTGCCAGACCGGAGGATTTTTGTGTGGCCGTTGATTACTCGACGCTCAATACGTCTGATGTCAAGGCCGAGGTGATAGTGACAAAACAACCGGCTGATGTGGTGAATGTGCGTGTGTCTCCGATGTTGGTGGAGTATCTTGTGGAGAGAACCGGATTGTGGCGATGAACAGAATAGGTCTTACCGGCGGAATAGGCAGCGGAAAAAGCCGTGTGGCTGCTATCTTGAGGGAGCACTCCGTTCCTGTCTTTGACTGCGATTCAGAGGCAGGAAAGATGATGTCCTGCGATTCAGACATAAGAGTAGCGCTCACTGCTGCCTGTGGAGTGGACTTCTTTGCGAATGACGTGCTTGACAAGAGGAAGATGGCTGATTTCCTGTTCAAATCGGAGACGAATGCCGCTCTTGTGAATGGTGTGATTCATCCGCGCGTGGTGTTGAGGTTCAGAGACTGGTGCGATGAGCTGGAAAGCTCCGGATGCAAAGTCTGTGCTGTTGAGTCTGCCATACTTTTTGAGTCAGGGCTGCTCCCGTATGTTGATATGGTAGTAGTTGTGGATGCTCCGGAGGCGTTGCGTGTGGAGCGGGCCTCAAGGCGTGATTCCGCTTCCAGGGAGAAAATACTGGAGCGTGTGCGCGCTCAGGCGTCGCAGGAGAGTAAACTGGCGCAGGCGGACTTCATTGTGGATAACAGTGGCGATGAGGCGCATCTTCTAGCCGAGACGGAAAGGTTACTTGATTTTATTTTTTCAGAAAAAGAATAGACACTTAAACGATTAAAACAAAAGATTATGTTGAGAGAGATTTTGACGGTTTCCGGTCGTCCGGGACTTTCCAAGCTTGTGGCAAGGGGAAATAATTGCATTATTGTAGAGACCGTGGATGCAGACCACAAAAGATATCCTATTCAGGGTACAGACAAAGTGGTGTCATTAGGTGATATATCCATTTTTACTGACGATGGCGAGATGAGTCTTCGTGAGGTTTTCCAGAAGTTTGATGAGAAGTGTGGCGGAAAGGCTGTTGACATTGACATCCGCAAGGCCTCAAACGCTGAGCTCAACTCATTCCTGGCCGGTGTGGTTCCGGATTATGACCGCGACAGAGTGTATCCCAGCCATATCAAGAAGATGATTGGCTGGTACAATATCCTTGTGGCTAACGGGTTGAACGATTTCTCTGAAGAGAAAGAACAGCAGTCGGAGGAAAATGCCCCAGAGGATGCTCCTAAGGGCGAGTAATCTGTCTTTTAATGATTGTATCCGGGTTCATTTGTATGAGTCCGGATATTTTTTCATGTATCTCTATATATCATATAAAAATAATATTTTTATATGCAAAATTCTTGCAGTTTACGCTGACAAACAGTAACTTTGCACCGCACAAATAAAACGCGTTATGGAAAGAGTAACTTTATTGTCTTCTTACAGATTGTACAACAGTTTCCTGGACGAGAAATACATTCCTGCAGGAAAGGATAAGTACTATTTGCGCAACACTCAGGTGACGGCTCCTAAGGGTGGCTGGCGTCATCTTACAAGCTGTGAGATAGAGGCATTGGTGAAGAATGCGAATACTGCCGCAAGCTGGGATACCATCTATGTGACTGATGAGTTTGATCCGATGATGATCAAGAATACCAAGTTCTATGGTTTCGTCCGCATTGGAAGAGTGTCAAACGACGGTCTTCAGTATCACGACCTCAGGCTCTCTTGCGGAATAACAAACAGTTCAATTCATTCTTGTGATATCGGCGATGATTGTGCCATACACAATGTGCATTATCTGTCACATTATATAATAGGTGACAGATGCATGTTCTTCAATATACAGGAGATGTCCTGTACCGATCACGCAAAGTTCGGCAACGGAATAATAAAGGAAGGCGAAGAGGAGAGTGTCCGTGTTCATATGGAAGTTATGAACGAGACCGGTTGCCGTAAGATTCTGCCGTTCGATGGAATGATTGCAGCTGATGCCTATATGTGGGCCAAGTATATTGACGACTCTCTGCTTCAGGACAGGCTTACCACTATCACGCAGAACTCTTTTGATAACCGCAGAGGTTTTTATGGTACGGTAGGATACGGCACGGTCATAAAAAACTCAATGATTCTTAAGGACGCCAAGATTGGCAACTGTTGTTATATCAAGGGAGCCAGCAAACTTAAGAATATAACGATAAACTCATCAGATAAGGAACCGACGCAGATTGGCGAGAATGTGGTGATGGTTAACGGTATTGTAGGGTACGGCTGCCGTATCTTTTACTCTTGCATTGCCGTTAAATTCATTCTTGGTAGTCATTCCAATCTGAAATACGGCGCCCGCCTGATTGACTCCTTCCTTGGCGACAATTCCACGATATCCTGCTGTGAGGTCCTGAACAACCTTCTGTTCCCGGCACACGAGCAGCATCACAATAACTCTTTCCTGATTGCCAGTGTGGTTAAAGGCCAGTCGAATATGGCTGCGGGAGCTACCGTCGGATCAAATCATAACAGCCGTACAAACGACAATGAGATTGAGGCTGGACGTGGATTCTGGCCGGGGCTCTGCTCCAGTGTGAAGCATTCCAGCAAGTTCGCTTGCTACTCAATGCTATCAAAGGCTGATTATCCTTCGGAGATTATCAATCCGTTCCCGTTCGCATTGCTGAGCAACGATGCCGGCAATGATGAGCTTCAGGTTATGCCTGCGTTTATGTGGATGTACAATATGTTCGCGATGGCTCGAAACAATTGGAAATATGCCAACCGTGACAATCGTATATTCAAGGTGCAGAATATTGAGTTTGACTGCTTCGCTCCGGACAGTATGGAGGAGGCTCTGACTGCACGCCGTCTGTTGGCTAAATGGACCGCAAAAGCGTGGATGCTTGCCAATGGCGAATCAGTAGAGGGGGTCTCGGATGATGTGTTGCTTGAGAAAGGCATAAGCCTGATGAATGGCGACAGACACGTGGTGTATGCTCTTGACATCTTTGGTGAGGATATGGAGAAGAGCAAGCGTCGTGTCCGTATTATAAAGACATATAAATCATATCACGCATACGGCGATATGATGACATATTATCTGGTTAAGAATCTTCTGAGTTATCTTGAGGAGAATCCTCAGGAGACATTCAAGTCGATATCAAGGCTGATGAATGGACGGAGAGTATCGGACTGGGTAAATCTGGGAGGACAGATAATGCCTGCGTCTGATTGCGATGCCTTGCGTGAGGATATCCGTAACGGTGAGCTGAATTCCTGGAAGGAGATACATCGCCGCTATAATGATATTTGGAAGAAATATCCAGAGGATAAGCTGCGTCACGCACTTCAGACATACTGTGAGGCGTTCCAGACTGTTCTTTTGACTGATGATGACTGGATTGCATTGCTTGACAAGGGTATAGAGATACAATTCTTCATCGCCGACCAGGTGTATGAGTCACGTAAGAAAGACTATGAGAACATCTTCAGACAGGCTACTTTCCGCAATGAGGATGAGAGACTGG
This sequence comes from Bacteroidaceae bacterium, assembly GCA_045597985.1. Taxonomy (GTDB): domain Bacteria; phylum Bacteroidota; class Bacteroidia; order Bacteroidales; family Bacteroidaceae; genus Colenecus. The sequence goes on along the minus strand of JAZLLE010000045.1, from coordinate 8,363 downwards.
CCGCCTGGGGCAAGCTTGAGGAGAATGATTTCATAGTTAAGGAACGCAATGAGTCAAAGGAGATGGTGGAGCGCATCCAGAGCCTCAAAAAGAGATTGTTAAATGTATGATATTCACTATTAACACAAGATAGTCATGAATCTTAAAGATCGTAAGTATGCGGATTTCGCATTGGTTCAGGAAATGATGGATACTGTCAACACAGTAGCCAAGTTCAATCCAGATTGCTCTAAGGAGGTTGCCGGACTTGCAGGCAAGGCTGGTAAACTCTATTTCACAGGAGAGGGCTCAAGCCGTATTTTCCCGGCTAAGAATGCCCTGCGCAAGTTCAAACGCTGGGGCCTTGATATCAATGCGCAGACTGATGGCTCCTGGCAGTCCAGAGAGTATGATTTGAGAAACTATGCTGTTTTCCTCGCATCAAACTCGGGACGTACAAAGGAGGTTACTCTTCTTGCGAAAAAGCTGAAAGAGGAAGGCAATGATTTGCGTTTCGGTCTTACAGCAAACCAGGATACAGTGCTTTCCACATTCTGCAGCTCTACACACGTACTCAACTGTGGTTGGGAAAAGGCTGTTGCCGCAACCAAGAGCGTTGTTGAGCAGGCTCTCTATTATGAGTCAGTGTTGTGGAACATTGCAGGTATGGACAAGAAGACTGAGCTTGCGGCTCTTCCTGCAAAACTGGAACAAGCCCTTACTCTTGACATCCCGTCAGAGATTGTTGACTGGGTGAAGGAAGCCAACACTATCTATTTTGCAGGATATAATGACGGAGTAGCAGAGGAGCTTACTCTGAAGACAAATGAGATTACCCGTCGTAAGTCCGATTTCCTTGAGGGAACATACGTACTTCACGGCATTGAGGAGGTGATGCACAAAAACGACATCATCTTTATGGTTGACCCTATTGAGGGCGAATATGAGAAGTTCCAGGAGTATCTGGTTGACGGTGCTGATGTACGCATCGTTGCCATTGCTGATCACGACACTCCATTCCCAACAATAAAGGTGCCGTCAGCAGGCGATTTCAATCCGTATGTATTCCTTTGTGCTGGCTGGAACCTGCTTGTTGAGATTGGAATCAATACAGGTATGGACCTTGACCATCCTAACCGCGCACGCAAGGTGGGAAACGAGTTTATCGCAAAATAAAAACGAATCTGATAATAAGTTGTTGGAAGGGCTTTCCGCATTTGAGCGGAAGGCCTTTCAACTTTTCTTCCTGATTGGCTCTGTTGTCAGTCCGATGCCAAGTTTGCTGAAAATCTTTCTGTCCACCTCACTCAGCATAACGGTAGAGTGAACCTGACATCCGTTCAGCCGTGGAAGCTGCTCCAGTGCCCTGCGGCAGTTGTCATCTTCCAGACTCAGCAGTGAAAGCGCTACCAGCACCTCATCGCTGTGAAGGCGAGGGTTCTTCCCGTGAAGATAGGAAATCTTCATATATTGAATAGGTACGATGGTGCGCTCAGGAATGAGCTTGACATCGTGATTGATTCCTGCAAGATATTTTGTGGCATTCAGAATGAGCGCAGCGCTTGCTCCCAACAGCGGACTTGCCTCTGCCGTGATGATTGTACCGTCCTCAAGCTCGATAGCGGCCGATGCCACTCCAGATCTCTCGAAACGTTCCTTGGCGGCGATTGTCACCTTACGGTCGTCGGTCGATATTTTCATCTGCTTCATCAGAAGCGCAATCTTGTTGGTCTCGGTCTCATCGGCCTTGCCATTTGCCAGATTGCCTAATGCGGAGTAGTATCGCCGTATAATCTCCTGCTTTGAGGCATCGCAACAGATATCGTCATCTATGATGCAGTTGCCTGCCATATTGACACCCATATCTGTAGGCGATTTATAAGGGTTCTCACCGTAGATACCTTCGAAAATCGCATTCAGGACAGGGAAAATCTCAATGTCGCGATTGTAGTTGACAGCTGTCTTTCCGTATGCCTCCAGATGGAACGGATCAATCATATTCACATCGTTGAGGTCTGCTGTAGCCGCCTCGTACGCAACGTTTACGGGATGTTTGAGCGGAAGGTTCCAAATAGGGAACGTCTCGAATTTGGCGTATCCGGCGCGTATGCCTCGCCTGTTCTCCTGATATAGTTGGCTCAGGCATACAGCCATCTTGCCGCTTCCCGGACCCGGTGCGGTCACCACAACCAGCGGACGGGTAGTCTCAACATAATCGTTGCGGCCAAATCCGTCGTCAGAATCTATCAATGCAACGTTTGTGGGATACCCTTCGATGGTATAATGGAAATATGTCTTAATATGAAGGCGCTCCAGCCGCTTGCTGAACGCGATTGCGCTCTGCTGGCCGTTGAAATGGGATATGACCACAGAACTTACCATAAGCCCCCGGCTGATGAACTCATCCCGCAGGCGAAGCACATCGGCGTCGTATGTTATTCCTAAGTCACTACGTACCTTGTTCTTCTCAATATCCACCGCACTGATGGCAATTACAATCTCTGCACAGTCACTGAGCTGCATCAGCATTCTTAACTTGCTGTCAGGTTGGAATCCTGGCAGTACACGGCTTGCGTGGTAGTCATCGAACAACTTTCCTCCGAATTCCAGGTACAGTTTGTCGCCGAACTGTGCTATTCTCTGCTTGATGTGCTCAGACTGAATTCTCAGGTAATTGTCATTATCAAATCCGATTCTCATAAGTAACCTATGTTTGTACCGCGAAGATACTCTTTTTTCGGGGAAATATGTGTCTGGCATTTGTATATTCCATCCCAAAAGATATCAACATTCGCGTCATCTGTCGCAAATAAAGGCGCACTCGTCACAAAAGACGCAATTGTTGAAAAATTGATGTGAAAGGCATTCATTTGCTTGTAGGTTTTTGTATAACTTTGCCTTTGGAAGGTGTTTTTACGCTGATACCGTGGAACAACCTTTTGTAATAATAAAATCAATAAGATATGGCAAAAAAAGAGACAGAGGGGGAGTCTTCCCCAAAGCAGACTGCCCTGAGTGAGAAGCTCAAGGCTCTACAGGCTGCCACAGACAAAATCGAGAAGAGCTTTGGAAAAGGCTCTATTATGAAATTAGGAGATGACAACATTGAGGCTGTCGATGTAATCTCAACCGGCTCAATCGGTCTGAACGCGGCTCTCGGTGTAGGCGGTTATCCACGCGGAAGGATAATTGAGATTTATGGACCGGAATCATCAGGCAAGACAACATTGGCCATTCACGCTATCGCAGAGGCTCAGAAGAATGGCGGAATTGCCGCATTCATTGATGCAGAGCATGCGTTCGACCGCTTCTATGCCGCCAAGCTTGGCGTTGATATTGACAATCTGTGGATATCGCAACCGGATAACGGTGAGCAGGCCCTAGAAATTGCAGAGCAGCTTATCCGTTCCTCCGCAATTGACATAATAGTGATTGACTCCGTGGCTGCTCTTACACCTAAGGCTGAGATAGAGGGCGATATGGGTGACAACAAGGTGGGTCTTCAGGCACGTCTTATGTCACAGGCTCTTCGCAAACTAACGTCAACCATTAATAAGACAAATACGACCTGTATATTCATTAACCAGTTGCGCGAGAAGATTGGAGTGATGTTTGGCAATCCGGAGACAACAACCGGTGGCAATGCGCTCAAGTTCTATGCATCTGTCCGTCTGGACATCCGCAGGGTGACACAACTGAAAGATGGCGACAGCACCATTGGTAATCAGGTGCGCGTGAAGGTCGTAAAAAATAAGGTGGCGCCTCCATTCCGCAAGGCCGAGTTCGACATTATGTTCGGAACAGGAATATCAAAGAGCGGCGAGATTGTTGACCTTGGCGTTGAGTACGGCATCATCAAGAAGAGCGGCTCGTGGTTCAGTTACGGTGACACAAGGCTTGCGCAGGGGCGCGATGCCACAAAGCAGTTGATTGAGGATAATCCTGAACTTGCAGAGGAGCTTGAGGATAAGATTATGAAGGCTGTTTCCGGAACTCCCACACCTGATGCCGAGATGGAAGATTAATGTTTGTGCGTAGTTGAATGACTATATGTAACAAGACTGCCTGATGTGGGTGAAAACCTATATCAGGCATTTATTTTCTGCCAAAAAGTCACAACGTGTCATACGGTGACATTTTTTTCTCCTGCCAGATTCTATGGCACGGGGTTTGTCACTAATCTGGTGCGCATCGGTGTAATGATGTGATGAAAAATGAGTATAAACTAAAAAAGATACAATTATGGGAAAAATCATTGGAATCGATCTTGGTACAACCAATTCATGTGTAGCAGTTTATGAGGGTAACGAACCAACCGTAATTGCCAACTCTGAGGGCAAGCGTACAACTCCGTCTGTTGTTGCATTCGTTGACGGTGGAGAGCGCAAGGTGGGTGATCCTGCCAAGCGTCAGGCCATTACCAACCCACAGCGCACTATTTTCTCTATCAAGAGATTTATGGGCGAGAACTGGGATCAGGTTCAGAAAGAGGTGTCGCGCGTTCCTTATAAGGTAGTGAAGGGCGACAACAATATGCCACGCGTTGACATTGACGGCCGTCTTTATACCGCTCAGGAGATATCTGCAATGGTGCTTCAGAAGATGAAGAAGACCGCCGAGGATTATCTTGGTCAGGAGGTTACCGAGGCTGTAATCACAGTTCCGGCTTACTTCAGCGACTCACAGCGTCAGGCTACCAAGGAGGCTGGTCAGATTGCCGGTCTCGATGTTAAGCGTATCGTGAACGAGCCTACAGCCGCAGCTCTGGCATATGGCGTTGACAAGGCAAATAAGGATATGAAGATTGCTGTATTCGACCTTGGCGGTGGAACATTCGATATCTCAATCCTTGAGTTTGGTGGCGGCGTGTTTGAGGTGCTTGCCACTAACGGTGATACCCATCTTGGTGGTGATGACTTTGATCAGGTAATCATCAACTGGCTGGTTGAGGAGTTCAAGAAGGATGAGGGTGCTGATCTTACTGCAGACCCGATGGCACTCCAGCGCCTGAAAGAGGCTGCTGAGAAGGCTAAGATTGAGCTCTCCTCATCAACCTCAACAGAGATTAATCTGCCGTATATTATGCCGGTAGCCGGTGTTCCACGTCACCTTGTAAAGACTCTGACTCGTGCAAAGTTTGAGTCTTTGGCACACGGCCTTATCCAGGCTTGTCTTGAGCCTTGCCGCAAGGCTATGAGTGATGCCGGTCTGAGCAACTCAGATATCGACGAGGTTATCCTTGTTGGTGGCTCAAGCCGTATCCCGGCCGTTCAGAAGCTTGTTGAGGACTTCTTCGGCAAGGTTCCGTCAAAGGGTGTAAACCCAGACGAGGTGGTAGCTGTTGGAGCTTGCATCCAGGGCGCTATCCTGAATAAGGAGGGTGGAGTAGGCGATATCGTCCTGCTTGATGTAACACCGCTTACTATGGGTATCGAGACCCTTGGTGGTGTGATGACGAAGCTCATCGAGGCAAACACCACCATCCCGTGCAAGAAGAGCGAGACCTTCTCTACCGCAGCCGATAACCAGACCGCAGTGACCATTCACGTTCTTCAGGGCGAGCGTCCTATGGCAGCCCAGAACAAGTCTATCGGTCAGTTCAATCTCGAGGGCATCGCACCTGCCCGCCGTGGCATTCCACAGATTGAGGTGACATTCGATATCGATGCCAACGGTATTCTTAAGGTCAGCGCCAAGGATAAGGCTACCGGTAAGGAGCAGGCTATTCGCATTGAGGCATCATCTGGTCTCAGCAAAGAGGAGATTGACCGTATGAAGGCAGAGGCGGAGGCAAACGCAGAGGCCGACAAGAAGGAGCGTGAGCGCATTGACAAGCTCAATCAGGCTGACTCACTCATCTTCACTACCGAACAGCAGCTCTCTGAGCTTGGCGACAAGATTCCGGCAGACAAGAAGGCTCCGATTGAGGAGGCTCTCAACAAACTGAAGGATGCTCACAAGAATCAGGACATTGACGCCATTGACAAGGCTATGGCCGAACTTCAGACCGCATTCCAGACTGCAAGCGCAGAGATGTACGCCCAGAGTGGCGCACAGGGACAGCCAGGTGCAGGTGCCGGTTTCAATGGTGGCTTCAACGGCGGTGCCGGCCAGCAAGGCCCTCAGGACAACGGCGGAAACCAGTCATCCGACAATGTCCAGGATGCCGACTACGAGGAGGTCTGACATAGAAATAAATAGATATCAATAAAAATGAGCGGTGTAAGTCATTGATTTACACCGCTTTAATATTTTGTTTTTGAGGGAGAAATGTACTGATTCTTGTCCGTAATAAGTGCTGTTTTTTGTTTACAAATGTGCTTTTTTTAATCATATTTTCGGCATATTTTCGTCGCGTCTTAAATGTCGTAATGTGCAACAACCTGCAACATATGCAAAATGTGTAGCAGAAAATGCGACATAAAATCTAACTCAAAATAACAAATATGCCAGCTTCAAAAGTTCAGTATGAAAAGGTTTGCCCTGTCTGCAAAAATCGTTTTAGAGCGAAGACTCTCTATTCCGTTTATTGTGGAGCAAAATGTTCCAGAAAGGCTAAAGTCCTAAAGGCAAGGGAAGAACTGTTGGAACAGGAGAGACAGAAACGTGTTGCTGAAATGTCATTAAGTGATTACATATCGGTCTCACAGGCATCGGACATTTATCAGGTTTCCAAGGATGCCATATACACCCATCTGTTATAGGGGAAATTATGCCTTTGTGCCGAAAGACTTGATTGATGAACTGTTTTCAGATCAAAAGAAACGCAGATAAATGATCTTTAATGCTGACTTGAACTGAAAACCTCAAGGAAGTATGACAATTTGTTGCGGAAATCAACTTTTTCAGTGCCTATTTTGTAGAAATCTCAGAAAGGTGTAAATTTGCCGTTGTATAAAATCTCAAAAAGGTGTTATGCTTAAAAGGAAGATTTATGATGAACTTCTGAAATGGAAGCGGGAAAAGAACGGTAGTACAGCCTTGATGGTAGAGGGGGCAAGGCGTATCGGCAAGAGCTACATAGTGGAGGAGTTCGCGCGGAACGAGTACGATTCGTACATCATGATTGACTTCTCCAAGGCCCCGAAGATGGTCAAGTCATGGTTTGACCTCTACCTTGAAGAGATTGATACTCTTCTGGAAAACATCCAACTGCGATACAAGGAGAGACTGACTCCAAGGAAGTCCCTGATCATTTTTGATGAAGTGCAGGCTTGTCCCAGAGCACGAGAAGCCATCAAGGCCCTGGTGGAGGACGGAAGGTTCGATTATCTGGAGACAGGGTCACTGATATCCATCAAGAAGAATGTGAAGAATATTCTCATTCCCTCTGAAGAGGATTCCATAGAGATGTATCCGATGGATTTCGAGGAGTTCCTGTGGGCAATGGGCGACGATCTTCTCATGCCATTCATCCGGAAGCAATTCGAGGCAAAGCAGCCCATGGGAGAATTTCACCGCAGGGCGATGGACTATTTCAGAAAGTATATGATTATCGGTGGAATGCCACAGGCCGTCAATACATATATAGAGACAAAGGACTTCACGAAAGTAGATGCCGTCAAGAGGCAGATTCTGAAGCTTTACAGGAACGACATACATAAATATGCCGACAATGTGGAGAATAAGGTCACGGCCATCTATGACGGGATTCCCGGACAGTTGTCAAAGCACGAGAAGAAATTCCGGTTGACAGCACTTGAGGACGATGCCAGGATGAGAAGTTACGAGGATGCGTTCTTCTGGCTCGCTGATGCCAAGATCATCAATTGCTGCTACAACTCTAGTGAGCCCAATGTCAGCCTAAGGCTTAACGAAGACAGGACAACTATGAAATGCTATATGGCCGATACAGGCCTTCTTCTCAGCCATACATTCAATGCCCGTGGACTGATGAGCCAGGAAATCTATCAGAAGCTGATGTTCGACAAACTGGAAATCAACGAGGGCATGCTGGTCGAAAACATCGTGGCACAGATGTTATGTGCAAAGGGCCATAAGTTGTTTTTCTACAGTAGCAGCAGCGCGGTTGCAGAGGATAGGATGGAGATAGACTTCCTCATCCAGAAGGAAAAGGTCACCAGTCGGCACAACATATCAGCCATAGAAGTGAAGAGTGGAAACAATTATACTCTTTCCTCGCTGCGTAAGTGCCTGAAGAAATTCGGCGAGTCAATGTCCACACCATATGTCATTCATTCCAAAGATGTCAGGACCGAGGACGGCATAGTTTACATACCTCTGTATATGACTCCTCTATTATAGACATGACGCATTTAGGACATTCGCTCGTTTTGTTGCTTATGGATATCTTTTGTTGCTTATGTTGCTATTTGTAGCAGACATCAAAACAAGCGGAAAATGCTAGAAGTTAACGAAATCAT
>JAZLLE010000044.1:0-17939 GCA_045597985.1 Bacteroidaceae bacterium | reverse complement strand
CAACTTGCCACACATCGTAGGATGAGAAAGCGCGAAACCGCCGTATGCCGAACGGCACGTACGGTGGTGTGGGAGGTCGGTAAATGCAAAAGTAGGAGGGAAATACCTTTTATGATTAGCATTTACCTCCTACCCGATTCTGTTTTCTCAGACTTCTCCTTTAACTTGAAGAATCGGTCAAAGTCGGTCTCGTATGCCACTCCGATACCCTGAGTGTTGAGTGTGGTCTTTGTGAAGTAGCGCTGGTTGTTGCGATTATATCCGAAAAGGCTTACGCCGATTTTTGGCAGAAGCAGATACTTGACCTCCACATCGCCGATAAAGTTCGATGTGTTGTTCAGGGTGCTCTCCCTGTAGCCGAAATTGCCGTTTATCAGAAGCCTGTTGTTGAGCAGGCGCGCCTCCAGAATGCCCTCAAATGTGTTATCTACGAACGATGCCTTATCCTCTGCAAGGTATGCCGTGCTCACATTACTGGACAATGTTATGTTGTCGCTGTTGATTACCTGAGACAGCAGGTTGTTTATCTGGCCGTTCACGGTGGAGTTCAGAAGTGATTCCATCGCCGTTGATGTGGTGAATGCCGCACCGTCATTCCCTGCATTGTCGTATGTGTAGAATTTTCCTACGGCAAGAAGGTACATGAACTGCATATTCCGCTGCTCCTCGGTGGCGGTGGCTCCGGCTACAATCTCCTTGTCCTCGGCCGAGCCCTGAGGCAGGTCAACATTGAATGCCAGCTGCGGGTTGGAGATATTGCCGGTTACATCCATCAGACAGCGTACCCTGACGTGCGATGAGCTGTTGGCGCTTGCGTCAAGGTCGTTGAGCGCCACTGAGTTGACAATATAGCTTGTGTGGATGTCGAGCGTGCTGGATGCTATGTTTCCATTGAATACCACACGGCTGTCGTTCATTATGTTGAACTCCTTGCGCAGCAGCTGCTGCAGGGAAAGAGTACATTTTCCTCCGGTGGCATTGAAATCGCCATAGACGAATGTACCGTCACGCTTGTTGTAATTGACAATGACATTGCCACTGCCGTGCGTGTAACCGGATATGCTGCTCATGTCGGCGTGAATGGAGGCATCCTCCGTTATTCCCAGATTCAGATTGATTCTGAGAGCGTCAGAGTTATTCTTTGGGGCCTTTGAGGAATTCTCCTGCTCCTGTACCTCGTTTACTTTGTTGGGGTCGCGAATTGTCAGGAACTGATACTCCACGGCGTTGCTGAATGTTGGGTTGATGTGAATCTCTGTGCCGCGTGCGGTCCTGGCGTTGCCGCTTATCAGGGTAAGTCCCGGCTGTGTGGAAAGGTGCGGAGTGCCACCGGCATATACATCGCCATAGAATTGAGCGGCATCAGTCCTGGGTATGCTGAATACCTTTACCCCCTCAGACCTTATTCCAAGGTCAACAGTGATGTTCTTTAAATGGTTGTGCTCCACAATACAGTCCAGAAGAGCCTTGTTGCCCGCCTCGTCCTGTACGTGAATGTCAGAGAAAATCATTTTGTCCGGCACGAACCGCAGAGTGTCGCCCTCAACGCGGTATTTGCAGTTGTTTGGCGCCACATCGAAGAATGCGTTCTCAAGGAATGCCACACCCTCCAGGTTGAATCGCTTTGTGGTTCCGGCCAACCGCATGTCCTGAATGGTGGTGGTATGTCCTCTCAACTCGTTGAACACGCTCTTCGGGAGCAGTGAGTTGAGGAAACAGAGGTCCAGATGATGAGCCTCTATGCTGATGTCAATGCTGTCTGTGGCGGGAGAGTAGGTGCCCGTGGCCCTTGTAAGAGAGTCCTCGCCAAGATCTATGCTTGCCAGAATCCCAACGGTCCTGGTGTCATTGTTCCACCGTCCGTCAACACTTACATCACCGAAACCGGTGTTCATCAGCCTTAAATCCTCAATACCAATATTGCCATACAATACGGGCTTTGCCAGTATTGACCGTGCATATACCTTTCCTGAGGTGATTCCCGACAAGCCAAGCTTGTTCTTGCCGGTCATACCCATTATCTCTCCAAGGTCAATCTCGCTCAGCTCCGCCCGCAGGACGCTGGCTGAGTCTGCCGATACTGTTCCGTCGGCGCGCAGGTACTGGTTGCCGTGTGAGATGCTCAGTCCCTTGATATCGAACCTGCTGGAGTCGGATACTACCGTGGTGTTGTCTATGTGCCAGTCGGTACCATTGAGCTTGATGGTGGTGTTGTCTATGTCGGCCTGCCAGCGCAGATTGCCGCTCCTGGCATCGTATGGTCCGAATGTGGCAGAAGAGAGAAGGCTTCCCTCAAACTCGCCCTCATCGCCCGATTTCCAGGTCATAAGGCCGCTGAGCCTGTCCTCGTGGCCGCCTACGAAGGCGTGAAAGCCGGTGGGCTTGCCTATCCCCTTGCTGACCTCACCGTTCAGACTGAGGGAAAGTGTATCGCTGCTGCTGTCGAATACGATGCTCGCTCCGCTGATGTCCTGGTCCTTGAATGTTATGGAAGGCGCCACCGCATACATTCTGCTCTTGCCGCTCTTGTCATCGACGCTGGCGTTAAGTATTACCATATCGTTGAGCTCCAGCGGAATGTTCAGAAGCCTCAGGGGAAGGTCTGTCTTGTTTATGCTCAGGGCTATGTCAAACTGATTGTCAGCATAGGTTCCGGCCGCTTTTCCTGCAGGAGTAATCTTGCTGTAGAGCGATGGCAATGCCTTGCTTATGACCGATGTGAGCGAATGTGCGAGCGTGGTGGGAGAGTAGTGGCCCGTGATGGTGGCGTTCATCAACTCGCTTGTAAGCGATGTGACCAGCTGGTCTCCTATTACGTCGCGCATCATCAGCTCTACAGTGTGGAAAGGCGTTGTGCCGGATGAGTTTGTGTATGCCAGGTCATTGACGGTAATCCTTCCACGCATTTTGTCAGCCTCCTTGCCGGTGAGGCTGGCTGTTATATTTCCGGACACTATCGCCACGGAATCCTTTGTCATCAGATTTGTCTCAGCCAGATTGAGTGTATCTACATTTACGGCGGCGCTAAGCTCTCCTGTCTGCGGCAGCCAGCTAGCGCTTGCGGACAATACGGCATTCACATCAGACACCAGTGCCTCAATGTCGTACCTGTCTTGAGCCAGTTTGCCGGCTATCGCAATGTCTCTGTAAGTGTATTGCCTGAATTCTATTGACGGAACAGACACTCTGATATCTCCGCTTACGCCAACGCTGTCTATCCGCAGCCTCTGGACAGAGGCGCTCAGAATGGCGCTTCCTAAATCCTTGCTGCCCGTTATCTGTCCCAATCTGATCTGGCCGGAATTGACAGTGGCGTCGTGAATCCCGTCTTTTGTGGCAATATGGGCGGATAAATTCCCCAATGCCGCCGATGTGATGTCGCACTCCAGACGGTTGTTGTCCATATCGCCATTGCAGAAGATGTTTACGGTGGACGCGCCTATTGTGCGGACTATCTGGGGCAGGGCTATTCCAAAACCGGAAAGCATCTGGCTTGCCCATTCGTACAGGCCGCTGCCAGTACTGAGGCTTGCTGTCATTCCGTTCAGTGCCATAGCCTTGTCATATGGGCCGCTTACGTTGCCACGGAGCCTGATCGTTACGGTCTCGCCATCCCCGGAACTGAGCGCCAGTCTTGATATGTTCAGGTCATTTATGCTGCCTGATATCTCCGCGCTCAGACGCAGCCGGTCATTGAAACTCCCGAGCGATGGGACTATGGCTTTGAAATCAGACGGATTGACTCTTGACTCACGTACAGACAGGTATAGCGCCAGGTCTTCAGGAATGGCACCGTCAAGGCCGGCCCCCAAAAAGGCCTTGTCTATGGAAAGTCTGCTGCTGCTCGTCCGTACAAGGAGATCCGTTATGTCCAGATGGTCTTTTCCTGCCTTTACCTCAGCCTCCATGGCGTGGAGCGCCAGCCCCGATGCCTCCTCGCATACGAGTCTCCTGATGCTGATGCAGGCAGTATCGGCCGACAGAGCCTTGAGCGATATGTTGGCATTGAGCTTGCGGAGGTCTATATGGGATTTGTTCAGGATTGAGTCGGTGACTGGCTGGTCCGCCACATCGTATCTGAGCCGCCCGTTTCTGATTATCACGGAATTCACTCTGATATCAGGCAATCCTTTCTTCTGTCGGGTAGTGTCTTTGGCAAATTTGTCTATGATATATTGCAAGTTCGTATCGCCGTTCAGAGAATCTCTGGATACTCTGATGTCAGGTCCAAGAAGCCTTACTCCAGACACACGTATCTGCTTCCTGAGCAATGGCAGCAGCCGCATCCTCACGTCAAGGGTGCCGATGCGGGCGATCTTGTCGCCCGTCGGAGAGACTATGGTCACGTCGTTGAGCTTTATGCCGCAGGGTCTTGTAAACGATACATCGTTCATAGTGACTGCCCCTCCCAGAGCCTTGCCTGCTATGGAAGAGAGGCTGCCGCTGATCTGCTCACGCAATTTGCCATTGTTCAGGACAAGGCTGCCGCCCATATAGACTATGAGCAGCGCCGCCAAAATGATATGTATTATCCGCCCTGATTTCATCACACTACACGCAACTTGCAAAATTACGTTCAATATTTGGATTCTGAGATACTGAAATAGCAATTCGTGTATGCAAACCCACATTATTTAATATTGTTGATAACAATCCCTTCTTTTATTATATTATTATGTATTTAAGTTGTAATTTCGCGCCCAAGAATGTTTTTTCCAAAATATAGCTTAAATCAATGTCAGAAATTATCCGATTGAGAAAAGGTCTTGACATTCGGTTGCTTGGCAAGCCGGAAAAGAAAGTCGTTGATACACGCAAGCCAGTAAGCTGCGCGCTGTGTCCCGACGATTTTACCGGTGTCACCCCTAAGGTGGTGGTAAAAGAGCAGCAGAAAGTGAAGGCCGGGGAGGCTCTTTTCATAGATAAGAACCATCCCGAGGTTAAGTTCGTCTCTCCGGTGAGCGGCGAGGTGACAGCTGTAAACAGAGGCGCGCGCCGCAAGGTGCTGTCTGTGGTTGTTACTCCGGATGTCGCACAGGAGTATGTTGGGTTCGGCGTGAAGAGCGTACAGTCGCTCTCTGGCCGTGAGATTCTTGAGGCGTTGCAGGAGGCTGGTCTTTTCGGCTTCTTCCGTCAGCGTCCTTACGATGTGATTGCCTCTCCGGCAGACAGTCCGAGGGGCATTTTTGTGTCCGCATTTGACTCCAAGCCACTGGCGCCGGACTTTGAGTTCGTGCTGGCCGGCAACGAGCTGGATTTCCAGACCGGTCTCAGCGCTCTGTCAAAGATCGCTCCCACATCTCTGGGTATCAGCGCGGAGCAGACATCAAAGGCTCTTACCGAGGCCAAGAACGTTGACGTTTACGTGTTCAAGGGTGCTAATCCCGCAGGTAACGTAGGCGTTCAGATCAATCACATCAAGCCGGTCAACAAGGGCGAGGTTGTATGGACAATTGACCCTGAGGCAGTCATCTTCATCGGCCGTCTGTTCAACAGCGGTAAGGTTGATATGACCCGTCTGATTGCCATCGGAGGTTCCAAGGTGACAGAGCCGGCATACTGCAAGGCTGTTATCGGTACAGACCTTGAGTCAGTCCTGGGCGGTCGTCTGAAGGATGCTCCTGCCGCACGCATCATCAACGGTAACGTGCTTACAGGCAAGAAGGCCGACATCAACAGCTGGCTCGGAGCATTCTCGAATATGATAACTGTTATCCCGGAGGGAGACGATGTGAACGAGTTTATGGGCTGGATTATGCCGAGGTTCGGCACATACAGCGTAAGCCGCACATTCTTCTCCTGGCTCTCAGGTATCCTCAACCCGAAGAAGGCTTACGACATCGATGCCCGTATCAAGGGCAGCGAGCGCCATATGATTATGTCCGGCGAGTACGATAAGGTATTCCCTATGGACATATATCCAGAGTATTTGATTAAGGCCATCATCACTGGCAATATTGACAAGATGGAGGCTTACGGTATTTATGAGGTGGCTCCCGAGGACTTCGCACTTTGCGAGTTCGTGGATTCATCGAAGCTTGAGCTCCAGCGTATCGTACGCGAGGGGCTTGACAACTTACGTGCCGAGATGGCCTAACGGATAGGAGGTAAAGATATGAGTCTGAGAAATTATCTTGATAAGATTAAACCGAACTTCCAGGAAGGCGGCAAACTTCACGCCTTCCGTTCGCTTTACGAGGGATTTGAGTCCTTCCTCTATGTTCCGAACGCAACCTCAAAGTGCGGCACCAACATCCACGATGCATTCGACAGCAAGCGAATGATGATTATGGTTGTCATCGCACTTTGTCCGGCTCTTCTGTTCGGTATGTATAACGTAGGCTACCAGCACTTCATCGCTGCCGGCCTTGCTACTGATTTCTGGCCTGTGTTCGGCTTTGGTTTCCTGGCAGTTCTGCCAAGAATCATCGTGTCGTACGTTGTAGGTCTGGCTATTGAGTTCACTGTGGCACAGTGGAAGCACGAGGAGATTCAGGAGGGATACCTGGTGTCAGGTTTCATCATTCCCCTGATTGTTCCGGCTACCTGCCCGCTCTGGATTCTCGCTATTGCCGTTGCCTTCTCCGTTATCTTCGCCAAGGAGATATTCGGCGGTACAGGAATGAACTTCCTGAACGTGGCTCTTATTACACGTGCATTCATCTTCTTCGCATATCCTTCAGTTATATCGGGCGATGCCGTATGGGTTGTGGATCACGCTATCTGCGGCCTTGGCGCATCAATCGACGGCTACACACAGGCTACCACACTTGGTGCCGCATCTGTAGCGACAGCCGCCCCGGCATTTGACTGGAATATGGTATGGGGACTCGTTCCGGGCTCAGTAGGTGAGACCAGCGTGATAGCCATCGCTCTTGGCGCGCTGCTGCTCCTCTATACCGGAATAGCAAGCTGGAAGACAATGCTGTCAGTTTTCGTTGGCGGCGGTCTTGTGGCATTCCTGTTCAACCAGGTGGGTCCGGACAGCGCTATGGCTGCAATGCCTTGGTACGAGCACTTTGTAGTAGGCGGTTTCTGCTTCGGTGCCGTATTTATGGCTACTGATCCTGTGACATCCGCGCGTACCGAGACAGGTAAGCTCATCTATGGCTTCCTGATTGGCGCAATGGCTATCACAATCCGTGTTCTGAATCCAGGTTATCCTGAGGGTATGATGCTTGCCATCCTGCTGATGAACTGCTTCGCTCCGCTCATCGACTACTGTGTGGTTCAGGCTAATGTAAACAAACGTGCAAAACGAGTAAATAAATAAGGTTATGGCTACAAAGGAATTCAAATGTACTGTTTGTGGCTATGTCCACAAAGGCGACAATGCTCCCGACGCCTGCCCTGTATGTCAGGCTCCGGCATCGAAGTTCGAGCAGATTACTCCCGAGGCTCCGGAAAAGAAGAAGGGCCTCAATACCAACAGCAACGTATATACCATCATTTATGCCGCTGTGATGGTAATCATCGTAGCATTCCTTCTGGTGTTCGTGTCACAGGTCCTGAAGGACCGTCAGGAGGCGAACGTCAAGAACGATACCAAGAAGCAGATTCTCTCTGCTCTCAATATCTCCGAGCCGGCCGACGTTGCCGCCACATATGCTGAGGTAATCAAGGGCGATTTCCTGATGGCTGAGAACGGCAAACCGTCTGAGCAGGTTGATGAGGCTGACTTCAAGACCAGCGACAAGTATAAACAGGAGCTGCAGGAAGGCCGCAAGCACATTTTCATCGCCGAGATTGATGGACAGAAGAAGTTCATCATCCCGATGAACGGACTTGGCCTCTGGGGCCCGATTTGGGGATATATCGCTCTGAATGAGGATCGCAACACCATCTATGGCACCTATTTCTCACATTCCGGCGAGACACCGGGTCTTGGTGGCGAGATTGCTACCGATTACTTCCAGGATCGTTTCATCGGCAAGAACGTGGTGAAGAACGAGGATGTGGCGCTGACAGTGACAAAGTTTGGCAAGGCTACCGACACCCAGTATGAGGTTGATGGCATCACTGCCGCTACTATGACGTCAAACGGCGTGAACAATATGATCAAAACCGTCATGGCGGAATACATTCCATTCCTCACAAAGGCCTGCTGCAAGGAGCATCAGGGCGCCTGCGAGGGTGATGAGGACTGCTGCGAGTCAGATAACGACAATTGCGACGGCAATCATGACAATTGCGACGGTAATCACGCCGATTGTAAGAAACACAATAATTAATGGCAGTTATGGCAAACAAGAATAATGAAGCATTGAAACAGCCGCTGTGGTTGAATAACCCGGTTGTTGTACAGATCCTTGGTATCTGTTCCGCTCTGGCTGTAACGGCCAAGCTCGAGCCGGCCATCGTTATGGGACTCTCAGTCACCATCATCGTGGCTATGTCTAACGTAATCATTTCTCTCCTGAGAAATACCATTCCAAACCGTATCCGTATCATCGTACAGCTGGTTGTGGTAGCCGCTCTGGTAACCATCGTCAGCGAGATTCTGAAGGCTTTCGCGTACGACGTGAGCGTTCAGCTGTCGGTATATATCGGACTTATCATCACCAACTGTATCCTGATGGGCCGTCTGGAGGCATTTGCCATGCAGAACAAACCTTGGGACTCGTTCCTTGATGGTATTGGCAACGGCCTTGGCTACGCTCTGATTCTGGTCATCGTGGCATTTGTCCGCGAGCTTCTGGGCAGCGGTGAGCTTATGGGCTTCAAGGTTATCCCGCAGTGGTGCTATGATCACGGTTATATGAACAACGGACTTATGCTGATGCCTCCTATGGCTCTGATCCTGGTAGGCTGCATCATCTGGTTCCATCGCTCAAAGAATAAGGATCTTCAGGAAAAGTAATCTTTAAAACAATTAGGAATTATGGAACACTTTTTCGATTTGCTGATAAGATCGGTCTTCGTTGACAATATGATTTTCGCATTCTTCCTGGGAATGTGCTCATTCCTGGCCGTATCAAAGAATGTGAAGACTGCTCTCGGCCTGGGTGTGGCTGTCATCTTTGTACAGCTCATCACTCTGCCTGTAAACTATCTGCTTCAGACCAAGGTTCTGGACCCGCTGGGCCTCGGTTTCCTGAGCTTCATCCTTTTCATTGCGGTCATAGCAGGTATCGTACAGCTGGTAGAGATGGTGGTGGAGCGTTTCTCTCCGTCACTCTACAACTCACTGGGTATCTTTCTGCCGCTGATAGCCGTTAACTGCGCTATTATGGGCGGTTCGCTGTTCATGCAGCAGAGAATCGGTATGGATCCTACCAATTCACAGGCCATCACCTGTTTTGGAGACTCCATCGCATTCGCTATCGGCTCAGGTCTGGGTTGGGCACTGGCTATTGTATGCCTTGCCGCCGTCCGCGAGAAACTGGAGTACAGTGACGTTCCAAAGCCATTGAAGGGTATCGGTATCACATTCATCACCGTTGGTCTGATGGCTATGGCATTTATGTGCTTCTCAGGTCTTTCAATCTAAATTAGAGGAGGAAAAGTTATGAATATCTATTTATCAAGTATTATAGTTTTTCTCGCTGTAATCCTGCTGCTGGTAATCATTCTGCTGGTGGCAAAGAGCTACCTCGTTGCATCCGGCAAGGTAAAGATTACCATAAACGGTGATAAGCAGCTTGAGGTCAATTCCGGTGCGAGCCTTCTGAGCACTCTTGCTGAGAATGGCGTATTCCTTCCCTCAGCCTGCGGTGGCAAGGGCTCTTGCGGACAGTGCAAGTGTCAGGTTCCAGCTGGTGGCGGTGAGATTCTCGATTCCGAGAAGGGTCACTTCACCCGCAAGCAGATTAAGGATAACTGGCGTCTTGGTTGCCAGTGCAAGGTAAAGGGCGACCTTTCAATAAAGGTTCCAGAGAGCGTGATGGGCGTGAAAGAGTGGGAGTGCGAGGTTATCTCCAACAAGAACGTCGCCACCTTCATCAAGGAGTTCAAGGTCAAGCTGCCGGCAGGCGAGCATATGGACTTCCTGCCAGGCTCATACGCACAGATCAAGATCCCTGCATACGACATCAACTATGCGGACTTTGACCGTTCGCTTATAGGCGACCTGTACATTCCGGCTTGGGAGAAGTTCGGTCTGTTCGGCCTGAAGCAGAAGAACGAGGAACCAACCATCCGTGCCTATTCAATGGCCAACTATCCGGATGAGGGCGACATCATCACTCTTACTGTACGTGTTGCCACTCCTCCTTTCAAACCAAAGGATCAGGGCCCTGGCTTTATGGATGTTCCTTGCGGTATCGCCTCAACTTACATCTTCAGTCTGAAACCAGGTGATAAGGTAACTATGAGCGGCCCTTATGGTGAATTCCATCCGCGTTTCGACTCTAAGAAGGAGATGATATGGGTTGGCGGTGGTGCCGGTATGGCTCCTCTGCGTGCCCAGATAATGCATATGCTCAAGACTCTGCACACACGCGACCGTGAGATGCACTACTTCTACGGTGCCCGTGCCATTGACGAGGTCTTCTTTATGGATGATTTTCTGGCTCTTGAGAAGGAGTATCCTAATTTCCATTTCCATCTTGCCCTTGACCGTCCGGATCCTAAGGCAGATGCAATGGGAGTCAAATACACCGCAGGCTTCATTGCTCCTGTTATGGGTGATACCTATCTGAAGCAGCACGAGGCTCCAGAGGATATTGAGTACTACCTGTGCGGACCTCCAATGATGGCCAAGACCGTGCTGGATCTGCTTGATTCACTCGGTGTAGAGCCGAAGGACATTATGTTCGACAACTTCGGAGCTTAACTACCTCCGGATTGATATTTCTGATAAGGCAGACTTTCGGGTCTGCCTTATTTTTATGTCAGCTTGGCAAGGTGAGTGGGGTGGAAATGCTTATCTTTGTAAAAAGTTGTCCATTTTATGAAAAAGACATTATATATTTTTCTGGTCTTTGTTGTGTGCTGGTGTGGCAATATATCTGCCGTTAATGAAGGTAAGGTGGATTCGCTTTCTGTAACTACGGCAGAGCTTGCTGACCGTATGATAGAATTGGCAAAGGGGCTTCTTGGCAGACCATATAGAACCGGCGGCAAGGGTCCGAATGTGTTCGACTGCTCTGGTTTCACCAGTTATGTGTACAGGCAGTTCGGATACTCAATTTCTGCCACATCCGCATCGCAAGCCAAGGATGGTCGTGCCGTGGAGGGCGTGATTTCCGACTTGCAGAAGGGTGATATCCTTATTTTCGGCTCCAGACGCAATACCCGGAAGATAGGGCACGTTGGCATCTACATAGGTCCCGATGAGGCTGGCGACGGCTTTACTTTCATTCACGCAGCAGTTCACGGAGGCATCACGGTATCCAATATCAAAGAGACATATTATAAGGCTCGTTTTCTTGGCGTGCGCAGAATCCTGCCGGACTTTTATAATGTGGCGTGGGCTGATACTGCTGCTGTTCCCATACTGTCTGGTGAGAATGACATCTTTGTGAATATCTGCGACACCCTGAACCTTAAGGATGGTGACAACCGCATTGTCCTGCTCTCAGACGGCTCATGGGCTTTCGTGGAGCCAGACGGAATGATAAGCCTGCCGTCAGATACGGACAATATCATCCTCTCTCCAGACGGAAAGTGGTCAAGAGTTGCCGTTCAGACACACACCATCCCGTCATTGAGTGCCACACCGAAGGCTACTTCCGTACCGTCATCTGTTACAGTAACCGCTGACGATGGTACTGCTGAGTATCACACAATCAAGTCTGGCGACACGCTTTACGGGCTGGCGTTGCAGTATCACACCACCGTCAACTCAATATGCCAGCTGAACGGTATCACTGCCAAAACAATTCTCAATTTAGGCCGCAAACTCAGAATCAGGTAATGGATCAGAGTGGGCCAAGGGTGAATCGTACTCACATTAAAGATACCACAGCATAAGCATCTGTCCTTATTATCGGAACTTACAGCGTGAAATGCAGCTTTGTCTTGTAATCCTTGTCAACACAGACTGTCGCAGTCTTTTTTGTCAGGTTGTATACTACGGACCACTGGGTGTTGCTGGTCAGCTCCTCTGGGTTCAGAAGCTGCATCACATCCTGAAGCAGCGTCATAGCCTCGTCCTCTGTGAGAACACGATTCTTTTCCTGAAGTCTGTTATGGATGATGTCATAGCGATTCTGACCTACACCAAGGCTCTGCCATCCTTCTGAAAGATAGAAATTGGTAACGTGGTCTTCGGCAAGTACATTGAGCGTCCAATCCTTGGCCTTCGGATCCTCTACAGGGGCTTCCTCGCCAGGGCGATAATACTCCAGTACGACTGATTTACCACTTGCGTCGGCAATCAGGAAATGGTAGTTATTCGCGGACTCCTCGCCATCTGCGTAGAAATTATGGCTACGGAACATATTCACAGCCTCATCTACGGTAGAGCAACTGTCAAGGGAAAGACGTATGGCAAGTGAAGGTACTATGTTGGATTTCTTTGGGTCGCGCTGTATGGCACCGCCGCCACGCAACGAGAGTACGCCGATGAAAAGTCCGGCGTCATTCATTCCGTCAAGGCAGCAGTAAATCGATGCGATTGTAGGAATGGAGATGTCGGTCTTGCCATCCGACAGGGAGCCGGCAACATACTTTTCGCTAAGATACGGCATTGCGGAGATGCACATCGACTCGTGCTTCTCAGAGGCAAGGTCGCGCACTACAACGTTTGCTGACGATAGGAATCTGTAGTCGAAATTGCGTCCCACGAGCACATCGCCTTCCGGAGACTTTACGCAGAATGCGCTGCAACCGTAATCCATACTGGTACCTTTCGTTGCGGGCAGATTCAGTAGGTATGCGAGTACCTTTCCACTTAAATCCAGACTCGAACTGGCACCGCCTCCAGCCATAAGCTGGTCTATCTTGTAATCGGCTGTGTAGTCCATCGTGTACAGATGGCCGCCCTTGATGTCGCGAAGAGTGGCTACGGTCTCCTTTTGGTCTTCTGTAGAAAGGAGTGCGGCCGCATTGCCAGAGGGCACACCTTCAGTTTCTGAAAAGACTTTGTCCTTATGTGATACATCGCTCTTCTCGCAGCAAGTGAGAGTAGCAGACGCGATTATTGTAAAAATCGCAATAACAATTTGTCTCATATTATTAATATTGTTTCTTATTGTCTTGTCTCTGATTGATATACCTTCCTACCCTCAAACCAGGTACTTGCTACATTTGTGTTGAAGATATCCATTTTGTTTGTCTTCTCCAGCTCAAGGACATCTTTGTCCAGGACTACGAAATCAGCATATTTGCCCTTTTCAATGGAACCTCGTTCCTTCTCCAGTCCAAGACTTTCGGCACCATTAATTGTAAGACATTTGAGAGCCTGTCTTGCAGTAATCAGTTCGGACTCGTTGAACGGAGCGGCATCAGGGTAATCAGGGCTCAGTCCCGTCACGCACACACCGATGATGTTGGGAACCGTGCCGAGGAGTTCCTCGCCGCACGGCGCATCCGTCGATGAGGATACGATTATGCCCGCATCCAGCAACGACTTCATCGGATAACCGCTGTCAAATATTTTTTTTGGGATGTAGGAAGTAGCTAATTGATACATTTCCTCAGATGTGCCTGTATGCCATATCATATTGGATGCTATGTCAATCCGGTTAGTGCCGCAACGGGCGATGTCATCGCCTGATATGTTTCTGACGTGAGCAAGTGAATTGTGTATTCTGAGGCTTGACGCAGAAGGAGAGGCAACGTAGGCGTCAATGAGAGCGTGGCAGGCCAGATCTCCGAAGGTATGTGTATGGACAGGGAAGCCCTTTGCATTGGCGGCAGCCACAATCTGGTTAAGTTCTTGCTGTTCCCAGATGATGTTGCCGTGCCTCTTGTCGGCATGCTGTCCTGGCTGAGTGTATTCCTCGCTTATCCAGCCAGTGCCCGTATCGGTTACGCCGTCCTGGAACAGTTTTATACCGCCGGCATTTATGTGGCCGCTGGTAAACATGTGGTCAAGATAGCTTACATATTCAATCTTTGCCTTAACGTTTTCTGGAATGTCGCCGCCCTTTGGCAGGCCCCAGTCATAACTGCGGATGGTGAAGTATCCCATCATATTCACGGTGAGCAGCCCGACTTTGTCCATATCCGACAAATACATATAGGTTTGTCCTGCATCCAATCCATTGATATAGGCATCCAGATAGTTGGTGTAGCCGCGCTTGTTGAGCTCAGATACTGCACTCAGGCAGGCGTTGTAGTACTGTGTATCATCAAGTGTTGTTCCAATGGCTCTTTCAATGACAAAAGGTACTACCTCATCGCTGATGTATCCGCTTGCGATGTTGGTGGGGTTGCCGTTCTCGTCAAGGATGGTGAGGATGTCTCCACCGCGTACGTCAAGAATCTTCTCGCCCTTGTCGTTGATGATTCCGGCCTTTTTCAATGCTGTTCTGTTGCATACAGCATTGTGGCCGCCTCCATCGTCAAGAACAACAGGATAGCCAGATGAGACAGCCTCAATCTCCATAGCATAGTCTCTCTTGCTGAATTTATCAATTTCAGTAGTGTTCCAGCCGAAAGAGAAGAACGGTCCGGGCTTTGCGGCCATAGCCTGAGGAATGATGGTTTTGATTAATTCGTCGTATGAAGCCCTGAATCCGGGAAGCTGACGTACAATTCCGTCAAGACCTACAAAATGGCCGTGACCTTCGGTGCATCCGGGAATGACGAGTCCTTTGCCGGTAAAGTCAACAATTTCAGTAGCAGGGCCGGCATATTCCTCAACCACACTCTTGTCTCCCACACAGATGTACTTTCCATCCTTCACTGCGAATGCCTCAACTACAGATTCCGTATTATCCGATGTGAAAATCTTTCCATATACGATAAGGTCTGCAACCGGACGCTCTCTGGAAGTGATGGCCTTTGTCGTAACGTGACTTTGCCCTTCGTTATCAATGAGGTACACCTTCAGGAAGGCGTCAGTCTGGTATTCACCCGCATTGACTATCTCAACCGCCGGATTCTTTGTAACCTTTCCGTCAGCATCGAATTCGGGATTCAGAGCCTCAATCTTCCAGGGATTCTCCGTCATAGACTTTGTGGCAATAGCTGTCACAGTTCCGGAGTTGCTCACCACATCCGCCTGAATTCCTGCATATCGGTCTTTCGTCACAGAAGATGCAAGAACCAGTTCAATCCTGTCTCCGCCCTTTACATCCTGCTTGTCGTATGATTCAAAACGGATAAGGAAATCACTTGAAACCACCTGCTCACGGAGTTCCTTGATATCCTGCTTGATTCTGGAGTCATCGTACTCATTGCATCCTGCAAGCATTCCGGTTCCGATGATGAATGACACAGCCGCTGTAATGACGGATAAAGACTTTCTAAAAGTACGCATATTTAAAGTTTTATGATTATTGCCCTAATATAGACTATTTATTGCAAACTTCACCCGATTTTCGGATTTTCCTCAGGTCGTAGGCAAACTCAATTGCCATAACCACAACCCAGAAAAGAAATGCAATCCACTGCGAGGAGTAGGATATTTCCTTTGATTCGCCCTTGGCTATAGCCAGTTCCAACATTGTCATTGCAATGGCCGACACAATGGTGAGGTTGGCTATGTCAAGAATAAGACAGCGCACACGCCTATAGATGATGTCCGTCTTGAAACATGGCTTTATTGCCCATGCCACAATGAATGCTGAGACAAGCATGGCGAGACGCTGGATGTCATAGCCAATGTACGATGATTTCTCTACAGCCTTGATAAATATGCCTTCCGTGTCTTCAAAAGCAGGGATGATATCTGGCAGATAATCGTAGTTGTAGGCTACAAAAATGACATCGATGACTATGAATATCACTGCGCAGATGACGGCAATGCGTGACCTCACCCTTATGCCTTCGGGATGATTGGCCTCAAGGGCTTTCAAAAAGGATGAGATTGCCGTCATCGCCTTTTTTACTTTTTTCATAAATTACCGATTATTATCTTCTCATACAATAATCATAGAAAGTAGGCAGCAGGAGTTCTGTCTCCTTCCGCAGAGGGTTCTCTTCCACATATATCTTCGAGTCGCGTCCGATGATGAGAGTGTTGCGACTGGTCTTGTCATACTCTGGGATGTCAAGCCCTTCTATGCTTGGGTCACCTGTACGTGCGAAATTTACGAGGATATTGCTGAAACGCTTTGTAAGGACAGGGTCGTAAGGCGCACCGTCTTCGTACGCAAGATTGTTGAATGCGTATGTCAGTTCACAAGCGTGGCAGGCTTTCAGGTAATCCTCTCCGGGATATGCACCCTTTTCATATCCCTTGCCGAAAACATACATATAGGTCTTTCCCTTGCCACCTGCTTCAGAGTGGTTCTGGGCTACGGTAATGCTGCCAAGACGGAAATTGTAGTTATTGAGAATTTCGGTGTATTTCCATATTCCAGGATGCTTCTGGTCCCATTCGTCGCTGTCCGGGTCAATGTATTGCAGGCAATTGTCTATTCGACGGGCTGTTTCTGGGCCGCCAATTTGCTTGACTTTATCTACATTCATCTTTGCCCAATCATAATAGAAGGCAAGAGGACCGGCTTCGTCTGTAGGGTCATACTGAAGATGAGCCCAATAGCGCATCTCGTCGGCAACAACGCCTATCATTACGTCAACATCTTTGGATTTGCCTTCAAGTATAGCCTTGTAGCCATCCGATGGGAGTATGCTCCTTTCTTCACTGCGCATAGGCCAGTTGTTGAAGTCGCCCACGTGGCCTCCCACGCCTTCGAAACTTCTTCCTCCAGCCTCAGCATTCAGAGCCTTGAGGATATCTTCTTCGGAAAGAGCCATCAAACCGTCCATATCCTTGCAGCCAGTAACGGCAAGCAGTTTTGCAGCCTGTCCGTTTGCCTTGTAGTTCTCAGGAGTATGCTCCAGATAAATGTCACCCGACATAGGGATAGCTCTGCGGAACAGTCCTTCAGAGCCCTTGGCTATCAGATGACAGCACACCGAGCCGCCGCCCGCCGACTCTCCGAAGATGGTCACGTTGTCAGGGTCGCCACCGAACGCGCTGATATTCCTCTGAATCCAGCGAAGTGCCTGCTGCTGGTCAAGTATTCCGAGATAAGGTGCGTCAGGGAAAGCCTCTCCGCCGGGAACATCCACAAAGTCGATGAATCCCATAGCGTTCACACGATATTCCACAGAAACCAGCACCACGTCAGGGTACTCTGCCACGAGGTATTTGCCTTCGTAAAGAGGGTCGATGGTGCCTCCCCATCCGTATGAGCCTCCGTGAAACCATACCATAACAGGCCTGCCCTCCTTCATATGGAGGTCCTTTGTCCAGACATTCAGATAGAGGCAGTCCTCACTCAAATCTCCGTGGCTGGCCACCTCGCCCTCGTCGTACGACTGAAGTCCCGGAAGTCCGTAGGTCTTTGCCTCAAAAACCTGGTCCGATGCCTCCACAGGCTGTGGAGCTTTCCATCTGAGTTCTCCCACAGGAGCCTTTGCAAAAGGTATCCCTTTAAAAGTATATACTCCGTTATCTTCAACATAGCCCACGAACTGTCCGTTCTCACAGACAGCCACGGGGTCACTCTGCTTCTCTGAGCAGGACAGTGCAGCAAGGCACAGGATGATGCCTATCGCCAGAATATTGATTTGTCTCATATCGATGCAGTTGATAAAGAAGATTACAGCTTGAATTCGTAATGTTTTTCGTACTTCTCGCGGATGGTCACCCAAAGGATTCTATTAGCGATGTCATAGATGCTGTTGTGAGCGGTGAACCACAGATTCAGTTCGGGGTCATACTCGCCGGTTTTCTCATATACCTTGTATGCCTCCACCTCAATCACAGGCATTTCCTGCGCCAGAACCTTTTCCTTTGTCCAGTACTCTCGTGAATGCTCGTCAAATGAAGGGATGACGTCATAGTATTCCGAACACCAGAACGGCTCAGTTGACTC
>JAZLLE010000043.1:0-32694 GCA_045597985.1 Bacteroidaceae bacterium | reverse complement strand
ATCTGAAACATTCGCATACCGATGTACGTTTTCTGCCCAAATGATTGTGATTGGAGAGAAAATTTGTATTTTTGAGAAATCTTATGGCAACGCATACTTCCAATAACAGTCATTTCTGGCCTGCTTCCATTCAGGGGGGGGTAAGCAAATGCTTTGTAATCAGTAATTTAGTATTGATTAATGACAATATTAGCCGTCTGGGATTCAACCGTGAGTTCCGGACGGATTTTTTGTGTATTTAACTCTGGAACAAGAACAAATCATAATAATTTACAGTCAAGATGAAACAAGACATCAAAAACAAAGAACTGCGGGAGCGTCAGACTTACGTCCCTGCGAGCGTGAAGGTGATCGAGGTCACCGCGCAGAGAGTTCTCTGCGGAAGCAATGAACGACTTGAGGATGGTGGAGACATCTTCAAAACCTATTAACCCATCAAATCAGGCAACAATGAAAACGACAATTAAGACCTTGCTTGCCCTGATGGCAGGCGTAGTAGCATTCTCTGCATGCAGCAAGGATGCCTTGATTAATGAAAATGCCGGCAAAAATCCGGACGCAAAGCCGATTTACAGCTTCACCGCAGCTACCGAGAGTGATTGCGCTACACGCGCAGCCATCGATGGCCTTGATATCAAGTGGCAGAGTGGTGATGCTATCTTGATGATGGACGGCATCAATAACAGCAAGTATAATCTCACCACAGGCGCAGGCACATCTTCCGGAACCTTCAGCGTGGACGAAGGATCCACCGCAGTTTCCGGAGAGAACATCTATTCCCTCTATCCTTATCTGACTTCAACAAAACACGTCCCTGATTTGGATGAGGCGGTGGCTGCGCTTGCAGTTGGTGAGTGTGCAGAGTGGCCATCCGTAAATTTGAGAGATAAGTTGGAGGAGTGGAAGGAATATATAATAGAAGAAGACGAAGAATCAGTTATTCGTGAAATGACGGAGTTCAACATTCCTCTTGAGAACCAAGCCATCATCCTTGCATATCTCAAGAACGAGGAAATTGGAACACCTGCTCCTGAGCTTAGCGGAAGCAGTATATCCAACGTGATTCTCCCTGCCGAACAGACCGTAGCCGACGGTCAGACAGTTGATCCCAAGGCTGTGCTGATGGTGGCAAAGGCTGAGGCTGAGAACAACATTTCATTCAAGAATGTATGCTCGTACGTGAAGGTGACTCCTACCGTAGCGTGCAAGAAGATAGTGGTTCGCGCAAACAACGGCGAGAAACTGGCCGGTATATTTACCGTCTCCGTATCAGACGAACCGTCAGTATCTTCCGTGTCTGAGGGCTCAAACGTAGTGACACTGAAGGCTGCTGAGGGCAACCTTGCTGCTGGCACCTACTATATAGCCGTTCTTCCCGGCATTCTATCCAAAGGCCTTGAAGTAAACTTCTATACAGTTGAAGGAACTTTAAATTATAACGCTCGCAACACCCCATACACATTTGAGCGCAACAAGATACATAATGGCGGTGACAACAACGGAGCAGTTGCCGCTTATTGGACACAGAATACTTACGTTAGAGACCTATTTGGTTCTGAATCTGTTTATACGAACCTTACATCCGTCACCATCAATACAGGCGTAGCAGGATCTATGCCTGCCGGTGCAGAAGCATTGAACAACGATGAAACAGTGTGGGTAAGAGTAGATGGCACAAATGCGTATATTGAGACCACGGCAAGTAGAATCATGGCTACGAACCTTGAGACTACTTTTATGGAACTGGAAAAAGTAACAAATTATTACAATCTTGACAAAATAGATGTTTCAGAGGCAGGATCTGTTTCTGCGTGTTTCAATTCTAACTATGCTTTATTATCGCTAGATCTATCCTCGTGGCAAATTAGTTCTGCAACATCAACAAGCTACATGTTTGCTTTCTGCAATAATTTATCCGGCTTAACGCTTAACAATAGCTTCCATTCAGGTGACGCGATGTTTTCCGAAACAGGCAAAGATTCAGGAGGATGTACTGTTTTCGGCGTAACTGACAATGCAGTTAAAGCAGACCTTAAGAATTCTGATATTACGTATTGGGATGATAGTTATATGAAGTTCGACGGCGAATAATCATACGGAAAATCTTGCAAGGAACCGACAACACTCCAGCGGCTGTCAGTGGCGCAATAACCATTGACAGCCGTTGTTGTAAAATGTAACCTCAAGGGTCAAGGACGCTTAATAAACATCCTTGCATCCAGCCCGGTTGACTTGCTGAACACTTGATTCGATGAGAGGAAGCCGTGTTTCTTCCTCGGCCTCTCGTTCAGCTTGCGCTCGACTTCCTCCAGAAACTCCTGCGTGATGTTCGTGAAGTCAGAGCCCTTTGGGATGTACTGGCGGATAAGTCCGTTGGTGTTCTCGTTAGCACCACGCTCCCAGGTGTAATCCATAAGAATCATCTCGTCTACCTTCTTCCTGACATCTTCCTTGAACCGCCGTGGGAGATGGCGGCAACGCCATCGGTGGGCGGCCCTCTCCTGCGCTATCCTTGGCTTATAACATCTGTACCGGCTGTAGCCGTTTCTCTGAATCTCCCTCGTGATGGTTGACGGATGGACGTGCAGATACTCTGCTATCTCCTTCTTCGTGCACCCGGCCTCCAGTTTTGCAGCGATCTGATACCGCTGCCACTCTCTTAAATGCGTCATTTTTGAACCTGTTTTGCGGGCAGACCGCCCCGATATTTAGATTTATACTTAATATAAACCTTTATCTCACAGATTCTTCCTCAAAAATTGCGTTTACAAGTTGAATTCAGGACCTATAAAAGAGGAGGTCTCGAAGGTTCTATAGATGACCCTGTCTAAGGTTCATATTTACATCAGGCAAACAGTCTGATCGGAATCGTGAGCTGAGCGAAATCTGTAAACATTCCTTACCAGCTCAACACCATTCCGTAATAGTATGTGGGCTTTTCGCGGTCCTCTTTTTGGTTCGCCACAGCGAACAGGGGTCGCGAGCTCGAGTCCTGATATGAAGGGATACAAAAAAAACAGCCTTTTACAGCTGCTTGACTTCTTTGAGCGGCAAACGAGACTCGAACTCGCGACCCCGACCTTGGCAAGGTCGTGCTCTACCAACTGAGCTATTGCCGCATTCATTTTTACTTTGCGGATATAACCGTTGTTGCTACAAACCTTGCCAAGGTCGGATTGACCTTATTATTTCTTGGGGCAAGGTCGTGCTCTACCAACTGAGCTATTGCCGCAAAATTTTGAAATAAATTTGCGCGATGACCTTTCGCGCCTCGGCATAAGAAAGCGAGCTTTCTTCTACTCTCGGCTTGTCGGTCATTGCCGCAGATTAATGTGGTGAAGAGAATGAGACTCGAACTCACACGACAATACTGTCACTACCCCCTCAAAGTAGCGCGTCTACCAATTCCGCCATCTCTCCAAATAGTGCCCAGCACAGGACTCGAACCTGCACACCTCGCGGCACACGCACCTGAAACGTGCGCGTCTACCAATTCCGCCAGCTGGGCGACTACACAATTTCAAAGAACTGTGAGCGGCAAACGAGACTCGAACTCGCGACCCCGACCTTGGCAAGGTCGTGCTCTACCAACTGAGCTATTGCCGCAAAATTAATTATCACTGGCTTTCCGTTGAAAGCGGTGCAAAGGTAATGCTTTTTGGGTTACGCGCAAACATTCCGACAAGTTTTTTTCGCACAAAATTAAATTACCTTGAAATAACGGTAAAGCGGGCGAACTTGAGCAATAAGGTCTTCTCGCCTGCATTGCGGAACCTGATACGCGCCTTGCGGCCATCGCCCGAGCCTTCAACCGAGAGTACCTCTCCCTGACCAAAACGCTCATGGTCAATCATATCGCCTACTGCAAGAGGTATATCCGAGCCTCCGTTTACAGTGGCAATAGAGCTACTGACCAGTGTTGATACCCGTTGCAGATTACGCGGACGGCTCTCAAAACGAGGCTTGGTATCGGAATCTGTATGTACAGATAAAGTCTTTGTCTCGAACGTTCTTGTAGGACGAGCCTCGAAATGGCGCTCCTGACTCATAGCAGGTCTTGACTTGAATGTTCGGTTCGGGGAGAATTCCCCCATTGAGTCATCGTTTCCAAAAACATCGTCAAAGTCAATGTCGCGGGTAGTCAGTCTTGGGCGTACTGCGGCACCAAGCAGATGCATATCCAGGTATCGCGGGTCTATATCCTTGAGAAAGCGGCTCGGCTCAGACATCTCAATATTGCCATAACGGAAACGGCATTTTGAGAACAGCAGCATACAATGCTTCTTTGCGCGTGTAACGGCAACGTAGAAGAGTCTGCGCTCCTCTTCCAGCTGGCGCTCGTCATCAACGCACATCTGGCTTGGGAAAAGATTGTCTTCCATTCCAACCACAAAGACTGTATCGAACTCAAGTCCTTTGGCCGCGTGAACCGTCATAAGCGTTATCTTGCGGTCATCGCCCTCTTTGTCGTTGTCCTGATCTGTCAGCAACGATACCTCGTTTAGGAAATCTGTCAGTGAGATATGCTTATCGCCCTCCTCCATCCGGCCTCGGCAAAAACTGTCAACACCGTTCAGAAGCTCCTGTACGTTGCCAAGACGCTCCTTTCCCTCAGGTGTGTGGTCTGTGGCAAGCTCACGCAACAAGCCGCTGCCATCAATTATGAACTTTGTCACATCGTATGCATTGGCGGAGCCAGCCATCTGTGCAAAGCTCTCTATAAGGCCCGCGAACTGAGTAAGGCGGCCAGACGTTCCGCTGTTGAAGCCAAGGCCATAGCCGTCAAGGTGGGTTATCACCTGCCAGAAGCTCACATTATTCGTAGTGGCGGCCTCTGCTATGCGCCCCATAGTAGTAGCGCCTATGCCCCTTGCGGGAGTGTTGATTACTCTCTTCAACGCCTCCTCGTCGTTGTGGTTCACGGTAAGGCGCAAATATGCTATTACATCCTTTACCTCCTTGCGTTGATAGAACGATAGTGAGCCATATATTTTATAAGGTATGCCCTGGGTACGAAGCACCTCCTCGAAGACACGCGATTGCGCGTTGGTACGGTACAGGACCGCAATGTCTCCATACTCCACACCTTCGCTGATATAGAGTTGGTGAATGTTGTCGGCAACGGCATTGGCCTCTGCTATGTCGGACTGCACCTGGATTACCTTTATCAGGCTGCCCTTCTCGTTCTCGGAGAAGACAGACTTGCGTATCTGATTGCGATTCTTATTGATAAGGCTGTTGGCCGCCTCAACGATGGTCTGCGTGGACCGGTAGTTCCGCTCCAGCTTGAACACCTTGGCATCAGGATAGAGCTTGGTGAACTTGAGCATATTATCTATGTTCGCGCCACGGAAGGAATATATGCTTTGGGCATCATCGCCTACCACACACACCTGCTGATTCACACGCGTGAGCAGCCATACTATGCAGTGCTGGGCATAATTGGTATCCTGATACTCATCCACGAGCACATACTTGAACCTCTCCGCATAACGTTCCAGAATAGAGTCATTCTGCTTGAACAACAGGTATGTGTACAGAAGAAGGTCATCGAAATCCATAGCGTCGGCCTGATGGCAACGGTTCCAGTACTTCTGATATATCTGTCCGCAAAGGCCTACATTCTTGTACTGATCGTTCTTGAGGATATCGCCGTTCCGCAAATAGTCTGCCGGTGTGTACAGGCGGTTCTTGGCATTGGATATCCTGTTCTGAATGACATTCGGCTTATAGACCTTGTCATCCAGCTGCATCTCTTTGATGATACTGCGGATAAGGCTCAGGGAGTCGGCCTGGTCATATACCGTGAAATTCGATGTGAATCCTATTGCCTCAGCCTCTGTGTGCAGGATGCGTGAGAAAATGCTGTGGAAGGTACCCATCCACAGATAACGGGAGCGGCTCTCGCCCACCATAAGCGCTATACGCTCCTTCATCTCGCCGGCAGCCTTGTTGGTGAAAGTGAGCGCAAGGATGGACCACGGCTCCACTCCCATCTCAAGCAGATGCGCTATTCTGTACGTAAGAACACGCGTCTTGCCAGAGCCGGCACCGGCAATCACCATCTGCGGGCCGTCTGTGTACGTTACCGCAGCAGCCTGGCTGCTGTTCAACTCATTCTCTATATCCAGCATTACCTCACACCATTTTGACCGCTAAGATACTTCAAATAGAGAAGAAAGAGGCATACTGTTGAAAACTCATTGATGTATCAGCCTGTCACGGGCGCCACTTCACAGTGACTCATATTGCCTTACTGGATTATTTATGCTACCTTTGGAGTGTTTTTCAAGAGTACAGTATGTATTTAGCAACAAGAAAGTCTATTATTAAGGGAACTGTTTTTCTTATGTTGCTGGCACTATCCGGCAATGCCAGCGCGCAGTTCAACGATGACCCTGCAGGGATGCCCGATACCGGACTGTCGTCAGGTACCGATGAGCTTGGCGCGGCAGACCACAGAAGCGATGACGCATTCCTAAGACGATATGCCAGGACAAACGACGCACAGCAGCTGAGTCTCAGTCTGAACAGTAAGATTAAGCGCAAGCTGGATCTAAGTCTGGATTTGTATGGAAACGCAGGTGGCGGTGACTACGCGCCATTCTGGCTCACATCCAACCGGCAGGGCCTCTCTCCTGTCAAAGCGTCTGGCATAATGCTTGACCTGGGAATGGATGGCGGAATGAGGCTTCCCAGCCAATTCTATTTTAATTATGGAATTGATGTGGCAGTAGCGGCAAACTATCAGTCTGATTTTTACCTGCAGCAGATATATGTGGATGCCGGATATAAATGGTTTGACCTTTCCCTGGGAGCCAGGGAGCGTTGGGGCGAGCTTGTCAATCCGCAGCTCAGCTCGGGCTCGCTGACATGGTCGGGCAACAGCCGTCCTATTCCACAGATAAGGCTTGAGGTCCCGGAGTTTACCAGACTGGGCATTCTGGGCAGATGGTTCTCATTGAAAGGACACATTGCGTACGGATGGTATCAGGACTGTGACTGGCGTGGCAAGCAAGCCGCCAGATACTCTGACCCGCCACAATATACAGACCAGATTCTGCATCACAGCAAGTCTCTTTTCCTGAGGGTTGGCGATACAGAGCGCTTCCCCCTTGAGTTTACATTCGGTCTGGAAATGTACGCACAGTTTGGCGGCGTAAGGCATAATATGCGCACATCGGCATCAGACCCTGTCGTAGAGGCATTTGAATACCCACACGACCTAAAGACCTATCTTCAGGTTTTCTTGCCTGTAAACAAGCCGGGAATGCAGACTAAAGACAATGGAAACACAATGGGCAGCTGGCACATTGCATTTGACCTTACATTTGATAAATGGAAATACAGACTCTATTACGAGCATTTCTATGAAGATCACTCCTCAATGCTTGGAATTGAGAACAAAGCCGATATGTATGGCAACAAGGGATTTGTATTCTATGGTTTCAGACGGAACTGGCTCGACGGGCTTTTCGGCTTGGAGGTTAATGCTCCAGAAGGTATTCCATTCAATAATATCGTTTTTGAGTTTCTCAATACCAAAGGACAATGCGGTCCTGTTTACAGGTATCAGAACCCAGTCATTCTGGAAGGTGTAGATGGCCGTGACGACATGTACAACCACGAATTCTACAAAAGTTACAGCAACTACGGTTACTCAAACGGCTCACCGGTTCTATACTCTCCAATCTACAACGAAGACGGAGATCTCTCATTCAAAAGCAATAGGGTTATAATGTTTCATTTAGGCATAGACGGCAATATAGCCCCACGTCTGGAATACAGATTACTTGCCACTCATACAACACACTGGGGTTGCTACAGCATTCCGTTTGAGAGCGCCGCAAGCACAACCTCTCTGCTTTTTGAATGCTTTTACCGTTTCGGTAGCCAGACCGGATGGAGAATTGGCCTTTCAGCTGCAGCCGACTTTGGATCGTCCAGTCTGCCGGGAGAGAACAAAGGCTTAATGTTATCATTGTCAAAAACATGGAGAATGTTATGAAAAAAAGGACTAGAGACATCATAGCGGCCTTCTTCACTATATTGTCTGTATGGCTGCTCACCTCGTGCACAAAAGTGTTCCCTAATGACAAGCTTGATTATCTATGGCGTCTGGACAAAATATGTTATTCAGGCTCCGGTAATCACGAAGTGGAAAAGAGCGGAATCTGGTATGCCTTTGCAAGAGACCTGGTTGAGATACGTAACGGAGAGATAAATGGCCCTATCGGCATATTGACTGACTATGGCGATTCCATCAAGATTGATTACTCAATGTATGCAGGAGTTGCTGATTATGACACAGAATCATTGCTTAGATATCTGAGCGACTGCGGTATTACAAGTCTCACTGTTGTATTCAAGATAGAGCGGTTGGATAGCAATATGATTCTCTCGAATAACGACACAAGGCTGTTTTTCACGAAATGGTAAGCCCGGCAGCCCTTTCTCTGTTGTTTCCATTATGGAGTGCTGTCTTTCCCCTTGAAGACACACTGTGGCGAGCATTTGTCATATTGCTCATAATCCTGGCCGTACCGTTCCTGTTGAACCGTATCCGTTTTCCACAGATTGCGGGTTTGATTTTGACTGGTATGCTGGTAGGACCAGGAGGATTTGACATATTGGAATCATCGGATACACTGAGTTTCTTCAGTAGCGTAGGGCTGTTGATGATTATGTTCTTTGCCGGACTCGGCATTGACATTGAGGAGATGAGACGTACGAGAGTCCTTGGCGCCACATTCGGAGCGATTACATTTCTTATTCCATGGTTGTTGTGTTTTGCAATAGGAACCTGCGCGTTGCATTTGGATAAGACTGTGGCATCTATTATCTGTTGCGTGTTGGGATCACACACATTGATATCTTACCCGATAATAAGCAGGCATGGACTCTCAAACAGAAAAAGTGTTGCCATATCGGTCTCAGGCGCTCTTGTCGCCATAGTATTAGCCCTGGTTATCTATGCTTATGTACAGGCCTCCTCAAACATAGACAAAGCATTCAATATCTGGTCTTTCATTATATACACGACAATCTACGTATCCATAGTCATATTTTTGTTTCCCATTGTCGTAGATTTCTTTTTCAAAAAATCGCGGAACAGTAACTCACACTTTGTATTTGTACTTATGATTCTGGCTTTATGTTGCGGCATAGCATCTCTTGCCGGACTGGAAGGAATACTTGGGGCATTCCTGGCTGGAATTGTGTTCAACAAATATATACCCAAATCGTCGCCTCTGATGAACAGGCTTGATTTCATAGGCAACACTCTCTTTATACCTACTTTCCTCTTTAATACCGGAATGTTGATAAGACCAGACTCGCTGGTCGGGGATGCGAAAGCCACCGTTTGTTTTATTGTGTTATTCACAGCGGCAACCATAGGCAAATGGATACCAGCTTGCATAATACAAAAAACAGGAAAGATGGAACGTGGCGACCGTATGATATTGTTCGGCCTGAGCGAGTCACACGCAGCCGGTGCCCTTGCTATCACAATGGGGGCATACTCTGAGAACATACTGGATAGTACGATGTTCGGAATAATAGTACTGATTGTTCTGTTCTCATGCATCATTAGCAATATTATCACAGAACATGGGGCGAGACTGATTCTGAAATCCGACACCCAATCCGGCAAAATTCTAAAGGATGAGAGTATCCTGGTATGTTTCTCCGGATCTGAGACAAGGCAGTCTTTGATGGATGCCTCATTAGCTATCCGTAACATCAAAGGACGAGACGAATTGGTAGGACTCCACATTACTGTGGGAGGAGAGCACACATATAAATATATGTCGGGAGGCAAGGACATCCTTCTTGAGGCACAGAGACAAGCTGTTGCGGCAGAAGTACCATTCCAGATGCAGAACCGGGTGGGAAATAATATTTCAGCAAGCATAACGCACGCCGCTGAGGAATTTGAGTCAACCCAGATTATTGCAGGCTTAACGGTATCCAGGCACCTGACAGCAAGATATTACGAGAATATTATCCGCCCATTGGTTGACAATTGTAACGTTCAGCTGGTCTTCTTGAGATTGACCATACCCATCAATACAATACAGCGGATGATTATTCTTGTTCCCGATCCTATCATTCAGGATTTCGGTTTAGAGAAAAGCCTTGAGACCTTGAGACGCCTCAGCTCATCAATAGGATGTGTTACTGAGTTTTATGGTAAGAATGCCGCTATTGATACGGTAAGAGGCATGAACAGATCTATTTCAAATGGAAGGATGAGCTATTATCCAATGAGTGAGTCCGCAGATATGAACACAGTTATTCATAACACTCATTCTGACCACCTTCTGGTCTTAATAGGACAACGGGATTCTGAGACACACGCAGGCCGCTCATTCCTTCATCTGTACGAGCGCCTGCACCTGATGGAGAACAAGTGCAGCATAATGATTATTTATCCGGAAAAAGAAGGCAGGCAAATAATCCAGTCACTTCCTTCAGCCAGAACTGACCGCGACTTACTTAAGCTTCTGAGAATCTGATTATGTTAGCGGCACAACCTGTCGCGTACGAAAGAGACAATTCGTGAGCACGCCTTGCCGTCGCCATAAGGATTGACAGCATGGGCCATTTTTCCATACTCCTCCTCGTTATCAAGCAACAGAGATACAGACTCTGTAATTTTTGTAAAATCCGCTCCAACAAGTCTGACTGTACCGGCGTCAATTGCCTCTGGCCTTTCTGTTGTATTCCGCATTACCAGAACAGGCTTTCCCAAACCTGGTGCCTCCTCCTGAATTCCGCCACTGTCTGTAAGCACAATGTGGCTATTGTTCATAAGAAGCACGAAATCGAAGTACCCAAGCGGATCTATCAAAAACAGATTATCGGTTTTGCCAACCTTCAATATTTCCCCTACAACGTTCCTTACATTCGGGTTCATATGTACCGGATACACAAAATCGACATCACTGTATTTCCGTGCCAGGAAATCTATCGCGCGACATATATCCTGGAATCCCTCACCGAAATTCTCACGTCTGTGCCCTGTAATGAGAACCAGCCTACGGCCATTTCTCAAACGGCTTACATCATATCCGGCAATCAACAGCTCAGTCTCCAACTGTTTCCTTAAGCCATCACAAGAGTTGATTACGTCAACAACCTGATACAATGCATCTATCACGGTATTTCCCGTAACAACTATTTTGTCAGACGGAATATTCTCTTTTAAAAGATTCTGACGGCTCAATTCTGTTGGAGCAAAATCAAACGAGGCTATTCTGCCTGTTATCTGCCTGTTCATCTCCTCTGGCCACGGGCTGTAAATGTCATAGGTACGAAGCCCAGCCTCTATGTGGCCAACAGGTATCTGCTCATAGAACGCAGCCATCGCCGCAGCCATGGAGGTTGTGGTATCACCGTGAACCAGAACAAGATCAGGACGAATCTCCCTTAACACTTTTCCCACACCGGTAAGTACCGATGTCGTAATGTCATACAGATTCTGTCCTGGATGCATTATCTCCAGATCCACATCAGGCACTATCTCAAACAGATTGAGCACCTGATCAAGCATCTCACGATGCTGTCCGGAGACACAGACATACGTTTCAAAGGAATCCTTATCATTA
This sequence comes from Bacteroidaceae bacterium, assembly GCA_045597985.1. Taxonomy (GTDB): domain Bacteria; phylum Bacteroidota; class Bacteroidia; order Bacteroidales; family Bacteroidaceae; genus Colenecus. Next base: position 21,082 of record JAZLLE010000043.1, on the reverse strand, counting down.
TAAAAAGCCTTTACCAAAGGAGCCATTTTTATAGCCTCCGGTCTGGTGCCAAAAACGAGAAGTATCCTTTTTTTTGTCATTTCAAGCTTTGGTTACGCCACAAAAATCCAGAATCCGCACATCGGACCTTGTTGAGACAAGACTCGCAAATTCGCGATGATTTACAAGAAATACCACTAAATCCGATTTCTCGTATGCTTCTTTGTATGATGTAAGTACAAATGTATCGTGCGAAGCCAAATTCGGCTCTGAGACAAGCACGCTATCCTGCCCAAGCTTGCTCAACAACGTCTTGGCGATTGTCACAGCAGGACTTTCTCTCAGATCATCAATATTTGGTTTGAATGCAAGTCCCATCAATGCTACTATAGGTTTTTTACCAGACTCTCCTGCAATGTCATAATATGCTGATAGAATCTGATTGATACACCACTCAGTCTTATTGATGTTCGTCTCGCGTGCCTGTCGCATAAAAGCAGCCTCCTCGGGATAGGAAGAGATAATGAAATACGGATCTACCGCGATACAATGTCCGCCTACCCCACACCCAGGCTGAAGGATATTGACACGAGGATGCTTGTTTGCCAAGGAGATAAGCTCCCATACATCTATTCCTGCCTTGGCGCAGACTATTGAGAGCTCGTTAGCGAATGCTATCTGCGCGTCACGTGAGGCATTCTCTGTAAGCTTGCACATTTCCGCAGTCCTACAGTCTGTAGAATGAAGCTGTCCTTTAACAAAGACAGAGTAAAACTCCTTAGCTTTCTCTGTGGAGGCGGCATCAATTCCGCCAATCACCCTGTCATTATTTATCAGTTCATGAAGGATATTCCCTGGCAGAACCCTTTCCGGACAATATGCGATATAAATCTTTCCTTTAAGTTCCGGCCGCTCAGCGAAAATAATCTCAGACATATTCTCTGTGGTTCCGACAGGCGATGTTGACTCTATGACAAAAAGGTCTCCTTCCTTGAGCAATGGAATCACACTGCGTGTGGCATTCTCCACGAATGATATGTCCGGTTTATGTGTATCAGGTAAAAAAGGTGTCGGGACTACAACAAAGTAAGCATCGGACAAAATCGGTGCGGTGTATGCGTGAAGCATTCCAGACCTCACCACATCAACGAGAAGCTGATTAAGGTCGGGCTCTACGATATGTAATATTCCGGCATTTGTCTCATCAACTATCAGTGTGTTTATATCTGTTCCTGCTACCTCTATACCGTGAGACGCTGCTATTATTGCTGTAGGGAGTCCTATATATCCTAATCCTAAAAAACAAGCTCTCATTTCCTTCCTAAGATTTACCAAAATCTTTTATGAGCGCAAAGATAAAGATTTTTTAGCAAAGCTGGAAACAAAAGGTAAAAAACGAAATATCAAACAGCAATATATATGGTTGCTCCCGGGCCAAGCCACAGTCATTGAGCTCAGCTTTTCAGGAAAGCATCAAGGCGATTCATCTGAGCAGAGAAGGAGAACTCACTTGAGGCGGCTTGGTAGCAATGCTCAACAAGAGTTGAATATTCATCATCGCTCATTGATATTATCTTACTGATATTATCGGAAAGCGTTTTATAGTCTCCAGGCGCGGAGTTTAATCCCACAGCCAGCCGGCTTACAAGTCCGGCGCCCTCACCTTCACCACTAAACAAGACAGGAATGCCGGCAGGCAGCAATTCATAGATTTTAGAAGGAACCGCCCCATAGATTGCCGCGGCCAACGGGACCACCGACACATCATATTCACCCAACAGTCCATTCATTTCAGCTTTTGCCACTACTCCATGGTAAAATACATTCTCAGCACCACCGTCAATACAGGACTTGATGTCTTCCACCTGTCCGCCACCGCCAAACAGATGCATCTCTGCGCCAAGTTTCTTGAAATCAACCGACTTTATCAATGAGCTCACATTCTGAGCATATCCCAGCAAACCGGCATATACAATTCTCAATGGAGAATGACGAAGCCTGGGCTTACGTTGTACATTATCTGACGAGGGTTGAATATTTCTATATAGAAATGTCCGCTTTTCAGGAAACATCTCTTTTACATGACTTACTATCTCAGAAGATTGTCCTATAACACAATCAGACCTCTTATAAAGAAATTCTTCCAGCCATGCCATAAATTTATAGGACATTTGAGTCTTTCTCATAACCCCCATGGCAACACCGGTCAATGGCCACAGATCAGACACATTCAGAATAACATTCTTCCTGTACAACAATTTGAACAGCACCATGGCGGATGCGGCCGATACTATCGTGGGAGTCTGTATTATCACCTTATCATAAGATTTTATACGTCTTACATGAAATGCGAAGCACCACAATGTAAAGGCGAAGGCAAACATTGACAACGCGCGTTTGAAAGGATTGGCTGATATGCTGGTGCAAGTCCAATAATGAAAGACCGTGATATCATCCAGAACCTCTTTCTTTGAGAGACGATGCCGATACCCCTCGTATATTCTATTCTGCGGATAATTTGGCAGACAAGTTAAGACATCCACCTCATGCCCCATATTATGCAAGCCCTTTGCCATATTGGTTATTCTGGCAGGAGCAGCTCCGATTTCCGGAGAATAATGAGATGAGACTATCAGTATCTTCATAAAATATCTATAGCATTAATAAGCAAAAGACCATTATGAGAATCACAAAAGCCCTATCCTTTTGAGAGTTTGCGGGCAAAGCACATTCATGACATCATACTCTTTTGCTTTTTCAATACAATAACGTCTCATATCCTGAATATAGTATTTACTGTTGATAAAAGATTCCATAGCTTCTTTAAGTTCCCCGCAATTATCATGCTCTATTATCACACCTGTACGCCCCACATCAATTAGCTGGCTGTTGAAATGCCAGTCTGACGCTATTATCGGAAGTCCTGCGATAAAGGCATCAATGAGAACTCCCGGGAATCCCTCATTACGATAAAATGTCGGAAAGAGGAACACGTCATTATCTGCCAGGATGCCGTAGCCGGCGGCGGAGGTAAGATCCAGTATTCCATAGTGTGTCACATTTGGCAAATCCGCAACCTTACTGTTGAAATCCGCCTCGTAATCACTGGCCACTTTTCCATAGAATGTAACCTCAAAGCGGCTCTGCATACCAGCCTGATTTAATTCTCTGACACATTCAAGAATATGGCCACAACCCTTGGTAGGCTCTATTCTGGAAAGGAACGCGAATCTCACCACTCCTTGCTTTCCGCTATGGGTAACCTCATACACAGGTTTGGAATTCGGAACGAACATTACATTGTCAAATCCAAGCCGTTGCAAGGTGTCAACCATATCAGGACTTTGAACAATGATCATTTTCAGGAAACCATAATAACGCCTCTCAAATTCACCTGTCCTCATCTTCTCGTGAAATCCGCCTCCCACTACCCAGTAGAACACGTTTTTCTTCAACCTCACATAATATAAGAACTTTATGAGCTGATAGGTATGCTCATCGCAAGCAGAAAGAATCAGTTTGGCATTTCTATTAAAGACCAGATGCCACAGCATGACAGCCATACACCAAGGACGGTGTCTCCAATCGTGAACATCAACAGGAATGACCTTGTCAAATATAGTCCTGAAATGGCGCAGGAACAACTGATTTTTCATTTTCTCTCCGTTGTACGGAAAACGATGAAGATCAATATCGCCAATTAATATTACTTTACCGCACCTCATTCTATATACACATTATTTCTTTTCAGGAAGTTCTATCCACTCACCCAGACGGACATCAACATTCCAATCACTGAACGGACGCATTCCTGCCCAGTCATAGAAAGTCATTTCTCCAAAATACACGTGCCCGTCAACATTGAAGAAGTCCACGCGCAAAAACGGTACTCCGGCACTCAGTCTGGCTGCAAGACTTTTCATCAGTTCAAAATTCTCAGGTTTCTCAAACTCATTCACGCGTCTTGGAAATCCATGATCTATATGAACAGGTTTGAAATCCATATCATAAAAGTTCTCATATACATTTCTGGACTTTACTGAGAAGTACATCAGCCTTGGCACTCCACCGAAGCACCAGAACTTGTAGTCCTGCAGTTCCGTACCTGTATGATCATCCAGCAGCTTCTCAGCCAGGACTCGGTGCGGTATATTCTTATACGGCCATTCGCCGAATCCGTAAAAAAGATTACGATGCAGGAAATGCCAGATTACACAAGACATTTTTCCGGGATCCATCCCTGACTTATCACGTACTATATATGTGCAGCAACTGTTATGAGCGGTCTTCAGCACGAACTGTCCGGGTAAAGAGTCAAAATCTATATCCTTAAACCTGCTCCAGACTCCATAACAAGGTACAACGTATTCACTGCCGATGCGCTCTGCCACAAATTCCTTGGCGGCATACTTGTCAGCCATTATGGTGTATATCGGATTCCTGTCATACAATTTCAGCCAATTGAGTTTCTCATTGAACGTGGCAGGATTATCCAGATTGATTTTCTTGCCAAAACGCAAATAGTAACGAAGACTGATAAAGCCCTTCTCTCCTAATACGAGCATTAAGAGGCGCAGGAATTCAAGCCTGGCAGACAGTAGCGGCTGTTTTACATACGGGCTTTGAATAAAACCGGAATACCTTATTTTTGATATTATACCCATATCCAATAATCAGATTTAAGCCAAAGTAAAATTAATATCGCTTATATGCTTTTTATAATACAATAGCAAGACAACAAAATATATGGTTGAGCTTGCCACATTTGTGATAAGCGCACCTTCAATATTCCAGATCCAGACTAAGAAAATAAAACCTGATACCTTGACCACACCGCAGGCAATACTGCTCACAAGAATAGGTTTACCCTGGCCGTGAGATCCTAAAAAGCGGTTCAGCATATCTCCTATTCCATGTATGCAGAAACCCACAGACATCCAGGAGGCATATATTCCAACTTTATCATACTCTGGTTTATATAACAATGATACAACCGGACGAATAGCTATGATAAAGCATACACAAGACAGGACAGTCAGCAATACAGTATTGCGTATGACAGATGCCGGAATCTTTCTCTGGGTAGAGAACCTGCGGAAATACGCAGTTCCTATGATACCCGGCAGATAAGCCAGCGGATTAGTGAGATTCAAGGCAAGTGTATAGAAACCGACATTTGATTTGTCATCATTGAAAAGACCAAGAGTTATTCCTGCGATATAGTTAGTAGCCACCATCGCCAGTGAGCCCAGATACAGCAGAAAGCCATAATTGCGGTTCTCTTGGCCCAACTCTTCAAATATGGTTTTCTGACCGTTGAATGATACCTTCGTAGAAAGTATGATTAACAAAAGTATGATTGAGTAAATGCCCCATTGGGCAATTATCATATGCGAGGGGGACGCTCCCCAGAAATCATAAATACATTTTGCAGACAACACATATATCAACGCCGGCAAAAGTCTGGCCAGAGACAATCGGAAAATGTGGTTGTCTCCTTGCGCTGTAGTGTTGATGTAATTCAGGAAAAGAGGATAGAAACATACCGGCACGGATACAAGAAACAGTTGATACATATCCTGATGAGCCTTCAGTACATTCATGGACTTATGCATATACGATGCCGCCAGAATGCCTGCGATTAACAGCAGCGAGCAGACAGCCAGAACAATAATCATAGCTCCACGGATACGCCGGCTTCTTGTCTCTTCCTGCGACAGGGCAAGCAACCGGCTTCCCGACAGGAAATAGCCGAACAGCAGCAATGAGGCTATAAACTGTATTATATTCTGAACGTATCTGACGGAGCCATAGTCATCAACATTCAACGTATCTGTATTGATTATTGAAGCTACAAATCCAAGCACGACTCCTGCCACAGTCGCGCCATACAGCATCACTACCTGCCATTGCCGCTCAGAGATTCCCATATCCTACCGTCAATGTCTCATATATCCCCAGAAATCCTCGTAACTTATGCCGTATTTATGCCGTATATCATTCATCAGCCTGCCGGTAAGCGAGACGGCCGACTTGAATGAATCACACTCACGGGTAAAGACCATAAGAATTTTCGGGTACATCAATAACCTCAAAAGAGTGAATTTGAGTTTACCGTAATATAGCCTGCAACCAATCATTTTTCCCAGGTAGAATGAGTAGTGCTTGCCAACGTTGCCCTTGTCTTGTATCTTTTTTTGTGAGACACTTTCCTTGTGATAGATAACCGCATTTGTCACACACGCCATCTTGACTCCTAGTTTCCGCATACGAAGTGAGAATTCAAAATCCTCCTCACCAAAGAAAAAGCGGTCGCTCAAAAGATGATGGTTACTATCCAACAGCTCTGGATAAAAAAACAAGGCGCAGCCGGAAATATAGGTAATAGGTTTATATACGCTCTCCCTCACCTCGCTTTCGTCCGCATCAGGGTAATACCTCTCTCTGGAACCAAATGTGAGTTTTCCGCCACACATCCATACGATATTGCTCTCATAGAAATAGTTAATCCTGGGAGTAAGCGCCTTGTATTCCTGGTGTGTTTTCGAGAACTCCAGAATTTGAGTCAGAAAGCCAGGGTCCACCTCTGTATCGTTATTCAATAGAAAATAGCTGTCTGGATTGAATGTATAGGCATATTCCAGTGCTTTATTGTTTCCAACGGCAAACCCATAGTTTTTATCAAGGGGAAGGACATTCACTGCCAGCTTGCCATTATTCTGTACGTATTGATGCAAATGCTCAAGGGAATCATCCGATGAGTTGTTGTCTGCCACTACCACAAAGAAATCACCCTCAGCCTTAGCCAAAGACTCAAGGCAGGCAATAGTATCGGTCCAACCGTTCCAGTTAAGAAGAATTACAGCCGTCATAATGAAAGTTCTATACTTTTATGGCGAGGTGCCAGCATCCACTCACACAGCCACAGCAGCAAAGTGATGACAGGCATCTCAAACACTATCAAGCTGGCAAAGTACAAATCAAACCAGCCCATAAAAAGCAGTATGCAGTTAAAGAAATAGATGGTGTAAACGTAAATATTGTTTAGCCTTACCATCGCAAGCTTAAGCATATACATAATGGTGCTCAGGAAAAGGATATACAGTACAAACTGAGCAGCATTGGAATTGATATATAAAGTACCGAACAATGTCCGTACGTTGGTCAGGGTAATACCGGTGTTGAAATAGAGTGGATTCAACGGATTCACCATTTCACCGTCTCCGGTAAAATGCCTGAATAGATTCACCACCTGTGCTATTATCATCTCGAAATCGCCGCCGGCATCAGGAAAGCCTCTTTCCATATCCATACTCAGCCCCAGTGTGCCGCTTGTCAGATAATGGAAGAAGTGTCCGAACAGGAATTCCATGAACTCACTGCTTACCCCTCTTCTCTGTACAAAAAGAATAGAGAGGCCGTACGATATAAAGAACACAGCAAAAGCTCCAAGAATCACGTATGCCATCAGCTTCAGCGTAACTCTCAGCTTCCCGGTATATATACGCATGGCAAGTCCGGCAAGACACGGTATTATAGTCCATCCCTTAACCTGATTGATAAGGCTTACTATAACCAATAGTACGACAATAAGCCACAGCCACCAGTGAGTACGGTCCGCATAATAAACAGACATAATCAATATGGGAATGGTAAGCTGACGCAATTGTCCCCAAATGCCTCCACCGCTGAATTCCTCGCCAAAGCTGTCTGATCCGAAATCCTCTGCCGAGGATCCGGACATCTGTCTGAGGTGATAGAGGAATGCCACACAGCAGAAAAGTCCTATCCAGAGCACTATCGGTGGCATTTCGTTGTTGTCCAACGGCCTTACTGTCTGAAAGCCGGACTTATTGGCTATATATCCCAGTGTCAGACTCGGTATGGCAAACAGCGCGATACCTACAATCCATAATACAATACTGGGATAATAAAACTCCACAAAGCCGAACTTGCCGCCAGCTACCAGCAAAGTCACTACCAGTACTGCTGTATATGGCAACATCACAAAACTTAAAGGAGTATATATGGTTTTCCAACTCAGTTTCTCAAGATACAGCAATAGCGCCACTTCAACGAAAAGGCACAAAACTATCAGAGAATCAAGAACAGGACCCATACTTATCTCAGTCAACCTCAATCACGGAGGCCATTATCCCTACCCTCCAGCAGACGATCTTTGATGATATACCAGCAAGACGTTCCAAAAAACGCAAGGAACACGAACAACAGCCCCATCATCATCTTTTTCGGAGCTGAGGCTTTAAACGGCACGACCGGTGGCTGCATCACCACACAAACCGGGGTCTGTTCCTGTACTTTTGCCTTTGATATCTCATATTGTGATGATATCTGGTCATATATGTTATAGGCAAGATTCTGCTCGTTTTCCAAACGGTTAAGCTCAATCTGATGCTGCATCCTTACCAGTCCCTGGTGTTGGTCGGCATACAATGCGTATTTACTTTGGGCATCATAATACTTCTGTTTGGAATCATTGTACACCAGTTCCATATACTCCAGATCCTTGCGTGCCTTGGCAGACCTGTATCTCACAATATAGTTCTGAAGGTTATCAGACACGGCCTGCGCCACATCCGCGGCTATTACCGGATCCTGCATAGTAACGCCAAGCGATATCACACTGGTGCCTTTATCCACATCAACGCTTATTTTCTTACTTAACGACTTCATCAGAGTCTGCTGTCTTCTGGAAAGATGCCTGCTGTCCAGCACTGAGGTAGGAACAATGGTATCGACAGGATTTGATTTCAACTTTTGAATCATCTTGCCTGGAGCTCCCAATATCTTCTCCCACCAGGGAGTACGCTGATATGAGCGAAGATAATGATACAGATCAGTCTCAACCGGTTTCTTTTTATATGAGCCTTGTACAGGCAACGACATCAGCTCACACAGGAAAGGCGTTGACCCAACTATTTGCGGATACAATTCCGGGTACAAGGCATCATCGCCTCCACCCAGGCTCAAATCCACACCTGCCATAGATGCCAATGAGCTCAGGCCACCGGACAGCCCCGACACGGAAGATGCCAGTTCAGGAGCCAGTACTACCTCTGAGGTATATTCTTTAGGAATGCTATATGCGATTATTATGGACAAAATGCCGCCTATGACGCAATTTATTATAATACGTCTTCTCTTGGACCAGAGTAAAAGGATTATCCCTACTATATCAATGTTGCCACCTTTCTCCTCATTCATATCGGTATGGTTTACTTGAACAGATTCAACAAAGCGATAACGACCGTAGCCAGTGATGCCGATGTGGAGCTGAGACTGAGTATCTCGCTGGTGCTCATTCTCTCGCGCTCAGACTTGGCAGGAACTATTATCTCGCAACCGGGCTGAATCAATCTGCCGGAATGCTTTCTGGCCTTTGCCACGGTTCCGTTCATATATATGACGTATGCCCTGCTCTTTCTGGCATCCTCGCTGTATCCTCCGGCCTTGTCTATGTAATACATCAGATTCTTGCCTTTCTGGTACGATACGGTATTGGAGTACATCACCTGACCGTTCATCTTCACCGTATTGGAGAACTCCGGAACTATCAGACGGTCACCGTCGCGAAGGAAAATATCCTCTGTACCACCTGGTTCCTCCATAGCTGCGGCAAGGTTGATACCCACATAGAATGTGTTTGCCATATCGACCACGTCCATACTGAGCGAGTCGTTTTTGGTAAGCAGTTTGGTAATGTCCTTCAGACGAAGCTTCTCATCGTCAGTCATCTTGCGCTCAAGACGGGCTCCAGACGGATATGCCTCTGTTGTGAACAGTCCTGAGCGTGTGACAAGATCACTCAGACGCTCGCCTTTTGTGGAAAGCGAGTAGTATCCGGGGAACATAACCTCGCCCTCAATCTGAACACGACGGTTGTCTGCATATCCCGGACTGCGACGCACATATACCTCATCAAACGGATTCAAGGTAAAAGTCTCGTCACCTATCCTCAAATCCTTGTCTATGCTGAATGAGAAAGTGGTTGAGATGTCATTACTCGACTCGAGAGACTCATTGTCGCGCATACGGCGCACTACATCAATCTTCGCTGTTGACGCCGCGTCTGTAAGGCCACCCGCCTGAAGTATAATATCCTCAACATGAGTGTTCTCAGCGTACGCATACACACCTGGGAACTGCACTTCTCCATACACGCTGAATGTTGGCTCCTCACGCATATCGAACAAGCTCGGGATATACAGAATATCGTTATTTCTGATTTGCTCGTCAGCAAACCCACCAGGATAGCCACTCAGGTCAACCGCCTTGTTCACCAGAGTCTTGTCCGGATTGGTGCGGTTAAGCAATGCGCGTGTCAGGAACGCATCCTCGCGGAAACCACCCGCTGCCTCAATAAGGTCACTCAAGGTATTGATGCCCTCGCCTACCTGGAACATTCCAGGATGATTGACTGCGCCACGGACCTCTGCCATATTCGAGTATGTCACCATAATGGAATCAACATAGACCGAATCACCGTCGGTCATAATGAAGCTATCCATACGGTCTGAGGAGACAGTGAAGATACTGCGCTGGATATCGCCCATACGGGTAACGCGTACATCCTTGCGATAGGCATCAGACACCATTCCTCCGGCATACTCCAGAAGTTTGGCAAGACTCTCATTCTGGCCCATCTCGTAGAACATCGGGCGTCTGATACGGCCATCGATATTCACAAGACAATTGATCGGCGCCACCATCACCACATCGTTGTCGGCAAGCCTGATATCGCTTGAGATATTGCCGTTCATCAAATAGTCGTAAAGGTCAATTGATGCGATCTGACGATTTGCGCGATATACCTTTATTGCCCTGAGAGTGCCTATCTCACTTACACCCCCGGCCATATACAGAGCATTGAAGACTGTACCGAAAGAAGACATCTGATACGAGCCGGGATACATCACCTCGCCCATCACATTTACAAGAATCGAGCGGTTCTGGCCAAGCGAGAGCTGTATATGCGACTCAGACTCACCGTCATTCAAGCCTGAGTAAATCTGGCTGAACACACGTTTCAGATGCTTGTCGGCCTCCTGAACGGTAAGACCATTCAGATAGACCGGTCCGATGTTGTCAACGATGATGCTTCCATCCGGGGAGATTGTCTCCTGGATTGTTGTCTGGGAAGCGCCCCAGATATCTATTATCACCTCATCGCCCGGGCCAAGCGTGTAGTTCTTTGGAGTAGCAAGATTGTTGCCCGGCTGGAACGTGAGATTATCGCTTTTGAAAAGATTGTGTCCGAAAATCTCTTTCTTTGGCAAAAGCGACTGCCTCAACAGATATAGGGAGTCTGTGAACAGGAACATAGACTCATCGTACATCATCTGAAGACGCTCCTGCTCATTTGCCCTCGAGTCCTGCAGAGTCTTATCCTGTGACTTAACCAGATTCAGAGTCTTTTCTGAATAGTAATCCGGGTTCTTGGTAAACTGGCTCTGATTCCTTGAGCGTGTTATGTTCTGTGTGGAGCCATCGGAAAGTGTGTTGCCAAGAAAGCCTGAGGCATTGCTCTTGTTGTATTTCTCACGCATCTTCTGCAACTGCTGGATAGTCACACCTCTCCGGCTCAAATCCATCACAATCTGCTCCTGCGGGACGCCCTTTTCCTGCTGCTCAGCTATATACTGGATGATTTTGTCCTCACTCATCTGGGCAAACGCCTGTGGAGCCGCCAGCAACAGCATCAGTAACGAAATCAAACTTTTTCTTCTCATACGTCAAAAGGTATGCGGTTATGCTTTTATATTATATCATTACAACGTAAAGACGCGCGCATTATTGCATGCGCGGCTCTTTTTTGGTTCTTTGCGGCCAAATAAGCGGAAAGCATTGTATTTGTCACTACTTTGCATTAATTTCGCGAACAACTGACGGGCTATCGCCACCAGCGCAAAAAACGGCGCAAAGGTAAGCCTTTTATTTAATATATTATATTAATTACAATAGATGAACGCATTTGTTTTTCCGGGACAGGGAGCCCAAAAGCCGGGAATGGGCAAGGATTTGTATGATCAGTACGAATGGGCAAAGGAGTTGTTCGGTCAAGCTGACCAGATAATGGGAATGAGTATCTCAGACATTATGTTCAATGGTACTGAGGAGGACCTTCTGCGGACAGACATAACCCAGCCGGCGGTGTTCATACACTCAGTGGCGGTAGCACGCTCACTCGGCGACGATTTCAAGCCCGACATGGTAGCCGGACACTCGCTCGGCGAGTACTCTGCCCTGACAGCATCCGGTGTCCTGTCATTTGAGGATGGCCTCAGGCTTGTATGCGCCCGTGCCAGAGCAATGCAGAAATGCTGTGAGAAAATTCCAGGCACAATGGCTGCAATCATCGCTCTGGACGATGACAAGATTGCGGCGGTATGCGACGAGCTCAATGCCAAGGGACTTGTGGTGGTACCGGCCAACTTCAACAGCCCTGGACAGGTTGTGATCTCCGGCTCGCTTGAGGCCATCGAGGCTGCCCGTCCGCTGATGATTGAGGCAGGCGCCAAGAGAGCGTTGCCGCTTACCGTCGGGGGAGCATTCCACTCACCTCTGATGACTCCGGCAAAGGAAGAGCTTCAGGAAGCGATAGATAAGACTACGTTCAACAAAGGCATCTGTCCGATATACCAGAATGTTGACGCGCTTCCACATACTGACCCGGCAGAGATACGGCAGAATCTGATTACTCAGCTCAACTCACCTGTCCGTTGGACGCAAAGTGTCCTTAATATGATTTCTGATGGCGCGGAGGAGTTCACGGAATGTGGTCCCGGCACAGTACTCACCGGCCTTATCAGCCGCATCCGCAAGTCATTGGGATGAGCAGAATAGTAATATGGCAGGTTTTCACCCGTCTGTTCGGCAATGAGCGCGACGGAGTTCTCAGACAGGACGGAAGCATATCGGAGAACGGATGCGGCAAACTCAACTCCTACACGAACGATGTCCTGAGGTATTTCAAGAATCAGGGAGCCACACATTTGTGGCTGACAGGACTCATAGCACACGCGTCCAAGACTGACTATACTGAATATGGGATACCGGCATCGCATCCTGCCACGGTGAAAGGCAACGCCGGCTCACCTTATGCGATACGTGACTATTACGACATCGACCCTGACCTTGCCGTATCAGTACCAAAACGCGCGCAGGAATTCAACGCTCTTGTCAAAAGAATTCACGCAAACGGACTGCACCTGATAATGGATTTCGTGCCCAATCACGTTGCAAGGGAATATCATTCAGTCAAGGCGCCGAAAAGAGTGACGGATCTCGGCTCTGCAGATGACACATCGCAGGCGTTCTCCGCAATGAACAATTTCTACTACATTCCATCACAGGAACTGGCAGGAGAGCACGACTGGAAAGGCTATACCGAGAATCCGGCAAAAGCCACAGGCAATGACAAATTCTCAGCTTATCCCTCGGAATGCGACTGGTACGAGACTGTAAAACTTAATTACGGAGTGAACTATTCAAACGGAGCGCGCGTCTTTGACCCAAGACCTGACACCTGGGAAAAGATGACAGACATACTGTTGTTCTGGGCTAAGAAAGGTGTTGACGGTTTCCGTTGCGATATGGCCGGGATGGTGCCTGTGGATTTCTGGCACTATGCTATCGGAAAGGTAAAGAGCAAGTATCCGGACATCATCTTCATTGCCGAGATTTACAATCCTGGAGCATACCAGTCCTACACGGAGTATGGAGGATTTGATTACATATATGACAAGGTTGGACTTTACGATACACTCCGTGCGATAACCACAGGCAGGGAATCCGCCACAGCAATTACCCGTTGCTGGCAACAAACCGGCAGGTGCGGCAGCAGAATGTTGCACTTTTTGGAAAACCACGATGAGCAGCGAATAGCATCTGATTTCTTCGCAGGTGATGCCTTGAAGGGGCGCGCGCCTATGATTGTATCAGCTTGTATGGATAGTTGTCCAGTTATGATTTACGCCGGACAAGAGCTTGGCGAGCGCGGAATGGATGCTGAGGGATTCAGCGGTACAGATGGTCGTAGCACTATTTTTGATTACTGGAGGCCAGATACGCTGAACCGCTTGTACAACCACGGAAAGGTTGATGGATCGCTTCTGTCAGAACAGGAGAGATCGCTTCAGTCATTCTACTCCACTCTGCTCTCAATCTGCAAAAAAGAGAAAGCCATCTCTGATGGAAAGTTCTTCGATTTGATGTATGTCAACCCTGCGTCAGCAATCTTCAATGCCTACAAGCAATACGCTTACCTGCGCTCATATCAGGATGAATTGCTGTTGATAGTGGCCAACTTTGACGACAAGCCTGCATTAAGCAGCATTGTCATACCGCAACACGCTTTTGATTATCTGGAATTGCAAGCTATGGATAGCTGCACATACGAAGACCTGCTCTCAGATAACAAAGTTCAGGGAAGCCTGAATCCAGACTCCCCTGTAACTGTCAACCTTCCGGCAAGCGGAGGTGTAATCCTGAAAATCAGAAAGAGTATTTAGCTGAGAGCATCACACGGTTGTTGCTCACGTTGTGAGTATCAGACACGCGTCCGTTGCTCTCTATCTTCTTTCCGTATGCGGTGGTTGTCATCTCATACTCCAGACCGAATGTGAAGTTTCCCACAATATACTCTATCTGAGGACATACACGGTAGATAAGGTCAATGTTGTTGTCCTTGCCTCCGTAAACCCACAGCAGGTTCTTGCCATTATCGTTTAGGACAAGGTCCTTGTCGGCACCCAGATTCTTCATAAAGCCCAGGAAGAGTCCTGCGCGCCAGGTACGTCCGTACGATGCGAACACCCACGATGATGTGGCCTTCAGAGGAGCATACTCGTATGAGCCGTCGCTGTTGATTGCTGATACGCCATAGCCGGTTGCAAGGTTCAGATGTGACATATTGTAGCCGTACAGAGACTTTGCCTTGATTGAGAAAGCGGCGTGGCTGTAAGACATCTGCAGCATCGCGGACCACTGGCCGAATCTCTCACTAACCTTCAGACCGTAATCGTTGACTTTGCGAGGGCTGAGCTGCAGCCAGTCAAATCCAGCCTCAACATTGAATCCGCCTGTCTTACCGGAAATGCCGAACCAGAGCTCAGGAACATTCGAGTTGCGGAAATACTGATATGTCTTCCCCTCAGGACCGGTGGAAGAGCCAGACTGATACTGATATATTGCGGCACCTGTAAGTGTCACACTCTTTTTGTCGTTCAGGAAGCAGTCAAAGCGAAGCATCGGACTACGGTTCAGCGCATTGAACGGCGAGCCTATGGCTATGTTGATTGTGCCCGGCATCAGGTCGGTACACATAGGATGACCTGTCTGACCGAAAGTAAGACGGCTCTTATCCCAATCGAGACGGATAAAAGCCTGACGCAGGAAGAATGTCATACCGCTTGCAGAGAAATCGCCCTCAATCTGAGCACTGGGTGTAGCATTCAGTATCTCAGGTCCCTTGACTGTAACTCCAAGTCTCGTGATAATGGAAATCATAGACGAGTTAAAGTCCTCATTCATATCCTCGCCTTTGCTGTTGTAGCTGTTGTCCTTGGGAAAGAAGTTCAAAAGGCCATCCGCAGCCTGATATTCAGCACGGTCCTGCCAATACATCTGATTGGCCACGAAGCCATACAATGAGACATCAACCTTCTTGTCAGCACCCATCAACGCTGTGCAGAGCAACGCCGCTACAGCTGAGAAAAGCATCTTCTTCATATTCATTGTCAATTGAAAACAGTCTTGTATAATGCGCAATACTCCATATGCGCATCTGTATCAGCCAGCTCACTTAATGACTTGCCCAGCTCCTCATAGTACCAGGCATAGTCCAGCTTGCCTTTCGGAGCGTGGAAACGATTCCACAGCTCATCGCCTATTTGTCTGTAATCGTGCGCAATGGCGCGCATATTGGAGAGTTTGTCGCCCATAGCCACAATCTTGGCATCGCGCGATGCGGATGCAAGCCTTGAGATGGAGAACATTCTGCGGGCCCTCCAACTCTCGCTCTCAGTCTGACCGGCGGGAACCTCCACTGTCTCTGAATCAACCAGACTGGCTATGCGCTCACCGAACAAATCGCGCACCTGACCTACAGTAACATCGGTATCCTCAACAGTATCGTGCAATGCAGCTGCCGCCAGCAGCTCCGGATCATTTGTTATAGAGGCCACAATCTCCATAGCCTCAAGAACGTGAATCACGTACGGAAATCCCTTGCCTCTGCGCTCGGTGTTGGCGTGCGCGTCAACTGCGAACTTGATTGCCTTGTCCACCAGTTCTGTATTCAAATACTTGTTTGCCATATTGTTTTCTCAATTATTCCTTCATTACCCGTATTGTTCTCAATATCGCCAGTCGCGAACATCGAACTCTCTCTCTATGCGGTTCTCAACATCGTCGGGAAGCGCAGGAAAGAAATCAATGCCGGTTATGCGCTCAACCTCATCGACAGACATGGCACAATCGGCCATCATCTGGCGTGAGTCATCGTTCTGATACATGAATCCTATAGTCTTGTACTCTCCGTTCATTTTAGCCAGCAGAACCTTGAAAAAGGCATCGGGAACCACAACGTCATTGAGGCCAATGGTGCGCGGGGTTGACGATGTGACAACAGGACCGCACACTATGTAGATGCTGCCATATTTGCGGGCCAGCTGACGGCAACGGCTCTCCAGATACTCCCAGTCGCCGGCATTCAGGGCATTGGTCTGAGGACACATATTTACAAGATAGTTGCTCTCATCAATAGCCTGCTTACTCCACTTCATATCACCTACAGGTGCCATATGGCCGTGAGTGTAGCCGGAATTCACATAATCACGGTTCTCGGCCTGCTCTCCCTTCAGAGACGGATCCTCAGAGTAATTGCGGTATGTCTCCAAATCGCCATTCATCTCTTCGGCGGTCAGTTCCCAGGCAACCCAGTCTGGAATCAGAGTCTCCTGATTATAGCAAGAGGTATAGCCAATATGGCGCAATATCACATCGTCTGTAGAATAGGCAGGAATCTCAAGACCATCCGCGTTGTCAGTATCAGTCTGAGCTATTACGTCGGCATTCACAGACATATCGTCAACAGATGACTTGCGGGAAGCCGTCGTAAGCCACCAGACCGCCAGCAGTAATATAAAGACTGCCGACACTACACGTTTTACACCTTTGTCTGACTTTCCGTTATTTCCCATATTCATTCGGGCTGATGCCCTGTTCTGCAAAGTCTGTCAGCAGCGAAATGATATACCACAGCATATCCGATGCACTCTCTGACCTGTCCTTGGTTATTATTGATATCTCACCGTCAGTAAGATAGCCTTTCTGACTGAGCTGACTCTCATATCTGGCGAATGCAAACATAACCGACATATAAAAGGCTTTGCACTCGTCAACTTTCTCTATGTTTCTCCTATAGAAATCAACTGGATATGCCTTGTTGTAAGCGTCATCGAACTCAGCCACATATCCGTTCCCGGGTAGTTGAGCCTCATTGTCAGATGCAGTCTTCACTATTGAGGAGATATAAACTGCTAAATCTTTCAAACGCTTATTCTCCGCGATAGACTGAAGGAAAACGGCAATGTTCTCGTACATGGCATTCTCACACTCTTGCATTGCAAAGTCCCTCATACAGTTTCTCAGGTTAATGATGTTGTCGGACGCGCCTGATGAGAGTCTGTCACGCAGTGTGACTTTCTGAGCTTTTGCGTATGCTGCGTTCAGTTCCTGCGCGTCACACGGTTTTATACAGGCTCTGTAGCTTGCCGCTTTTGCCATAGTTCTCTCCATAAAAAGCAGAATGCCATCAGACATATTCCTTAGTCCGGAGCGCCAGGCTACTTTCTCAATTTTCCTTACCAGCATGCCACACACCAGACTCTCAGACCTAAGCATACCCTCAGAGTTCAGAAAATCCCTGTACTCACCTGTCACCTTGCCTACAAGCTCCGGGCCAAAGCCCTCAGGAATCTCACTGACAAACGAATGTCCTTTCTTTATCCTTTCCAAAGAGAATTCCCTATCTATCAATACCTTCATCTGGCGTGAGCACTCATCACGCATCTCACGGATAACATCATTACCTATCGTGCCTCTTGCCGTTACCTCCAGCGCATCAGCTATCTCCTCAGCGCTTTTGCCATCCTGACGAAGAACAATATACTTGTACAAATCTTTCTGTACCCGTAGTCTGAAATAATCTGTTCTGTTCATCTTTTCAGCTGAAGATAATGGTTTTGTTGTTGAAAGTAAGCACCTTGCGCTCAACGTGCTTCTTAACGGCGCGCGACAGCACAATCTTCTCAAGATCCTGCCCCTTGAGCGCAAGACTGTCAGGCGTGTCCTTGTGGGTGATTCGCACCACATCCTGCTCGATGATCGGGCCCGCGTCAAGCTCTGCCGTCACATAGTGGCTTGTGGCGCCCACAATCTTCACTCCACGCTGATAAGCCTGATGATAAGGCTTGGCACCTACGAAAGCAGGCAGGAATGAGTGGTGAATATTGATGATGTTGTGCGGATACCTCGCTATCATATCATCGCTGATAATCTGCATATATCGGGCCAGCACTATGAAATCTATCTTCTCGCGCTCCAGCAGCTCTATCTCGGCGGCCTCCACCTCTGCCTTGTTTGAATGGTCCTTATTGATGCTCCATACATAATAAGGAATGCCGAACTGCTCCGCCACATAGCGCAAATCCTCGTGATTGCTCACGATGCAAGGTATCTCCACATCCATCTCTCCTGCATTGTATCGTGCCAGGAGGTCATACAGGCAGTGGCTCATCTTGCTTACGAATATGGCCATACGAGGCTTCTTCTCAGAGAAATAGATGTTGAACTCTATATCGTATCTGCTGCTGTACAGGGTCTTGAAATATTCGGCAATCTTGTCCTGAGGAATAAGGAAGCCGTCAAGTTCCCACTCTATTCTCATAAAGAACATCTTATCTACGGTATCCACATACTGGTCCAGATAGACAATGTTTCCGTTGTTGTCTGTAATGAACTTGGTAAGCTCAGCGATGATGCCCAGTTTATCGGGGCAGTGCAGCAATAATATAGCGGTTTTCATATCAGCCGCGAATTTACACAATTATTCAATAAAAACGTCCGCTCCGGGCTGTTCAATCGGAACGGACGTTTTTATTTTGAAATAGATTTTATCAATAGTTGGTGCTCATTTCCGAATCATTCTCCCTGATAACTGCTGACAGTCTGATGTCGGAGGCCGATGAGGCAGCCATAAACTTATAGTCACCGCTCTCCATGCACCACATACCATTCTCCCCGTTGAACGAGTAAAGATCCTGCCTGCCAAGCCTGATGCTTACAGTCTCCGTCTTTCCAGACTCAATGATTCCGGTCTTAGCAAAGGCGCGAAGCTCCTTGACCGGTTTGGCAAGCCTCTCCTGCGGAGCGGACACGTATATCTGGACAACCTCACGTCCGCTTGCAGAACCCGTATTTGTCACATCAAGTGTAATATCGTACCCCGATTCACCGTCTGCCTTCTCCACTTTGAGATTGTCATACTTGAATGTGGTGTAGCTCAGACCATAGCCGAAAGGATAAAGCGGCTCAATTCCGTTCTTGTCATAGTAGCGGTAGCCCACATAGATATCCTCCTCGTAACGTACCGCACGGTCCGTGCCCTCAGACAGAGGGAAATTGGCGGCTGAGGACTGCTCGGCGTATGTCTTTGTGATTGATACCGGCAGCTTGCCCGAAGGATTGACCTTGCCTGTCAGCACATCGGCAATGGCGTTTCCAGCCTCCTGTCCTGGCAGCCAGGCGTGCAGTATGGCATCGGGAATTGTATTCCATCCAGCCATATCCACAATGGAGCCCATATTCATCACTACGACAAATTTCTTTCCCACGGCGTGGAATGCCGACGCTATCATACTGATGTTGTCCATCTCGGTCTTACTCAGCCAGTAGTCGCCCTCGCGAAGCTCACGGTCAGCACCCTCGCCGGCTATGCGGCTTAGGGTATAGACGGCAATATCACTCTCTGCCGCAGCCTTTGCCAGAGCCTTGCGGTCAAGCTCAATCTCCGGCACTACAGGCACCACCCACATAAACTCGGCTCCCTCGGGCTTGTTCTGGCGGATGTTCTCGCGATACAAGGCCGCGATATCACTGTTCAGCTCATAGCCGGCATTGGCAAGCCCCTCATCCAGACTGACCTTATACTTGCGGTTCACATTGCCACTGCCTGAGCCACCCACGTAAGTATCGTACGATGCGTTGCCAAAAGCGGCAATTCTCCTTACGCCGGCATTGAGAGGCAATGTGCCGTCATTCTCCATAAGCACCATTCCCTGAGACGCTGTCTGGCGTACCAAAGCCTTGTGGCCCTCAAGATCCGGCTTGTTGGAATACTCATAGCCCTTGAACGACGGTGTCTTCAACGTAACCTCAAGAATATTGGCAATAGCCTTATCCAGCAAAGCCATATCCAGACTTCCGTCATTGATGGCATTGACTATGTCGTCCTCCTGATGCTGTGTGCCGGGCATAAGCATATCGTTACCGGCGGCAATCTGACGGGCACCATTCTCCTCGGCCCACCAGTCTGTCATAACAAAACCGTCAAAGCCCCACTCGTCCCTCAGCACTTTATTTATCAGCCACTCGTTCTCCGAGGCGAAGACTCCGTTGATGCGGTTGTACGATGTCATCACCGTCCACGGATGTGCCTCCCTGACTGCAATCTCAAAGCCCCTCAGGTAAATCTCGCGCATGGCACGCTCGCTGACCTGCGCGTCAATGCCGTTACGCATCGTCTCCTGGCTGTTCACCGCAAAGTGCTTGAGCGCCACGCCCACATCGTTGGACTGTACGCCATTGATGTATGCGGCTGCTATACGGCCTGTGAGCAGCGGGTCTTCCGAGTAGTACTCAAAGTTACGGCCGCACAACGGATTACTTATCAAAAGTAAAAGATTATCCAAAGTCGTCCACAAAAGCATACTGATTATCTGTGTTTTAACAACACTACTTGTTAAAACGGCTTCGGATAATATTTCACTATTTCCCTAAGCTCTTCAACCACATTTTCAGG
>JAZLLE010000042.1:0-4458 GCA_045597985.1 Bacteroidaceae bacterium | reverse complement strand
GTGGATAGTAATGAAAGACAGTAAATCCGTCAGGAACCATGCCGCTCAGACAGAATCCCAAAGTGGCAGTGACATCAGTCCTGAATATTGGGGACAGCGCGTTCTGGTTTCGCTGGAAACGGCAGTTGAGGGCTTTGCTCCGGTATCGTTGAAAGGAAACCCTGAAAAGGTCACAGACAGATATCTCATTACAGACCTGCCCGTGTTCTACAATAATCGTGGAGACGTTTACACCAAGACCATAGTTCATGAGTTTGATGACAAAGGTAATGAGGTCATACGTACTGGTTATGAAAACGGAATGACGGACAAACCGTCCTGGACTGTGACATATTCTTATGTGTCAGGAAACTGGGTGGCATTGTATACATCGGACCATGGCCCGGTGACAACCATGTCGGTAAGTCAGAAGCATAAGGACACTTCATCCATGGCCGGCGTGCTGGAAATTGACGATGAAGGCCGATGCGCCCGGCTCACACCACGCAGCGGCATCATTTCCAGCCAGTCAGAAGGAAATGCCACATCCGGACTTGCAAAAATGTACCTTATGAATATGGAAATACAGTCATTGGACATGACTCCTACCGGCTATCAGTATATTGTGACCAAGAGCCGCAACGGCAGCTACGAATCGTTCCGTTCCATAATCAAGCAGGAGGGGCAGGGCTGGAGCGAACATGCCGCAGTCATCACAAATGAAACTGATGCGCACGGCAACTGGACTGTCAGGGAAATGCGTAAGACAGACGGTGACGGCCATCCTGCAGTCTTTGCTACAATCAGCCGCGAAATCTCCTACTGAATCGAAAGAATGATTAGTTTTGCGGCCTGAATAAAAGAAGTCAAGATATGAACAGGCTGGCAGAAATCTTTCGTGAGAAATCCCATTATAAGGCCCTGTTCCTTTCCTTGCTGTTGTCGGCTATAGGATTCGGACTGTATAAGGGCGTCATAGACAACTATATGGCCGAGGTAGTGCGCATGCAGGAGTTTGACCGTGGCCTGACGGAGTTCTTCCGCGAACTGCCGGGGCTCATGCTTGTACTCATACTTGCCCTGTTCTACCGGTCATCGGCCGAGCGCATGTATAAGATAGGTATGGTAATAATGGTCATAGGCATGACCATGCAGGCATTCATCACTCCAGCCAAGATGCTTGTAATCCTTGCCATTTTCATTTATTCTACGGGCGAACACATTCAGCTTGGCATGAAGAACACCCTCTCGCTTGAGTATTCCAAAGAGGGCAGGGGCGGTCAGGCCCTGGGTTACCAGAACTCCATCTATCAGATAGGCAATCTGTTGGGGTATGCGGCAGTCATTGTGGCCTTTGCCATAGTGCAGAGTACCTCGCTGTTCTCGCCAACCTTCATGGTGGCGGCCGGGTTCATGCTTCTGGCAATGCTTGTCAGTCTGAAACTGTCAGGTCAAAGCAGAACCGATCCGAACCGAAGCCGTTTTTACTTCCGCAGGAAATTCTCCAAATATTACATGCTCGAAGTGTTCTACGGAGCCCGCAAACAGGTGTTCTTTACATTCGGACCATACGTGCTCATCCTTTTCTATGGGGCCGATGCCGGCACAATCAGTCTGCTGTTCGCCATTTCCGCAATTGCATGTTTCATTCTGGCTCCGCTTGTGGGTAAACTCATTGACCATGTAGGTTACAAACCGGTCATGATAGGCGATACTCTTATTCTTGTCATCGTTTGTTTCTTCTATGGCTTTGCGCACCACCTGTTCCCAATGCATACGGCAATGATAGTATGCTGCGTGAATTACGTTCTTGACTCGGTGATATCCCTTGCATCCATGGCATCGAACGTATATGTTCAGGACATATCGGACAGTCCTGAAGAAATGCGTGCCACCATATCGACCGGCATCTCGGTCAATCACTTCATCACCATATTCATAGCCCTGCTTGGCGGATGGATATGGAAGATCTTGGGGATAGAGACACTGTTCCTGGTCTCAGCCTTCCTTGGCCTGTGCAACAGTGCATATGCCGCCACAATCAAGCCTCGGAATGTGCATCCTGTCGCGAGCCCGGCAATAAGATGACCTGCCTTTATATTTACGAGTTATGCCCAAAAGACAGATTTTCTATAGCTTTCTTAGAAAAGACATACAGTGTTGATGTCTACATAGATAGTATGGACAAATCATTACCATCAACGACTAGTGGTAAGACGGCGACTCGTATTAAGAACGTAAGGTTAAAATAGCGGAATAGTATGAACGAAAAGCATTCTAGATTAATTCCTTTCTTTTTATAAAAAGAGAGCTATGTACGCTGGAATATACTTGATGGACTCTTTATGAGCATAGTCTTTCGTATAAATCAGGTAGCGGTCATTGGTGATGCGGGAGGAGAACTTCTTACAGAATTCATCCATAGAAGTGTGGGTCTTGTAGGATGAAGACTTAACTTCAATGGGCGTGATCTTTGTTCCGCGTGAAAGGAGGAAATCAATCTCGTAGTTGTGCTTGCCGCTCTCTGTCGGCCAAGTATGGTAGAATAACTTGTTTCCGGATGCGGTGAGTATCTGGGCTACGATATTCTCATAGAGATACCCCAGGTTCGTGGAGAGCTTGTCATTAAGAAGGTGCTCATAAATGACATTCTCCGTGAATGCCTTATCCTTGAAGGCAAGCGTCACGAATAAACCGGTATCTCCGACAAACATCTTGTACTGCATTAGTTCTTCTGTGCTGCCAAGTCCGACATTAGGATCATCGCTGTGATGAGAGATATTAACTGTCTTGGTCTTCTCCATCTTGGATATAAGTTGGATGAAATCTTCTGCGTGTGAACCAGGAATGACTCTGGAAATCTGGTAGCGCGATGCATTGCTGTTGAGTTGGGCAGGAATGGCCGCAAATATCCTGGCAGCCTTTCCGGTAGGATCTATCTTGCTGAAATCCTCGTCGTACAGGTCGAGAATCAGGCGCTTTGCGTGATCCACAACCTCAAAATTGTTGGACTCCAGGTAAGCTTCGACCGCCTGAGGCATTCCTCCCACCAGCATATAAAGCCGGAAATCCCGCATCAGTTTGCGGTGAGCTTCATTCAGGGGCTGAGGATGTTCCCAGATTGAGCGGAGGATTGGAATAGTGGCCGTGTCGCCCAGAGCCCAGCGGAACTCTTCATAGTCCATAGGGTACATGCTAATACGCTCCTCTTCGCTTGGAATGAGGATATTCTGCGTGTTCTTACGAATGGAAATCAAAGAACCTGTTTCGATATAATCGTAGCGATGGTCCTCCACGAAAAACTTGATAGCCTGGCGGGCCAAAGGCTGGAACTGCACCTCATCGAATACAATTAGGGACTTGCGTTCCACTAGCTGCACTCCATAAATGAGCTGAAGCCGGAGGAAAATATAGTTGAGATCTGAAACATCGTTGAACAAGTCCTTTACCTCCTGTGAGCATTTGGTGAAATCAATGAAAATATACGATGTATATTCATTCCGAGCAAAGGCGTCAACGATGGTGGACTTGCCAATTCGACGGGCGCCTTCAATGAGGAGGGCACTCTTACCGTTACTACTTTCCTTCCATTGAAGAAGGCGATCATAAATCTTACGTTTAAAGATTCTTTCAGGTTCCATAATAATATTTTCAGACAGTGCGAATATAGCGGGAATTGCTGTCTCCTCAAAATCTATTTGGCCGATTTTCGCAATTTCCTCAAAATGTTGGGCGGAGAATGTACTGCCCGCGAGAAGTAGACTCCCATGAGCATTCCTAAAATCAGTTTAAGATGGCTATTCCGCGCTACTGTTGTAAGACAGGACGCACAAACCAAACATAATTCTGTGGGTCTGTGGCCCAAGCGCTTGTATATCCGCCACTGAAGTAGCTAAATTGAATGAGCCAACCAGTATCGTTATTACCGTTTGTACTTGACCAGTACACCACAGAACCGCTGCGACTATCACTTGTGTCAACAGCTGGGAAATACACTGTATTGTCTTTGTAGTCATTCTTACCTGTAAAGGCAAAGCTGTAGGTACCATTAAAATTCCCATACAGACGAGAAACCTTTGCATCATCATATCCTTTCAAAGCACGATACAATTCGTTCATATCATCCTTGCTTGGAGTCCGCCAGTTGGCTCCCCATATATAGTCGGCACCAGTCTTGATAACATCTGTAAATAGCATTTGGATGCCCCGGTCCTCTTTACAGTTTGCACCTGCGTTATACTCTGCAAACTTAGGTCCGCCTTCCCAGAGCTGAATCCATTTTACATAAGTATTTTTGCCATCGATTGTAGCCACAGCGTGGCCTTGGGTTGGGAATAAGTCTGTCACAAGGCGGACAGAGCATCCAAAGTAACGGTTGCTTGCAGCTGCTGGTTTGACGCTGGCGTTAGTAAATTCTACATAATACGCTTTCTCATTGTCACTCT
The DNA here is from genome assembly GCA_045597985.1 of Bacteroidaceae bacterium. GTDB lineage: Bacteria > Bacteroidota > Bacteroidia > Bacteroidales > Bacteroidaceae > Colenecus. The sequence goes on along the minus strand of JAZLLE010000042.1, from coordinate 34 downwards.
CAATATTAGAAGATGACCAATAGTGTCCGAACAT
>JAZLLE010000041.1:0-1858 GCA_045597985.1 Bacteroidaceae bacterium | reverse complement strand
GATTTTACATAAATTGGCTATAGATACATATTAATACACAGCCAAATTGTAATAAATATTCGTTATTTGGCTGAAATTTCTTGTGTATGTCGTTGTTTTATCTTATTTTTGAAAAAGTATTGAAACATTATGGCTACCATTATTGGAAGAAAGGAAGAGCAAAGACAGTTGATGGACCTTTATCTGTCCGGCAAGGCTGAATTTCTGGCTGTTTATGGTCGTAGGCGTGTGGGAAAAACGTTTCTCGTGCGGGAGACTCTGCGTGATAAGATTACGTTCTTCCACACGGGACTGAGTATTTACGAAGATGAGAAACCGGTGACAACCGAAAACCAGCTCCGTCACTTCTATCATAGCCTGCAGATATATGGCAGCGATGCCGGACATTGTCCTAAGGACTGGTTGGAGGCAATGTACATGTTGGAGGAATTGTTGGAGAAATTGGATGACGGAGAGCGTCAGGTAGTATTCATCGATGAGTTGCCGTGGCTGGATACCGATGGTGCTCGCATCATTATGGCAATTGATGCCTTTTGGAACGGATGGGCAGTGGGGCGTGACAACGTGATGCTTATAGTGTGTGGAAGCGCCGCTTCGTGGATGCTGAATAATGTCATCAAAGAAAAAGGCGGCCTGTACGACAGACTTACGGACGATATGAAAATATCACCGTTCTGTTTGAAAGAAACCGAGGAGTTTCTAACTTCCAAGGGAGTGGAATTGTCGCGATACGACATTGTACAGGCCTATATGGCTGTAGGCGGTATTCCATATTATTTGAATTTTTTCCGAAGAGGAATGAGTTTGGCGCAGAATCTGGACGCCTTGTTCTTTGACGGAAAAGCGAAGTTGAGATTGGAATTCAATAAACTTTTCATCTCCCTCTTCCGTTTTCCCGAGAATTATGTTCGTGTTATCCGTTTCCTTTTTTCCAAACGTTGCGGCTACACGCGTGATGAGATCGCAAAACATCTGAGTATAGAGACTGGTGGAACATTGTCCGCAATATTGGAAGCATTGGAAGAGAGTGATTTTATCCGCTGCTACCGTCCGTATGATGCACAACCCTATGAAAAGTTATATCGTCTGATAGACCCTTTCTGCCTGATGTGGCTTTATTGGAAGGAAAAGGAGCAGGTGACGGACACGCGTTTCTGGCAGCACAATGTAAACAGCAGCGTCATCTATCGTTGGGGAGGAACTGCTTTCGAAGAGGTTTGTATGATGCACGTTGAACAAATAAAAAATGCGTTGCACGTGGGTGCGGTAAAGACAGAACAGAGTCCATATACCCTACGCGCAACGACGGACCACGACGGCATACAATGTGATCTGGTCATTAAACGGGCAGACCGGGTAGTGAATTTGTGTGAGATGAAATACTGTCAGGAGGAATTTGCCATTGATAAAGGGTATGACAAGACGCTACGTTCAAGGCTGGCTCTTGTACGTGAGAAGATGAAGAATTCAGAAACCCTGCAACTGACCTTTGTAACTGCATTCGGGATTAAACAAAACATGTATTCGGGCATTGTCCAATCGGAAGTAATCCTGGATGATCTTTTTGAACGTATCTGATAATGAGTCACCATATGGATAGAGAAAAAACTGTAGACAGTGTATTCAGAATAGCGAAGATTGGTCTACAAAAAGGGCATCGCTTGCGCGGTGCTCTTTTTGTAGCTATGCCTCTCAACCCCGGCCTTCGGCCACCCCTTTCAGGGGTATGCCGACTACGCTGACGCTCCGTCGGGCGACTCTGTCCTCCGATTGCTTTGCAATCTCCGTTCCGACGTCGCGGCGCTGATGCGCCTTCGCCGCTGCGCGGCTCAAAGGCGGCGGAGAATTCTACGGAGTT
>JAZLLE010000040.1:0-14958 GCA_045597985.1 Bacteroidaceae bacterium | reverse complement strand
GATGAACCGAGGGTCGTCGGCATTGCGATATTTTGCAATGTCGGTAAGAGAGATATACTCATCCCGGAAGTCTTCGGTATAGATGGCTATCTCTAATCCCTTGGCGTGAAGTTTCTCTTTTTTTACTGCCATAATCGGTGGTTCTCTCAATCCAGTCCTTATGCTTTCCGTTGCTGGTGTTTTGAATACACAGCAACCTTTGGTTGCTAAGTTACTGTTTTTCCTGAATAAAAGAATGTTTTTCCGAAAATCACTTCAACTGACTTTATTCTATGCAAATTCGTCGGACTTACGTTATTTTATTGTCTTTAGCAGCTGGTCAGCCAGCTCATCGCCAAGCTCCTTTGCATTCTGCAGATGGACTTTGGCTTGTGCGTTGTTGTCTGAGCGCATCAGGCAGATACCCATCAGGCGCTGGCAGTCTGTGTCATTGGGATACTCCGCCACAAGCTTTTTCATAATAGGTGTGGCTTCCGATACCATTCCTGTGCGTAGAAGCAGGCTGGCCTGCTCCAGGCTGAGACCCATATCGTCGGGGGCCAGTTGTACAGCTCTCTCAATGTCTCTGATGGCCTGCTCGTACATCTTTGCCTTGATCTCAATCTGCTCACGGTAGTAGTAGAACTCGGATGTGAGATTGGATGTGCCGACAATTTGCTCGTATTCATTCAAGTCAAGCACGGCGTCACGGTATCTCTCAAGTCCCTCTTTTGTCGTGGCACGCTCGAGTATGAACGGCGCCACGTTTGATGTGTAAGGCCTTCCGTAGAAGTTTACGGCACTATCCAGTGTGGCAATTATCTCATCGGCTCCGGCATTCATCTTGCCTTTGATTACGGATGTGTAATAATAGGTCTCTGGCGATGCCATGTTTGTCTTGTTAAGTTTTCTGTAGCTGTCAAGAGCATCGGCATATCTCTCAAGAGAGTAGAGAATGTTGCCTTGTAGCTGAAGGTAGGCTGGCACCTCATTGATGCTGATGGCCTCGTCAATCTTGCCCAGTGCGTTATCCAGATTCCAGCCTTCCTTGCGGACAACGGGTTGAGATGTAAGAGTCGCATATATAAGCCGGGCATACTCAAACAGGGCGTTGTCCTTCTGTGGTGCTATTGCCACAGCCTTGTCCATAAGGGCTATGCCATCGTCATATCTGGTGGAGTCTCCACTTGTAATGAGCATAGTACCTTTCCTGATATAGCCCTCCGGACTCTCAGGGTACTGGCTGATGAACTGGTCAAGTATTTTGCCGTACTTGTCTGGAGCGCCTCCTTGATTCATAAAAAGAAATACCTGTGCCTGCTCCTCATTGTCGGGCAAAGCCTTGGGAAATAAGATGCCCTTGTAGTTGTCATCGTTCAACGTCAGTGCCGATGAAATGGCCAGCGTGTTTGCAAAACGGCTGTCAATCGCATAGTTGCAGGTGTCAGTCTCTATGGAGCTCTGAATCACCCCGACAACCTGTCCGTCCGCATTCAGCAGCGGGCTGCCAGCGGCATCGCTTTCCATATTGCCACTTAAAGTATAATAAGTGTAGTCTCCGGCCATACCGGTACCTTTCTGAATTGTGAACAAAACCGGCTGAATACTCTTTTCTGTGGAGTAGGGCAGCATATACAGTGTCTCACCCTCCTGAGCGGCCGATTCTGACATATTCAGTGCAGACATCTGCTTGTCTGTCTCAATTTTGAAGCGTACAACATCATATATCCGATTCGCGCCAAGCAGGTATGAGATGTTATGGCTCACGCCTTTTGAGTCGATTGCGACTGCTCTGACCGCGGATGAGAAAATATCGTATTCGGAGATTCCGGTTCCGTCTGGAGTTACTATGAAACCTGTGGCGCGGCCAGTCTCATTGCCTTCCTCGTTGTATGCGATTATCTGACAGACGGCATTGTGGCTGCTCTTGACCCATTTAGGCATCTTGGCGGCAAATGTAGATGACGCAACCGTCAGAAGCGCTAAGGCTGTAATTATAATCCTACGCATTATTGTTCAAGTCTTTGTTTTACAATTTCATAAATAAGTATTCCGGCTGCCACTGACACGTTGAGTGACTCTATCTTGCCGAGTATTGGAATGCGGACCCATTCATCGCACATTGACAAGTGCTCGGCTGGGATACCGGTGTCCTCTGCTCCCATAATCAGGCAGACAGGACCGGTGTACGTGCCCTGAGTGTAGCTGGTCTCACCTTTCTCTGTGGCGCCTACTATGCGGAAACCGCACTCTTTCAGAAATCTGATGGTGTTGTCAATACGTCCTTCACGACATACTGGAATGGTATGCAAGGCACCGGCGGATGTCTTGACCGCATCGGCGGTGGCGCTCACGCTGTTGTGCATCGGGATGATGATGGCATCGGCGGCAGCGCATTCCGCGGTTCTTGCTATGGCACCGAAATTCCGCACATCGGTAATACCGTCCAGAAGAATGAAGAACGGATTGCGTCCCTCCTCAAACAGAGTAGGGACTATGTCCTCTACGTGCTGGTATGTTATCTCTGTAGTAAAGGCTATTACTCCCTGATGATTCTTGCGCGTTATGCGGTTCAGACGCTCCACGGGAACTCTCTGAACAGGTATGCCTCGTCCTTTCAGCGCATTGAACAACTCTTTGGAGAGGTCTCCCTGAAGATCTTTCTTTATGAGCAGCTTGTCTATCTCCTTGCCGGCCTCGATGGCCTCTATCACGGCACGTATGCCGAAGATTGTTCCGTTATCCATTATTCACTCATTAGTGCCCTGGCATTCTCAAGCGCGGCCTCCGTTATTGTGGCTCCGCTCATCATCCGGGCTATTTCTGTAATTCTTTGTTCTTTATTAAGCTCTCTGATATACGTGTGGGTGGCGTCGTCGCCTTCCTCCTTATATACAAGATAGTGTGCGTCACTCTTGGCGGCTATCTGTGGCAGGTGCGAGATTGCAATGACCTGACGTCCTTCCGCACACATATCACGCATCATAATTGCCATCCTCTCCGCAACAGCGCCTGAGACTCCGGTGTCAATCTCGTCGAATATGATTACCGGAAGATTCCTGGCGCCCGCCATCATTGACTTTATTGCCAGCATGACCCTGGACAACTCTCCGCCCGATGCAACCGATGCCAGTTCCTGCAGCGCGCTGCCTTGGTTTGCGGAGAAAAGAAATTCTGTCTGGTCCGCTCCGTTTACGTCTAATCTCTCTCTTTGAGTTACTTGTACCGAAATGCGCGCAGATGGGATGCCTAGAGGTACAAGCATAGGTATTATGCGCTTTTCCATATCGCTTGCGGCATTTTTGCGGCTTTTGGTCAGCTTGTCTGCAAGAGTGGCAGCCTCTTTGAGAGATTTGCATACATCAGACTCAAGAGCAGATATCTCCTCCTGATACGAGCCCATTCTGTCCAGTCTTCCTCTTATGGACGAGGCATACTCTATGAGGGTCTCTATCGTATCGCAATGATGTTTCTTCATAAGAGAGTACAACTGGTCAAGGCGGTCGGTTATGGCATCCAGCCGCTCCGGGTTGAATGTCGTGGCTTCTCCGTATCGTGATGCCTCGCTACAGATATCGCGCATCTCTATGAGGCAGCTGTCCATCCTGTCTGCCAGCTGCTCTGCGGCAGGAAGATTTCGTGCGGCTCCCCGCATAGACTGTAGCGCCTGCCTCAAGACCGATATGGCTCCTGAGTCTCCTTCCAGATGCTCGCATACCTGATACAGGCACTCCTTTATCTCTTCAGCGTGCGCGAGCACATCTTGTTCTTCCTCCAGCTCTTGCTGCTCACCCTCGGAAAGGCGGGCCTTCTCCAGCTCATCATATTGGAACTGAAGATATTCCTGCTCACGGATGCACTCCTCTGACTCTTTTCTCAGTCCGGCCAGCCTTGTGGATTGTCTGGAGTATTGAGTATAAGCGTTGCGATACTGATTCAGCAAAGTCCCGTTTCTGGCAACGGTGTCAATAACGTTGGTCTGGAAAGCCTCGGTTCCCAGCAATAGATTCTGATGCTGCGAGTGAATATCAATCAAATGGCCGCCAATCTCCTTTAATAAGGAAAGACTGACTGGCGTATCGTTGATGAATGCACGGCTTTTACCGGAAATTGATACCTCGCGCCGGAAAATAGTGTCGTGCTCGTCGAAATCAAGTCCGTTATTCTCAAACAGACTCTCCAGGCCGAAGCCTGCAATGTCAAAGTGCCCCTCAACGGTACATTTCTCCGCTCCCTCTGCTATGACTCTGCTCTCAGCGCGTTGTCCCATCAGCAGGTTAAGCGCACCCAGAATGATGGATTTGCCGGCGCCTGTCTGGCCTGTCAGCACAGAGAAGCCCTGACGGAAGTCAATGTCAAGACTCTTTATCAGGACGTAGCTTTTGATTTGAATGGATTTAAGCATAAGATTATTTAGATGTTTTAATGGTATTCCAATCCTCAGAGAATGAGGGATTGGCGGCATTTAGAATTCCTGCAACCTTAGTCTTCTCGCCAGGCTGTCCCTTGGAATAGATGTTCAGCAGCTCGTCGCGCTTTATTTCAGTAAACAGAACCGGCAGTATTGATGTGCTTTTTGCTTTTTGTGTCTCCTCAAGCAAACTCATACTCTCTGTAATGACAGTGCGCCCGCGCTCCACACTGGACGCCATCTCGTCCATACCCTTGCGATGATATGCATACTGCAGCTTGCGGAACGAGGCCAGATTACCGTTCATATAGTCGTTTATTATGGCATAGCGGTTCTGATTGTCATCCAATGAGCGCCAGCCTGTGGCACCTAAAGACTGGGCGTTGCTGACCACGTTCTCGGCCTGATGGAGAATCTCGGTACCTCCGTTCTCGGCCATAGTGTCAAAATCAAGACCTATTATCAGATAGCTGTAGAAAGCCATAATGGCTGTAAGATTGTTGTCAACATTGGACTCAGTGAACTCCAACCTGTCTTGTTCTGTGTAATTGAATGTTACATTTTTGTCAAGAAAGCTGAAAACAGTGGTGTTGTATGTTGAGCCATAGACCGGACGGCTGCTCTGTACCATCATCTCGCACTCAAAGGCGCCTGTGCCTGCCTCGTATTTATTAACGGTGATGTTGAAATTGCAAGTGATACGTTCCTTATCGGCGAATTTGTAGTTTGTCCACTGACGCTGGCGCATAAAATCGTCAAGCGCGCTTTGAAGCGATGTGAAAACATCCTTGTCAGTACCTGCAATCTTTGAAGAGTTTACAATGATGTTGGCATCGAGCTCCTGTGCTGACAATCTCAGAGAAGGCAGAAAAAGGAACAGCAGGCAGGCAAGAAGTCCGGCCAGCTTGTCTATGATGTCACGTGCCACACCCTTCTTGGATTTGAGCGGGTAGGCGGTGCTGCCGTCCTTGTCAATTATTGTGACCTTGTTGGTGTCATAGCCGAAACCTGCGCCCTCGTCGCGAAGAGAGTTCATTACAATGAAATCAAGATTCTTCTTCTGTAGTTTGCCTTCTGCGTTGGTCTGCTCATTGTCAGTCTCCAGTGCGAATCCCGCCATAACCTGACCGGGTTTCTTTATTGCTCCGAGCGATGCGGCTATATCTTTTGTGGGTATGAGGCGCAGAATCATCTCGCCTTTGCGCTTTATCTTGCTGTCGGCGGTCACCTCTGGCGTGAAGTCTGCCACCGCAGCGCACAGAATGGCTGCGTCTGATTGCGGGAACTCGCTCATTGCGGCCTGATACATCTCCTCAGCGGTGGTGACATCTATGCGCCGTATCCCAGGATGGGTGGTCTTGAGCGATACCGGTCCTGCAATCAGCGTTACATCCGCGCCTCGTGACGCGCATTCCTCGGCCAGCGCGAACCCCATCTTGCCGGTGGAGTCGTTTCCAAGGAAGCGGACCGGGTCAATCCTCTCGTGCGTAGGCCCTGCCGTTATCAGAACTTTTTTTTTTGAAAGCTGACTCCCGCTGCTGAAATAACCTCTCAACACCTCAACGATGTTCTCCGGCTCCTCCATGCGGCCCTTGCCTACAAGCTTGCTTGCCAGCTCACCTTCTGCCGGCTCAATTATGATGTTGCCGAAACCGCGAAGCGTCTCAAGATTGCGTGCTGTGGTAGGATGGGCGAACATATCCAGATCCATGGCTGGCGCTACGAATACCGGTGCCTTCATCGCCAGATAGGTGGTTACAAGCATATTGTCGGCTACTCCGCCCGCCATCTTTCCCAGTGTGGAAGCCGTGCAAGGAGCTATTATCATGGCATCTGCCCACTGACCAAGGGCCACATGGCTGTGCCACGAGCCGTCACGTCCTGAGAAGAACTCGCTTATTACAGGCTTGGATGTGAGTGCGGACAGGGTGATGGGAGTAATGAACTCCTTGCCTGCCGGCGTTATTACAACCTGAACCTCAGCTCCTTCCTTTATCAACAGGCGAATGAGCGTGCAGGCCTTGTAAGCCGCGATGCTCCCGGTTATTCCCAACACAAAGTGCTTTCCTGAAAGTATGCTATCCATCTTGCCGTAGTTATTTCAGCATTTGTTTGCCAGTTTGATTCTTGTGAGTACCTGCTTGGTGTTCAGCGCGAAGTCTCCGTCCATCATCCATCTGTAATAGCTGGGGTCTCTCTGCAGGACCTGAGCGACAGGCTGATCCTTATATTTGCCGAAGTTGAAGACCTCAATATGGCTCTTGTTATATACTATGCGTCCCGCAAAGTCCACATTGTCGGTGAAACTTGAGAACTCCGAAAGGAAAGTCATGTCGTTCTGGAGCTCGGGGTAACGGTCCAATTGTGCCTTCAAAACCTCGTATGTGGCGCGGGTATCGCCCTCGGCGCTGTGGGCATCCTCCAGATTCTTTCCGCAATAGAACTTGTACGCCGCAGACAGTGTACGTTGCTCCATCTTGTGGAATATTACCTGAACGTCAATCAGCTTGTGCCGTGTAAGGTCCAGGTCCACACCTGCGCGCAGGAATTCCTCAGCCAGCATCGGAACGTCAAAACGGTTTGAGTTGAAGCCGGCTATGTCGCATCCCTCAAAATCGTTCGCCACCTCTTTCGCCACCATCTTGAAGGTGGGGCAGTCGGCTACATCCTTATCGTATATGCCATGAACCTCTGAGGCCTGCTCCGGAATGTGCATCTCCGGATTGATTCTCATAGTACGTGCGGATTCGTTGCCGTTCGGCCATACTTTCAGGTAGCAAATCTCAACAATGCGGTCGTGTGCCACATTAACGCCTGTCGTCTCCAGATCGAAGAAGACAATCGGATTAGTAAGATTGAGTCTCATCAGTCGTTCAGAACCATTGGCATCAGCAGCATGAGCAGATTGTCGTTCTCCTCCTGTTCCGATGGAACCACAACACCAGCCCTTGACGGGTCGGCCAGCTTGAAGATAATCTCCTGTCCGGGAGTGTTGTTGAGTATATCAATAAGGAAACCTGCCTTGAAACCAATACTCATTGGAGCACCCTCGTACTGACAGGTCAGTGTCTCAGTGGCCGATGTGGAGAAGTCCAGGTCCTGGGTGGATATTGTAAGCTGGTTGTCCTTGATGCGCAGACGGATAAGTCCGCTGCTGGCCGGCGAGAATACTGAGACACGCTTGAGCGCGCTGATAAGTGTGGCGCGGTCTATGGTAAGCTTGTGCGGGTTGTTTGCCGGAATAACCGAGTTGTAGTTAGGGTAGCGTCCCTCAATCAGACGGCATACCATACGGTATTCTGACATTGAGATCATCGCGCTGCGGTTGTCAAAGCTGACAGCCACATCTCCATCGCTGCCTAAAAGAGACTTTATCAATGACGCCGGACGCTTTGGCAGAATCACAGCCGCGCGTTCCGGACTCTTATATGAGCTGTTCTTGTCGCATACCAGCTTGTGGCCGTCAGATGCTACGAAAGCCAGACACTCAGTGTCGAAATCCACATAGACACCGTTCATTACCGGACGAAGCTCATCGTCTGCCACAGCGAATATGCAGCGGGATATGCCCGACGCGAAGACTGATGCGGGTATTGTGTGCGATGTGGCATCGGTGGCCAGTACGGAAGGCTGAGGATACTCGTCTGCGTCGTGCCCCATAATGACATATTGACCGTTCAGATATTTTACTACCGTCTCGTGCGTGTTGTCATCAACCTCGAAAGTCAGGGGCTGGTCCGGAATCTCCTTGAGGGCGTCAAGCATAGTCTTGGCTGGAAGAGCTATCTGCGTGTCACTCTCGCTGTCTGCAAGCTCCACGGCGGCCTCAAGCGTGGTGTCATTGTCGGCTGCGGTAACAGTCAGGATGTTTCCCTCGGTCCTCAGAAGGAAATCCTGCAAGATTGGGTTGATTGACTTTGGGTTAATAACCCTGCTTATGGCCTGAAGCCTGCTGCTCAGTGTTGAGCTTGAAACTGAGAATTTCATATATTCTTATATTTTCCTGTTGTTTTATCAAAGGCTGTAATATCTGCGAAGATAGAAAATATTATGTGAATATTCTCAATTTTGTGAGTGGAAATTTGCTGTTGAGATTCCTAAAATGTAATTTCGCACTGCAAAGAATATCACTATGGAATTAACAGGAAAAATCATTCAGGTCTTAGAGGCCAGGTCTGGCGTGTCAAAGAGTTCCGGCAACAGCTGGAAAGTACAGGAATATGTGATTGAGACTCAGGAACAGTATCCACACAGGATGATGTTCAGCATCTTTGGTGAGGATAAGATTCAGCAGGCAGCCATCAAGGCCGGCGATGAGGTGACGGTAAGCTTCGATATCAACTGCCGTGAGTTCAACGGACGTTGGTTCAATGATATACGTGCGTGGAAAGTTGATCACGTGGCTGGTGGGGATGCTCCTGTTCCACCGGTTGCCGCCTCTGCGGAGCCTGTGGTATCGCCTTTCACTCCTTCCGATGAGAAGGATGACCTGCCTTTCTAAACGGCTGGCCGTATAGAAAGGACTTTGGCTGTTGGCCCTTGGCGGCCATCCGGCATTAAACAATAAAAAACTGCGGTCTCCCGCAGTTTTTTATTTGCCGACAGCCAACAGCTACTTATTCATACTTGCCAGGAACTCCGCATTGTCCTTGGTCTGCTCAAGTCTGCTCTTGGTGAACTCCATCGCCTCAATAGGGTTCATGTCGGAGAGATATTTGCGCAGAATCCACATACGGTCAAGAGTGGACTTGTCGTGAAGCAGGTCATCGCGACGGGTACTTGATGCGGTTATGTTGACTGCCGGGAATATTCGCTTGTTGCTTAGGTTACGGTCCAGCTGGAGCTCCATATTGCCGGTTCCCTTGAACTCCTCAAAGATAACCTCGTCCATCTTTGAGCCGGTGTCAATAAGGGCGGTTGCAATAATGGTGAGTGAGCCGCCGTTCTCAATGTTTCTGGCTGCTCCGAAGAAGCGCTTGGGCTTGTGGAGCGCGTTTGCGTCAACACCGCCTGACAGCACCTTGCCGCTTGCCGGACTGACAGTATTGTATGCGCGGGCCAGACGTGTTATTGAGTCCAGGAAAATAACCACATCGTGTCCGCACTCAACCATTCGCTTGGCTTTCTCTATCACAATGCTCGCAATCTTCACGTGGCGCTCTGCCGGCTCGTCAAAGGTGGATGCTATCACCTCGGCCTTTACGCTGCGGGCCATATCGGTAACCTCCTCAGGACGCTCGTCTATGAGAAGCATAATCATATATACCTCGGGGTGATTCTCTGCAATTGCGTTCGCAATATCCTTGAGCAGTATTGTCTTGCCGGTCTTGGGCTGTGCCACTATAAGACCGCGCTGTCCCTTGCCTATAGGAGCGAACATATCCACCACACGCGCGGACATATTGTCATAATTGCCTTTGCACAACGTGAACTTCTCGTCAGGGAAGAGTGGGGTAAGGTGCTCGAACGGAACGCGGTCGCGGGCTACCGACGGGTCAAGACCGTTTACCTTGTTCACCTTTACCAGCGGGAAGTATTTCTCACCCTCACGTGGCGGGCGGATGATGCCCTCAACAACATCACCGGTCTTCAGGCCTGCAAGGCGAATCTGTGACTGGGAAACGTATATATCATCTGGAGAAGACAGATAGTTGTAGTCTGATGAGCGCAGGAAACCGTAATTCTCCGGCATTATCTCAAGCACTCCCTCGCCCTTGAGGATTTCTCCGAAATCATACTGGCGGTTCTCCTGCTCTGGCTTCTGCTCAGCTCTCTGCTGATTCTCCTGGGGCGCACGGTTGCTTTCCTGGGGCGCACGGTTGCTTTCCTGCGGCGCGCGGTTGTCGCGTTGCTGACGCTGGCGGTTATCCTTATTGCGCTGCTCCTGTTGCTCCTGCTGCTCTCTTGCGGAATTCTCAGCAGGCTCGTCTGCGGGAGCAACCTCTTTCGCATTTATGCTTTCCATCTCTTCCTGCTCCGGCTCAGTCTGCGTATCGGATGCCGTTTGCTGCTCTGGTGTCTCCGGAGCAACCTGAGGCTGTTCCTCTCTGTGCTTCCTCGCGCGGTTTCTGCGGTTTTGCGACTGCTTCGGCTCTTTCTGCTCAGGCTGACTCTCCTTGGCTGAGTCTTCCGCCGGTACCTCTCTTGCATTATTGCTTACATTCTCAACGGCCTTTGCCTCCTCTTTCTGAGCGATTGGCTCGTTCTGCTCTTTTTTAGGGCGTCCGCGGCGTTTCTTTGGCTCTGGGGCATTGCCGTCGCTCCCGGCTGGCTTAGCCGGCTCCTGTGGCTTTGCGTCAGGCTCAGACTTGGTCTCTGCCTTTGCCCCGGCCTTTACCTCGCCGCCCTCGTTGGTGGAGAACACCTTCTCAGGAGCATTGTCGCGTTTATTGTTTATTCTGTTCTTCTGCCTTCCTTCCCTGCGCTGTGGCTCGTCAGATTTTGCGGCGGCTCCCTTAATAGCCTGCTGGTCCAGAATGGCATATACCAGGCTTTCCTTTGTCATCGACGTTATGTCGTTCTCCTTCAGACCGAGCTCACGCGCAATCTGTTGGAGCTCGCCCAGTTCTTTTTCTCTCAATTGTAAAATGTTAAGCATAAAAATCTGAAATCAGACCATACCTGTATCCTTGGTGGACGCATAGCTGTGGTCTCTTTTTGTAGTCAGTATTGATAATAAAGTTGTAAAATGGCCGGATGGCCCCCGAGAACGAACTCTGCGATGCAGTAAATCCGTTAACGCCGCGAAATTATAAAAAAATCAGAAATAATCAATTCTGCTTATTGAAAATTCAGTCTTTTGTGTTGAGGAATTTGTTTATACCATCAATATAGTCAAGAACCTCGTCGCGACCGGATTTCCTGAGCGATGATGTTACAAAATGAGGTGGCAGCTCCTCCCATTCCTCTGCAAGTGTATCCAGAAACTTCCTGATGTTTATGCCGAGCCTGCCGTTCCCCAACTTGTCAGACTTCGTGAAAATTATGCCGAACGGTACGCCGTTCTCTCCCAGCCAGCGGATAAACTCAAGGTCAATCCTCTGCGGCTCAAGACGGCTGTCAATCAGCACAAACAGCGATGTCAGGCTCTCCCGTCGCAGGATATACCCTTGTATTATGCGCGTGAGCTGCTCCTGCTGCTGTTTGCCTCTCTGGGCATATCCGTAACCCGGAAGATCAACCAGATACCATTCCTTGTTGATCAGGAAATGGTTTATCAGCAGTGTCTTTCCCGGGGTGGAGGATGTCATTGCCAGCTTGGAGTTGTCCGTGAGCATATTTATCAGACTGGATTTGCCCACGTTGGAACGTCCTATGAATGCGTATTCAGGCAGATTTCCGCCCGGACATTTTGTTACATCGGTGTTGCTTATGACAAACTCTGCTGTACGGATATTCATCTTATTTACCTTATTTATGATGCAAAGATAGGGGTTTGTCCGGATTTTGCACTAATTTTGAAGCCGAATGCGCGTCAGGCGTGTTCAGTTATATGAGTATGGAATATCCGTCAGCTGCATTGGAAAGAGCGGTGAATGAGTTTGCTTCCTTGCCTGGAATAGGCCGCAGGACCGCGCTCAGACTCGTTTTGCATCTGTTGTCCAGACCCGATGGCGAGGTCCGTGAGTTCGGCCGCGTGATGGAGTCTCTGAAAGATGATATCCACTACTGCAAAGTCTGCCACAACATCTCTGATATGGAGGTGTGCTCTGTCTGTGGCAATCCCAGGCGCGATTCCTCAACAGTGTGCGTTGTTGAGAATGTACAGGATGTCTTGGCAATAGAGAACACAATGCAATACAAGGGCGTGTACCACGTGCTTGGCGGGGTGATATCTCCTATGAACGGCATCGGCCCGTCAGACCTTCAGATAGCCGGCCTTGTGGAGCGTGTGGAGGCCGGCGGTATCAATGAGGTGATACTGGCGCTCAGCCCCACTATGGAGGGCGATACCACAAACTTCTTCATCTCGCGCAAGCTGGCCCATACCGGAGTGAGACTGAGCGTGATAGCCCGTGGCGTAGCCGTAGGGAATAATCTGGAATATGCTGACGAGGTGTCGCTGGGACGCTCCATTGTTGACCGCACTCCGTTCGTGTAATTTGTTTTTTGTGTTATGAATTCAGGAAAACTGGCATTGAGATTGAGAATAGGGTGGTTCGCCATATATGCGGTGGCCGCGATAATAGCCGTATTGTATGAGACTGGCGTACTGCCAAAGGCGGCGGTGACTGATGCCGGAACCGTATATATTCTGCACGTGGTTGCAGTGCTCGTATCGCTGGCTGCCATTCCTCTTGCCTTGCGCGGTTTCAGAAAGATGATGGACCGTATGGAGGACAAGCCTTTCGGGAAGCGCCTGAGTATATATATGGTGTGCTCGTGGCTGCGCCTGCTGGCGTTCTTCCTTGTTGTAGAGTACAGTGTCCTGGTATATTATCTTACAGGCGATGACCTTGGGCTTTACTGTGCGGTAATAGGCGCCATCTGCTCTATGTTCTGCTATCCTGCAAAAAGCGCATTGGAATACGAGGTTGACTGGGAAGACGAGGAGTGATGGCATCGCTTAGCGTAATAATAGTAAGCTATAACGTCAGGTACTATCTTGAGCAGTGCCTGCGCTCTGTGGCAAAGGCCTCATCTGGTCTGGACGTGGAGGTGCTGGTGGTTGATAACGACTCAACGGATAACACCGTGGAGTCTCTTGAGCCGCTTTTCCCGCAGGTCCGTTTTATGCGGGCGGGCGGCAATCTTGGATTCTCGCGTGCAAATAACCTGGCCCTCAAGGAGGCATCGGGAAGATATGTGTTGTTCCTCAATCCCGATACAATCGTGGCAGAGGGCGTGCTGTCCGATTGCATACGTTTTATGGACAATCATCCGCAGGCCGGAGCCGCCGGAGTCCGTATGATAAATCGTGACGGCTCTTTCGCGCGTGAGTCGCGCCGCTCCGTTCCCACACCGTTCGTATCGCTGTGCAAGATGACCGGTCTCTGCTCTCTGCTGCCTAAGTCAAGAGTGTTCGGCCGCTATTATTCAGGCTACCTTGACCCGATGGAGGCAAATCGCATTGAGATAGTATCCGGTGCCTTTATGTTTGTACGTCGTGAGGCGTTGGAGCGTACCGGAGGATTTGATGAGTCGTTTTTTATGTATGGCGAGGATGTTGATCTGTCATACCGCATACTTAAGGAGGGCTTTGAGAACTGGTACATTCCTGTTCCTGTGCTTCACTACAAGGGCGAGAGCACCAATAAGACATCGTACCGTTACGCAAAGGTGTTCTACAATGCCATGCTGATATTCTTCAACAAGCATTTCAGAGGCTACCATCTCCTGTTCGGCCTGATGGTGCGGATTGTGGTGGCAGTCCAGACAGTCTTGTCCTATATTGCCAACAACATTGTGCATCGCACAAAGAAGGGCGATGACGCGCGGCTTGTATGGATGTACGCGGGCCATTCTGAGCTGCTTCCTCTGGTGAGCCGTCTTACGGGCACGAACGAGGGTGATATAGTGTCGTCACGAATGTCTCTGCCATCTGCGGAGCAGCCGCGGGACTATACCATTTATGATGTGTCTGCGTTCACGTATTCGGAGATTATTGACAATATGGTGCGGAATCAGGGTGTGGCAAGGATTGCTACATTGTATCCTGGCTCCAAAGTATTAATAACGGATCAGGAAATAAGACAAGATGCAGGAGAGAATGCTTGATGATGGCAGCTTGCGCCTGCGTGCGCCGGAACCAGCCGATGTGGATGCGCTGTTCCGTCTGGAGAACGACGAGGCTTTGTGGGCTGTCTCCTGCAATACCGCACCCTATTCGCGCGCACAGCTGTCTCGCTATGTGGAGGAATCTGTACACGATTTGTTTGCAGAGCATCAAATCAGACTGATTATTGAGATGGATGGAGTGGTGGCCGGCTGTATTGACCTTACCGACTTGGATGCTGTACAGTCTCGTGCTCAGGTGGGCATTGCCCTGCTGGATGAGTTCCGGGGCAGGGGAGTGGCCAAGTCTGCATTGGAAAAGATTTGCGCGTATGCAGAGCGTCGTCTCCGTCTTCGTCAGCTGTACGCGCTTGTGCCAGTGGATAATAGCGGCAGCCTGCGCCTGTTCGAGTCTTGCGGATTTGACAAGGCGGGCCTGTTGCAAGAATGGCTCTGGGGTGGCGATGTATTCTCAGACGTAGTGATACTCCAAAAAAATTTTCAAAAAAAAGTGTGCCAATGCTTGTAGAAATAAAAAAAGTACGTACCTTTGCAGCGTCAACAAGCAAGGACACAATGGTGTGTTAGTTCAGCTTGGTTAGAATGCCGCCCTGTCACGGCGGAGGTCATGGGTTCGAGCCCCATACACACCGCAAAGCCCCTTCGGATTCCGGAGGGGCTTTTGCTATAAGTATGGCTAATTAGCCGAATCTTGGGCTCAGTCGATATTTAGTGGGGGCTGCAGTCATCAGTGTCTGTTAGAAAGCCTTACTTTTGGTTTCTCAAACAGATTGTCATGGAATCAGTATTATTAGCATTAGCACAGGTTGTACTCCCATCAGAGATACTTGCAC
>JAZLLE010000039.1:0-15754 GCA_045597985.1 Bacteroidaceae bacterium | reverse complement strand
TCGGAGTCATTGCTTGCCATGTCAGCTTTGTAGGTTGCGTATGACACCTGCCCGGCGATATTCCTGGCGAACGACCGAAGAAGCCTGCGTGCCCTTTGAGAATCGCGTCTTACGCCGTCAACTCTTTTGATATCATAGTCTTTTGATTCGGCCAGCGCCCCGCGGGCGATGGATTAAGGCTTTGTAAGCCTCTATTGTGAGACAAAACAGCAATCGGTTGGATCCGTACCGCAACCGACAATCAGTCCGCTCCAGTTTGAGGAGGTGAGGGTTGTCTGCGTACCACTTGTCTTGTTGCCGTTCACGATGCCGCCGACATAGCATTTCGTGATCGTTCCCTCACAGGCTAGGTTAGGGCCTTCCGTAGTGGTGTTGTACCAGCCCGCAATAGAGCCCGCATACTGAATAGCACGGGAATTAGGCTCCCAGTCCCACTGTGCCTCCTTTTCGCCTGCCTCGACAAATCCACAGTTCCAGCAGGACTCTATTGTACCATAATGCAATGACCCGACAACGCCGCCGGCTGTTGCCTTGCTGCCGTCATGGGTGCCGATGGAAATGACGTGCCCCCTGTTGATATTATCATAGTCGGTGGTAGAGGACTCCTTGTAGCCGATGATTCCTCCGGCAGCAGGGACTGCAACACTTCCCCCGGCGTGCGTGTTGCCTCTGACTTCTCCCCTGTTCTCGCAGCCGCTGATGACGATGGTGTTTTCCTCCGTCCACCCTGCTATGCCGCCAACATAGCAGCCACGGTTAGTCACATCCTGCTTACCGTACGTACTGCAGACGATATCGCCTTCATTGGTACAGCCGGTAATTGCCTTTGCGGAAGCACACACATCTCCGACGAGACCGCCTGCCGCAGCCCAGGTATCCGCCTGGGACTTGTAGTGGTATTCTACGGTTCCAGTGTTGGAACACTCAATGAGGCTGCCGTCAGCCATTGCTCCGACCATTCCTCCGATTACGCCGCGGTTTGCGGTTATCTTCAGGGCTCCTTCATTGGAGCATTCCTTGAATTCCGACCCATCCTGCCCGTCAGTAGTAGATGAGACGTTAAGACGTCCCGCAATGCCACCGAAACAATAGTTCCCGGGGCTTGAGTTGCTGTTGGAGACTGTGACTGTTATATCTCCGGTGTTTCTGCAACCGTTGCAGTCGCTGTCCATATCAGTGTTGTCTCCAAAGATGCCGCCGATACGGCAGGCCGCCTTGGCACTGGAATTATCGAATCCGACTGAAACAGACCCGCTGTTCGTACAGGAGTCATATATTACCGGAGCCTCGCCACGGCCAACTATGCCACCGGCACTGATAAGGTCTTCGGTGCTGAGGTCTTGCGCAAGAGTCACGCTGATCCCGCCTTCATTGGAACACTCCTCGAATGAGCAAGAATATGCATCGTTGGCTATCACGTCGCCTACAAGTCCGCCCACGCGGATTGAAGTGGAGACTGCGTTGACCGTGATGTTACCGTAGTTCTTACAGTTTGTAAATGTATTGACGTTGCTGTTCCCCGGATTTGCGGGTGTGAAGCGCGAAACGAAGCCACCCACGTATTCCACGCCTTTGTTGTTGACCGTTATGTCGCCATAGTTTTCGCAGTTGTCGAACTTCTGGGTGAGCTTGTCCCATACCACACCGGCAAATCCGCCTATGCATATTCCGAATTCCGAAGAATTGTTAGTGATGTCTCCGTAGTTCTTGCAGTCTTTGAAAAGTACCCGGGATGCGTTACCCACCAAGCCGCCTACATAGGCCTTGTCATTATTGTCTGACGATATCTCGATGGGGACGAAGTTCTTGCAGTTCAGCATCTGCCAGTTGCCGTTGCCCTTGCTGTTCTTCTTCACGCGGCCGATGAATGATCCGATGTAGTGGTCCCCGTTACCGTTGGATTCGAGTGTAATCTTGCTGACACCGTCCCATGTCTCACCATCCCTCGTGCCGAGGTTCAGGTTTACTATCTGTCCGCCCCAGTAGGTCACGTCATACACGTCGCCGAAAAGGCCGAAATACGATGCGTCGGTGACAACGTTGAAATTATAAATATTATGTTCGTGGCCGTTGAAATAGTATCTGAGAGTCTCATCCTCGCTGCAGCCCTCGCCGATAGGATGCCACTCGATGGGCTGCGCCAGAGTGCCGCCCATATCGATGTCCGCAAGGACGGATATCTCAGGCGTGGCGTGGCCGCCGTAGTTGTAAGTTCCGCCGATGTAGTTGGACACGGAGAGTTGGTGCTCAAGGACATAGCCGAACGAAACAAGGTCGGACTTGCTGCTGATGCCTTGCTGGTTGAGAAGCACGGTGACTACTGCGTGGACACCGGATTCGTTGCTGAGGTCCGCTCCGCCCTGCTTGATAATCTTGCAGAATTCGGTTCCTGCAGGGAATTCGGTCCCGCCAGCTGCAGAAGCGGCATCCTCTGCTGAGGTAGCCTTGATAAGCAGGCCCTTGGAAAGGGCAATCTTGCTTACCACGGTCTGGTATGTCGAGGTCGCATCGCCTTCCGGGGTCACGGTGATGATGCTGGAACCGTCCGCTATCTCCTCTCCGCCTATGCTCTCTATCACCAGCTGGCTGAGTTTGAAGGGAGCCTTGCCGTTCTTCGCATCAACGAACGAGAATGTGATAAGTGACGCATCCTGGCTGAACACCAGCTTGATTTCTCCGTTCTCTGCTGCGCCGCTGAACGTAGCGGACAACGGAGCCTCGGAAGTACGGCCGTACACGTTCGTCTGGCAGGAAGTGACACCGCCCGCATATACTGCCGACAGATTGTAGCTGTCAGCCGCCGGAAGCACATTTCCTGCGTCCACCGGGACGAACCCGGCAGTGGCGGAGCCGCCCTCCTTCACCTTATATTGATATGTCTTTGACGTACTATTGTCCGTGATCGTTATCTCGTCGTCTGTCACCCACTTGGTCACGTTGTCAATGTCTGTAACCGTCTTGGTTCCGAACTCTGATAAGGATGCGCTTATGGTTACCGATGTTTGATTGTACACTTCCGGCATTACAGGATCCTTGGCACAAGATGCGAAAAGCACTGCTGCCGCGAATAATAATATTGATATCTTTCTCATAGCTTCTTCCGTTTTATTCTTCTTCCCAATTCTCTAACTCATATTGATTAATCTGGTCGCCAGCGGGACTGGAAGCAACGGGAGTGCGAGGCTCAACCGCAAATGTTTTGATTTTTGGAGGAATGTAAACGATTTTCATAACTATAAATTATTCGTAATTATTGCTTTGTATTCATCAACAAGGCTATAATATTAAACAGGTGAACAACAAAATAGAACATCAAACATTGTCAGGTAAAACTACATGGTGTTCGATAAATGCCATATCAAAATCCCACAAAGTTAGTCCATTCCGATTGTTTTACAAAAGGAATGGACATAACAGACGACAGTTATCGTGATTTATAGCTGAAAAGCCGCTATTCCGCTAACAAGAACATACAGACTTAGGCGGCTTAGGCATATCAGGACTTCAGATATGCTACTATAAAACACGTACACTGATTTCTCTTCCAACTCCTCGGAATACTTTCACCAGCGTTGACAGCTGGATATCAGCCCTTCCTTTTTCCAAGCGAGAGATAAAGCTTTTCTTTGTTCCGATTTTCTCTGCCAATTCCTCTTGTGTCAAACCGGCTTTCAGGCGTTCGTCCTTCAATTGCTCACCAATGATGAATGCGTCGCATTCCATCTCGAATGTATCGCGCTCAGGCGTACCGACCTTACCGAAATCTTCTGCAATAAGGTCCTCAATAGGTGTGAGATTCAGTTTCTTGTTATCTTTCATTTTCCTGCTCCTTTTTCAATTCAAAATATTTCTTCATCAAGGCTTCAGCTTTATCCAGAGCCTCTTTCGGGGGTTTCTGTGATTTCTTCTGTATGCCATTGAAAAGGATTATCAGTTTTCCTTCATCAAAGCAGCAGAAAACTCGGAATATGTTGCCTCCCTCTTCAACCCTTATTTCGTATAAGTCCTTGACTGATGTAATAGGTTTAAGAAATTTGGCCGGAACCATTTCCACAGTCATTATCAGCATAAAAACCTGATACATCTTCTTCAGAACGTCTTTTGATAAAGTCTTCTTGAATTCAATAAAATGATCCTCGAAAACCTGGATAGTCCGTATGTATTCTCTTTTCATTACCGCAAAGGTAACTAATTAGTGAACAAATCCAAATTTTTCTTCTGATTTTTCAACGACCAGCGCCCCGCGGGCGCTGGATTAAGGCTTTCAAGGATTTTAATATGGTCACCTTGCCTGTGGCCTTACGGCCTTGGGCAAGGTGTTATTAATTTGATTGCAAGCAATGTCAGGCATCGCCTCGGCATAATCGAAGCAAGCTTCATTCTGCACTCAGCTTGCTCTGACATTCTGTGACGAGACGGACAGCGTAGGCCTGGCTCCGGAGGTCGCTATGGCTCGGATCGACATTGCCGCTGTTGAAGTACAAGTCAAAGGCGAAGCTGAGGCCGCGCGAAGAAGCGGACCAGTAGTAGCCGTTGCTGCCTGCGTCGTAGACGTTCGTATTGCCATTGCTGCCATAGCGATAGCCGGCAGCAGGAAGGAAGACTATGCCCGCATCGTTAATCATTTCCCAGGTCCATGTTTCCGATGAATCTCCCACAACCTTACCATCATAATTGTCAGGATATAAAATTAGTCCATTCCGATTGTTTTACAAAAGGAATGGACATAACAGACGACAGTTATCGTGATTTATGGCAGAAAAGCCGTTTTATCGCTACCAAGAACTTACATGCTTAGGCATATCTGATTCACCCGTTCAGACTACGGATTTAATCCTTTGCCATACCAGATATCTCGTTTACCCACGGAATGAACTGCTCCACGGTAAGACCGAACTTGGACATATTGTCCTTAATCTTCTGGTCAATGTGGCGCACGTCGGTGTCAACATCCTTGCCAAGAAGGAATCTGTCAAGGAAAGCCTCAACCTCCGGATACTGGCTCTTAGGGAGCTGGCAGTGACCGTGACCACCCTGTATTGAGTAGCCCATACGGTCCTCGATGCCGAACTTCTTCCAAACCTCGCGGGCAGCCACGCTCGACACATAACCGGCCTCATCAACCAGCCATTCAAAATCCGTATTGCCCAGTACAAGAAGAGCACGCGGACAAATCAGCGCACACAGCTCGTGATGGTCATACGGAAGCTTTGTGACATTCTCGTCCTTCCAGTCCCACATTGACTCCTTGAACCAGTGATTGTCGGTACGGCCCAGCTTCTCTACACCCTGAGGAAGGCGGAACTGGTCAACCAATTCAGATACACGCCAAGCTGCAGCGCCACCGCCACCTGGCTCCTGAGCTATAGTAAGAGCTATACGCTCATCAAAAGCACCTGACCACAAAGCCATCTTGCCGGCGTATGAGCATCCGGTAACGCCAATGTGCCTCATATCAATCTTACTGGCAGCCCCTACAATCTCCAGCCCGTCAATCAGACGGCTGATACCCCACGGCCACATAGCGTATGCGCCATTCTCAACCAACTCCGGATAGAGCTTGTTGATTGGCTCATTGCCACGCTTCTGCTGATGCGCCATAACCTGATTCATATTGAAAGTCATAGTAGCTATGTTGCGCTCCTTGAGAAGATTCTGAGGAATGCTTATCATTGAGGCTCCAATCATAAGTGGGAACGGACCGTCACCCTCCGGATATGAGATTTTTGATGTAAGGGTAAGTGTCTCGCCATTGACGGTAACCTTCACGGTCAGGGTATTGTCCTCGAGGGTAGCCTCAATATTCTCACGTGCCACCTCTGGCTTCAGGCCCACCTCGTAGTTATACAGCTCGCGTATAATCTCCGAGCGACGCTTCTCCCAGTCCTTGAACTTCTTAACCTGCTTTTTACCGTTTGAGAACTCAAAAGGATCAGGCAGGGCAGCCATCTCCGAGGCCTCATCTACCGTAATGAAAGCCGGTGCCGGATAATTCTTACCAGTGAACTCCTCATCATAAACCAATGGAATGCTCTTCTGTGCGAAGAGAGTGACCGATGCCAGCATCATAGTTGCCGCAAGACCGATTTTTGTAAAATTCTTCATTATTCTAATAATTGATGTCTCAAAGTTAACAAATATTTCATGCAATTGAAATCCGAGGACTAAAATTCTATCTCGTAAGCGTCATAAACAACCGAGCGGGCGCCAAATCCCTCTTTCTGGAAAATAAGCCCCTCGTTAAGAAAACTGCCGCCCTGTTCGGTAGATACGCCAAAATCAAAGTATGGTTTGTCGGCGTATGTCTGACCAATCAGCACATCAAAAAGCAAGTCCAGAGCACCGTTCTGCTTCCCCACCGGTGAGGATGCGATGTACTGCGCGTGTATCACCTGTGATGTCTCGAACACCACAGTACCCGCCACAACGCCTTCGGTGCCACGAGCAACATACAATCTGATTTTGTCAGGGAAACGTCCGGCCAGCAGCAGCATCTCGTCAACCGTGTGTACCGGCATCTTGTTATGCCGCTCCATAAGCACGTCAGACAAGACCTGCCAAAACGCATTCCAATCAGCTGCATTTCTGGCCTCCTCTATATGCAGACCGGCCTTGACGGCCTTGGCAGCCCCACGTTGGCGAAGCTTGCGTACCGGCAGGCGGTTTGAGTTGTCAACTACCGACGATACCGCACGCGAGCAAAGCTTGCCCCCGCTACGGAACAAAGCATACAGGTCTTCTTCCGCCGGCAAGGAACTGTATATATAAGGAATAGGCTTGTATATAAGTCTATGGGCCCCAAGCTCAACTTTCATCCAGTCTGTGGCACAGCTGAAGGCTTCCAGAGCCTCAACCGCCGTTATCTGTCGCGACAGAATCATACCGCCGTATGTCAGACCTCCGTGAGACTGCACTGTACCCTCCCGCGCATTCAGGTTGGCGGGCAGCAAGGCTATCAGACGCCCCTGCTTGTAGAACATCAGCGAGCAGTCCTGAAAACGGTCCGAATGGTAATCCATATAGTTTCTGTCCAACAGGAATGTCCCATTCTTCGAGGCCGCCACAAAGGCGTTCCACTCATCCTTTCTTGAAGAGTCGTAGCGTACCGCGCTTACAAGCTCATTCCGGTACTGGGTGAAATCGTTTGTATAGCCCGCCGCATTGTATGGATGCGATGCGAGCACCACACATACCGTTCCCCGGGCAAAGTTCCTGAGCTCGCACCATATACCAGGCGGTATAAGTATGCCTTGTCTGGGCGAGTCAAGATGGACCACAACCTGACGCGCGCCATCGCTTACATACATATCAAACTCACCGGTTACAGGCACCACCACCTCCGATGACTCATTGTGTGAGTGCTCGCCGCGTGTCTTTCCCTGGGGCACGCCATATATCCAGAACACCCTCTCTATCTGAAAAGGGATGTGCCGCATACCCTCTGCGAACGAGAGACTGCCTCTGGAGTCAACAGACTCAGGAAACTCAATCAGCCTGCAGCCTCGCGGCATTTGCGCATTTTTATCCTCAATTGTCATACAGACAGGTTGTTTCTTCAGATGCGAAGATAGCACAATTATTCGTCAGGACAAAAAAAACATAAATCAGCACATTTTTTTTGCAGAATTGTTGCGAGATTCAAAATTAGGCACTACCTTTGCCGTCGCTTAAGAATCACAACGGTGGTTCCCGGAAGGAAGTTTGGGTGAGTGGCTGAAACCAGCAGTTTGCTAAACTGCCGTACGGGCAACTGTACCGGGGGTTCGAATCCCCCAGCTTCCGCGAAGCAGGGGTGATTCAAGCAGGAAATAAACTAATCGGCGCTTTCATCTAACGGTTAGGATACAAGATTCTCAATCTTGGCATACGGGTTCGATTCCCGTAGGCGCTACAAAGTGGGTCACAGGAACAAGTTCTGTGGCCCACTTTTTTATCAGCACACAAAAAAGTCTGCCCGATTACGGCTCACCCGAAAAAATATGGGGGCAATCAAGTGCCATTACTTGCCGAAGCCTCGCTCATTTCATTTCAAATAATGAAACGAAATTTCTCTAACTATATTTATTTCGTTTCAAATAATGAAACGAAACGAGCGTAACTATAGGCACTCCGGTAACCGTGAGGACGCGAGGCTGGACGGATACAGGTACGAGCCACAGAGATTCGAGAACGGAGACACCAAGAAGGAACTTCTGGCCAGAAGCCGATATCTGCCGAATTGCCGCAAAGATACACAAAACAATCTTATCGGCTTTTTACTATCCGATTATCTTCGTAAATTTGCAAAAAAATTATCATGACGTGTCACCTCAACCTTCGCCACGGCAAGCTATCAGGACGCTTGTGCCGGACCATCGTATCACTTGGCCTGTGTGCGGCCATCATCCCTGCCCTATGCGGATGCAAGGGCAGCGGCAAGGGGAATACGGCTCCGGACAACTCCCTGCAGATTACAGAGAGCAAGATCATAAAGCTTGACGGCTCAATGCTGGACTGTATGCTTGACAACTTTGAGGTAATCTATCTTGATGACTCCAGGGAGGCCCTTGTCAGCGACATCTCCGACATACGTTACGATGACGGGCGATTCTTCATACTCTCCACCGGGGGATGGGAGAACAGCTCGGTTATGGTATTCGACTCCACCGGACACTATCTGCACAACATCGGGCATCAGGGCAACGCGTCATACGAGTACAACAATCTGTCCGGCTGGACGCTGGACCCCGTGCGGAACGAGGTGATAATAGTACAGTTGTACCCCTCTCAAATCTATTAC
Source organism: Bacteroidaceae bacterium (assembly GCA_045597985.1). Taxonomy (GTDB): domain Bacteria; phylum Bacteroidota; class Bacteroidia; order Bacteroidales; family Bacteroidaceae; genus Colenecus. The sequence goes on along the minus strand of JAZLLE010000039.1, from coordinate 6,975 downwards.
TACGGCTACGACGGCAAGTTCCTGCGCAAGCGCTCCATAGGCGAGAGCGATATCACTTTTTCTACGGACCGCATATATGGGTTTATGCCGGATGGCACACTGCTGCTCAAGAATCATCTGCACACCTACCCAGTGGACGATTATGTAATGATACGTCCCGACGACAGCATCAGCGTCCCCTTTGACAGACGTGATTACAAGATGGGGCAGATTGAGGACTGGCAGGGTGATTACAGCATTGAGTACGAAGGATTCTGTACCGCTAACGCAAGTGATGACATTTGGCTGATGCGCCGGTTTGACAACCATATCTACCGCATATGCGGCATCGACAGCATTGAGTGTGTGGCCAACCTGTGCTTCGTTGAGGAGTTGCCGGAAGACGTGAGGCGCGACTTCAATTTTATGGGCGACAAATACTTCAGCTCCATCTTATCGGACATAACCGACACACGTGACTTTATGATTATCAAATACAGGGACGGAGCCGAATACATATTTGAGAAAAGCACCTCAAAGGTGTACCGTAGCACCTGGAACGACCAGACGTTCAAGAGAATCCCATTCGCCTCTACAAAGGGCTGCTATGACAACACCCTGATAGGTTTGATCGATATTATGGATGCAGAGAACTGGCTGACCTCCAACCAGGACGATGACTCTGACGACAGGAGCGACGATAGCGTCAGAGCCGTATTCAGCAAGGCCGCCAGGCGTGACAACCCTACCCTGCTGCTCTATCACCTGAAATCTCCGGAACTTTAACACCCGTGTGTAACAAATACGGGCGTGATACGTCTTTATATCAGACAACCTTTTACGGACAATTCAAAAGATGAGTAAAGACAACACAAAAGAAGAAGAAATGAGAAAAGCAATGATTCTGATGGCAGTGGCGCTATTGCTGCCATTTTATGCCGATGCGGCAAGGAAAGTCAATGGCGGAATAGACCGCAACAGCCTGACGGAGATAATCCGTACGTACAGCGGCGAGGAGGGATTCGAGGTAGTCAACGTTGGCTCGATAGCCACGTCACTGATAAAGAAAATAATACGTGTGGCGGCAGATTACGATGACGATCCAGATATCAGACAGGCATTGAAAATAATAAGAAACGTAAAGAGAGTGTCAATTATCAGCTATGAGAATGTCAGTGACAAGACACGCAGTCAGATAACCTCAAGGCTGGGCAAGGCGCTTGACAACACAGACCTTCTTATGGAGGTAAAGGACGGAGACGACACAATGAGGATGTACGGAGTGGTATCAGACGACAGCGAGACTGTCAAAGACTTCGTATTGTTCGCGCCTGAGGACTGCGCGCTTATCTGCCTGTTCGGCTCACTCTCCGTTGATGCGATAATGGAGCTTGCCGGCAACAATCTATAAACCGGGCATAATGACAGCGGAACAGTTCTCAAAGGTATATCAGCCGCTTGGCGGACAGCTCTACAGGGTGGCATTCCACATCCTGGAGTCGGAGATGGACGCCGAGGATGCCGTACAGGACCTGTACCTGAGACTCTGGAACAACCACCACGCGCTTGACACTGTAGAGAATCCGGCGGCATACTGTCTGACACTTATCCGCAACATCTGCATTGACAAGTTAAGACAATCATCCATCCGGCAATCCACACCGGTTGAGGATGTTCCTGAAGAGGCGGCGCTCTCCTTACCGTCAGATATACTGGAGCAGAGAGAGTCCATAGACAGGATAATGCGGGCTATGCGGGAGCTGCCGCCAAAACAACGCGAGGTTCTGAATCTGAAGGTGTTTCAGGACCTGCCTTATCAGGAGATTGAGAAGAGGACCGGAATACCCTATCTTACGTTGAGAGTATCACTTAGCCGTGCTATTAAGAAATTGAGAAAGTGTTATGAAGACAATTGAGGAAATTGAGAGAATGAGCTTGGAGGAGCTTGAGAGAGTTGCCACCGACAAGACCATCAGCATCCCTGAGGAGCTTGATGACAAGATATCCGGCACACTGACGGCAGCGGCCTTGCACGCGCAGGAAAGACCTGCGGTCAGAACACGCCATACCATCATAGGCATTGCGGCATCTGCAGCGGCTGCGGCCTGTCTGGGAATAGTGCTCGTAAAGGCAAGCCAGCCAAAGGATACATTCTCAGACCCAATGCTGGCATACGCGCAGTTGGAGCAGACATTCCAGTACATACAGGAGAAAATGGGGAAAGGTCTTGAGATTGCGGCCGAGGCAGAGCCTGCAATAAAGAGAACATCAGAGATATTCAACGGAACCAAATAATGACAGAATTATGAGAAAGATAATGATGATTGCAGCCTTGATGCTGCTCACGGTAAGCGCGTTCGCACAGAATGGCAAGGCCATCTACAATAAGTATTCCGACGCGGAGGATGTATCGGCGGTCTATATATCGCCCGCCATGTTCAAGATTATAGGCAACATACCGAATCTGAGCATAGGCGATGACAATGTCAACCTGACACCGGTAATCAAGAGTCTGACAGGTTTCTATCTGATAGACAGCGACAATCCAAGTGTGAGCGCCTCATTGCGCAAGGACATAGACAAGCTTCTGGATGCCGGCAAGTACGAGCTTCTTATGGAGGCCAAGGACAACGGCGAGTCTATGCGTATGTACACCATAGGAGATGATGCCATAGTAACCAGCTTCATTATGACCGTAGTTGTGAGCGACGAGTGTACGTTCATAGCCCTTGAGGGAAAGATATCACGCGACAAGTTGTCCGATATTCTTGCCACCGCAATGAATGAATAATTGTTTTTTTGTCTATATTTACCGATTGTTAGGTTTTTACAAAGGCAAACAAATAGACAAGACATAGATTATGAAGAAAACTATTCTGACACTTCTGGCCCTTTCGATGGCCGCAGGTATTGCTAACGCGCAGTTTATGGGTTTCCGCTCACAGCCGCAGGACCCGTCAGACCCTTACACCATCACAGTAGGTAATGTAAGTATGATAATTGATGCCGGCCGTGGCGCAAAGATTATGTCGTACAAGTATGGCGAGACCGAGATGCTCTCGCAGCTCACAATGCCCAACCAGTTCGGCAGCACATTCTGGACAAGCCCGCAGGTTGAGTGGAACTGGCCGCCAATCCCAGAGTACGACAGCCGCACTTACAGCGTTGAGAAGAGTGGCGACAACCTGATTATGACCAGCCAGCTCACCCAGAAGCTCCCGTTCAGAATAATCAAGGAGTTCATTCCCAACGCAAAGAAGGAGACCATCACCATAAACTACACTATCAAAAACGAGGGCGATGCAGCCCGCCAGGTAGCTCCCTGGGAGATTACCCGCGTGCTGAACCAGGGCCTCATCTTCTTTGAGGCACCTATGGAGAGCATAGACCCGGCAGGACTTATGCCATTCACATCGTCAGACGGAATATGCTGGATGATACCAGACGAGGACCGCCAGAACCGCAAAATCAATGCCGACGGTAACGGCTGGCTGGCATACGCCGACAACGGCCTGCTTATGCTCAAGAAATTCACCAACCTCCAGGGCGATCTGAAGCCGGCCCCGAAGGAGGCTGAGATTCAGGTATATCTGAACTCGGGCAAGACCTACATTGAGCTTGAGAGCCAGGGCGCCTACACGATGCTGCAGCCGGGCCAGACCCTAACCTGGACCGTAGTATGGAAGCTCATGCCGCTCAAGACCGACGCAGTTCCGTCAAAGAAGCTGGCCAAGCAGGCTAAGAAAGCCGCAAAGTAACAATATCCGCAAACAAATAGTACCGGGGTTATTCTCCGGTGAGAATATACCTCACCGCACGGTCAAGCTGCGTGTCACGGCCACCGGCGGCAAGCGCGTCGTAATCGAGGCGGCAATAGACATCAGGTTCTATTCCAATACCCTCAAGCGATTTCCAGGCCTTGTCCGCCCTGCTATACAACGAGGAAGAATATGTTGAGGTGTAGATATACGGCTCGTCACTCTCAGTGTGATAGTTTACCGGACCGGAATGGAAAAGGTCAGGATAATCGGGTATGAGCTCGCCCAATGCCCCTGCGGATCGCTCGCCGATGATTACGGCCGATGGTATTGTCATCGCGCAGGCATAGCCACTCATCTCACCCATTGATACCGAGTTCATATCCTGAATTACCACAAACGGCGCACCGGCTATATCTATGGTCTCATCGGCAGGCACTATCCTGCATTCCTCCATTGGAGAATAGTCATATCTACCCAGCCCGTTCTTTGTCTTTTTCTCCATAATCTTGACAGTATCACGCATAAACATGCCGGGAATATAAGTAAGGTCATTGACATAACCACCTGTATTTCCCCTGTTGTCCAATATGATGCCCTGCAGGTTTCCATCATTTACGGCCGTGTTGACGGCACTAAAAAACCGGGTCACCAAGTCCTTCACTTCGGGCTTCTCATCCATTTCCGAAAGGAAATATCCTCCCATTCGCAAATACATTATTCCGCCTTCCAGACAACAGGCATACATCCACCTGAAGGATGAGCTCTCATCTAGTACATAATATGGAGTGACGCCATAGTAGCGCTGTATCGCATCATAAATGTAATCCACGCCATTGTATGTGGAATTATCACGCAATGCCTGGCTATTAGTTACGGTCTTGTGATAATCGGGCCGACGGGCAAGATGCGAGCCCAAAGGCTGGACTACATACGGTCTGTTACCATTGTGAGGGTTACACATACGCAGGGTAAGGTGCCGATCCACCAGAGAGCTGAGATCAGCCGCAAGTTCCTTGCTCATCAAATCAGACATTTCAGCGTGGTTGATACTCTCCAGCTTGTCAGACCCCAGATTGCCCTTTCCACACTCCTTATCAAGTGAATCCAACAGTTCATCCAGATTCTTGAATCTACGGTAATACTTATTGTACAAGGCATCCCAATCGGTATCGTCAATATCCCAGAACACATAGTTATTGTCCATAGCCTGCCAGATGTACTGCCACTGTCCTGCCAGTGTGGAGAACTGGACTGCCTGGTAAAACTGATCCTCAGGGTCATAAATCAAGGTGGTGCCCCGTCTGCACGACGTTGATGCCAAAGACGTCACAACGATTGTCAATATGGTGATAAGTCTGTCTCTCATAAAATTCATTTTACACAATCCCGCTTTTTAATCAAACTGCCAGGCTATTCCCACGCAGACACACGGAGTAGTATCGTATGATGGCTGAAGGAATCTTGATGAGCCGGTATTGTGGCTGTCAGTCAGTCCGTAATACATCATACACTCCGCACTTGCCACAAGATTTGTCCGGAACTGGTATGAGATGCCTATTCCCCCGGCCGCACCCGCATCGAAACGATTCTCGGCTCTTGTGAATCCCGTCTGAACATACTCTTTTCTCAATGGTAGAAAACTTCCGCCCTGCCAGGGCTTGCAGAAGACCTGACGCGATGCCCATATTCCGGCATAACCGCCCAGATTCACATAACCGCGAAGCCTGTCAGAGCCAAAAGAGAAACTTGCCATCAAAGGGACATCAACGTAGAGATTCCTGTTACGGTATTGTTCCGCAATGACACTATAGACATCATCAAAATTACGCCACTGCATATTCACATCCATCCTTATGCCAAACCAATCCACAAAATTGTACTGTCCGGTCACTCCCGCCACCACGCCAGGAACTACGGAACGCGAGCGCGCATAATCATATACCCCCTGCAAGCTTCGCCCGCAGAAACCGGCACCGGCGTACACCCCAGCGCGCCACTGTGCGGAGGTCTCACTCAGCAAACTGCCCAACAGGCACATAGTAATCAGCAATCGTCTCATAGGACTTTCTCAACCATCAGAAATTACGCTGTACAAATTTAAACATTTCTGTAATGTCTGGCAAATATCCAAACCGGGCAGGGCTTTGATAGAACAAATTGAACCATCTCACCACCTTTCTGATGGAATTGGGCAAGGGATTCGCTTTTGTTGACCGACAGAAGCATATCCATGCAGAGAAGAAGGATTATTACATTGATCTGGTCTTTTACAACTATATTCTCAAGTGTTTCGTGCTGATTGATTTGAAGACGAATACGGTAGATTACCCAGGAAGAGTTGCGTAGGGAAATAGAACAACAGAAGATGATTTTTGCGCTCAAGAGCGGAAAGGAGAAAGCGTAATTCAGTCAGTACTTCAATATTGAAAATGGCCTGCCACTTATCTGACAGGCCATTTTTATTGGCTCAAGGATTCTCAGTATGTTAAAATTGTATGTATATACAAACGGAGGTCGCGCATAATTTTCCGGTGTGCTGCATCCCCAAGTGCCTGCCTGGCATTGAAAGCCTGTTGCAAAAGAGGAACCGTTGTCCGGTCTCCCAGCGCCCAACGGAATTCTTCGTAATCCATCGGTAACATCGTAAGACGCGTCTCTTCGCTTGGAATACGTATCCCCTTCGTGTTACGCTTTATGCTGATAAGGGACCCCGTCTCGATATAATCATATCTGCGATCTTTTACCAGCTCTTTGATTGCCTGACGTGCTTTTGGACATTCTTGTATTTCATCTAGAACAATGACCGACTTTCGGGGAATTAACGTGACATTGAAGTAGAATTGTAATGCCATGAAGATGCGGTCAAGATTGGAGACATCATCAAAAAGGGCAGGAATTTCAGGTCCGACCTTGGTGAAATCCACAAGAATATATGACTCGTATTCGTTTTTGGCAAACTCTTCGGCGATTGTTGACTTTCCGACACGGCGTGCTCCTTTTCATATGACGAGAATGGTAATGCAACTGGTCACGCAGTATTTCCGATGAGAGAAGCGGAGTCGGATGGAACAATCAAATATTTCTCACTTGCCTTCCCAATCATAGATGCGCTGGAAAACGGAAAGCGACTGATAGTGGATGAATTCGGGGCCAAGTTGCATACTCTGCTGATAGAAAGAATCGTGTCGCTTTTCAACTCTGAAAATGCTAACAGAAGCAAGTCTCAGCTGATTGT
>JAZLLE010000038.1:0-33393 GCA_045597985.1 Bacteroidaceae bacterium | reverse complement strand
ACAACTTGCCACACATCGTAGGATGAGAAAGCGCGAAACCGCCGTATGCCGAACGGCACGTACGGTGGTGTGGGAGGTCGGTAAATGCAAAAGTAGGAGGGAAATACCTTTTATGATTAGCATTTACCTCCTACCCGATTTGTCTGTGTCAGTTGAACAACTTCCTGATTAAGTCCTCACACCCTATGCGGCGTAGCTCTGCTATGATGGCGTGGCGCTTGTCTGGCTCATACCAGAAGAAGAACTGCCGTTGAGCCAGTTTCTCCCTTGCGCTGTGCGCGCAATAGACAGGCTTCATAGTGTAGGGATTGATGCCTGTACTGAATATCTCCGTACTGAGAGTCATAGGCGTTGGCGTGAAGTCCTGTATCTGTTCCAGATGGAAATTCAATCGTTTGGTGATTACTGCCAGCTCTGCCATATCCTGCTCGGTGCATCCGGGGTGGCTGCTTATGAAGTAGGGGATGAGCTGCTGCCTGAGGCCGCATTTGCGGTTGATATCCTCAAACTCTTTGTTGAACTGCCCGAACTGTCTGAATGACGGTTTTCTCATAATGTTCAGCACACTGTCTGATGTGTGCTCGGGAGCCACTTTGAGTCTGCCGCTCACGTGATTCTCTATCAGCTGTCTGGTGTATTCCTTGTGAGACTTGTCTGTGCGCTCGTCGCCACTGTTGTGAAGCAGTATGTCATAACGGATTCCGCTGCCAACGCATATTTTCCTCACTCCTGGAACGGCTGCGGCTGATTGGTACAGGCTTGTAAGCTGGCTGAGGTCGGTATTGAGGTTAGGGCATACTTTGGGGTGCAGGCAGGTAGGCCGCTTGCATTTCCTGCAAAGTTCCTTGTCCTTTCCTCCAAGTCCGTACATATTGGCAGAGGGACCTCCCAAGTCTGAGATGTATCCCTTGAAGTCTTCCATACGTGTTATGGCCTGCACCTCTTTTATAATGCTCTCCTTGCTGCGGCTCACAATCTGCTTGCCCTGATGGGCGGATATGGTGCAGAATGCGCATCCGCCAAAACAACCTCTGTGAATGGTTACGGAATGACGTATCATCTCGTATGCCGGGATGCGTTTTCCGGCATATCTTGGGTGCGGCAGCCGGGTGTATGGCAGGTCATATATGGCATCAAGCTCCTGAGTTGACATAGGCTCATAGGGAGGGTTTATTACTACGTACCTGTCATTGTCCTGCTGGATAATCCGCGATGAGAGTATTTTGTTCGATTCCTCCTCAATGACTCTGAAATTCTCTGCCTGAGCCTCTTTGCTCCTAATGCACTCTTCAAAGCTATGGAGTACCTTGTCATCCGGCTTTATGCCTTCCGGTATGTCCTTGCTGATGTATCCTACCTGAGGTTGGGCGGCAATCTCCTCTGGATGACCGTGCCTGATGGCTTCGGCTATGGCAACTATGGGCTTCTCGCCCATACCATAGACCAGCCAGTCTGCCTTGCTGTCAACCAGAATGCTGTGCATAATCTTATCCTGCCAGTAGTCATAGTGGCTTAGCCGGCGCATGGATGCCTCGATGCCTCCCAGAACTACGGGTACGTCGGGAAAGAGTTTCTTTAATGCCTGAGTATAGACTATCGATGGATACTCGGGTCTTCCGGAGTGCCGGCCGTCGGGGGTGTAGGCGTCTTCCGAGCGAAGCCTCTTTCCTGCGGTGTATTTGTTCACCATAGAGTCCATAGTGCCTGCGGTGACACCGAAAAAGAGGGTGGGGCGTCCGAGTTTCTTGAAATCACGAAGGTCATCCTGCCAGTTCGGCTGTGGCACGATGGCGACACGCAGTCCCTGCGCCTCAAGCACACGCCCTATGACGGCGGTGCCGAATGAGGGATGGTCAACGTACGCGTCTCCGCTGAAGAGTATCACGTCAAGCTGTTCCCAGCCAAGACGCTCGCACTCCTTTTTTGTGGTAGGAAGCCAGAGTGGGCGCATTTGTCTTACTCCTGCGGCTGAGCCGGCTGGTTCTCAGGACACCATTTGTCATATAGGGCAATCAGCTTTTCCAGACCGAAAGCCTTCATATCCTTGTGATATATTACATCGATGCACAGGTCAATAAGGTTCTTGTCTGTGCCTGCCGTTGTAAGGAGCGATCTGATATTGAGCCTGAGTTTCTCCAGCACAGATTCGGAAACGATGCCGTTGCTGTCTATCAGACCCAGAAACAGGGAGTATTCGCTTATTGTCCTGAGGTTGTCGTCTGATACCTCAATCCACCTTGATGCTGATTTGTTGGCTTGTATTCTGCTCATAATTGTAAACGTTATTCTGTAAGATATGTAATCAGTGAGGACATTACCTTTGTCCTTAGCTTATCTCCTTTAATGCTCTCGATAGGGAATCCCAGAGTGACGGAGCCGCCTTTGCCGCTCTTCTCTGCCACGCCTGCGCAGAAACGGCTGTCTGAATATGCGAATATGGCCATTGAGTTACCGGATGGCTCAAGTATCTCAGGATGTGAGAGCCTGTATATCTCTCCGTCATACTCTGTTGTAAGGTTGAAAGTGTCGCCAAGCCCTTTGACGCTTGTCTCGCCGCCATCCTTTATGGAACCGTTCCACTTGAATCTGAGAACCTCGTTTGCGAATGAGCGCCCCTCGGTTGTGCCGTACAGGTCGGAGCCGGTGAACGAGCCGCTTATTATCAGCTTGCCTCCATTCGCGCGATAATCTGTCACCATTGATCTGAATACAGGCGGGAAGGTGCTGTAGTCCTGTCCCATTATCGTGTCGTTTGCCGTGTGTCTCTGCAATCCCAGAATAATGTCTGCAATGGGATAGTCTGACAATGATATCAGGCTATCCTCCAATGCCTCGCGGCTGCACGATACGAAAGAGTACTCTTTGCCCGAGGCTATTGCCATGCCGTGTATATATGGGTAGTTGAACTCGTTTCCCTTTATTATGATGCCGTCCAGCTCATCACCGCTGAATCCAAGCTCATCCTCTGTGTCGGCCAGTCTGGCATTGGCGCGGTCGAATACCTTCTGAACGCCACACAGGATGGGTGATTCCATATACTGTACGCCAGCATCGGCCTCAATGTCAAAACCCAGACGGGTGTCAGACTCAATTGTGGCAGGTCCGGAGAGTCTCTGGAATCCGTTTACTATGAGTACCGTGCCCTTGCTGCGACGGGTAATGCAGGCTGACAGCGTCTCGGAGGGCATACTCTGTCCTCCGCCGTTCGCCGCGGTTACCTTGAAGCTATAGACATGCCCGTAATCGGGAACGAACTCGTAATATGGATTGCGTACGGCTATTCCGTTGTCAAAGGCAAGTCCGTCAATGCTGGTATATACAATATAGCCGTCTGGCCTGGCCGATGGCTCCACAGGGTCCAGTACAGGATTCCAGCTTAGTCTCAGGCTTCCGGACTCCTTGTTCTCCTTTATCATAAAGTGATCCACAGGGAGTGGCTGAACCGTGTATTGACGGCCGTGCATTGAGGTTACGTATTTGAGTATGGATTTGTATATGGAGCGCGATACGACAAACCTGAACCTGGGGTCAAACGCATACTTCATATCGTAGAAGTTCTGATGTGACAGTAACTCCAGCAGTGTTGACGGCATCTGGGGCTCGCGTGTCTCGCAATAATTGTCGTCAAGTACTCCTCTGATGGTCCAGACTCGCCCTGTGGCGGCAGAGATGTCCCGTCTCAGGTCTGTCAATACCTGGTCTGCAAGGTCGCGTGAGACATCGCGCGAGAGTCCGGTGCCCAGGATTCCGTCCTTCTTCTGCGTGGTGCATATTCCAAGAGAGCCTACGATACTGTCTCCCAGACGCACTCCTGCATCTGTGTGAAGTGCCAGACATAGCTCTATGGGAACGTTGTCTCCTTTCTCAGCGGGGTTATATACAGAGCCTCCGGAAAGCCAGTTGGTCATTCTGGGGCGGGATTGAATATCCTCGTTGTAATCGTCTTTTCCCTCATATTTCAGGAATACGGAGTCTGGTGCGCCGTTGAACCGGGTGTAATATCGGGCGCCTTCAAGGTATCTGGCCTTGCCGCTTGCCTGTTCTCCACGCTTCTCCTCGCCGTATCCTCCACCCAGGCGGACTGCGTCGGCGCATACTATTCCTTGCTCAGAGCTGATATTGTCAAGCATTACCATACCCTGCTGGCTTCGACCTTTCTCAAAGCAGAAAGTGCCCAGATAGACCCAGGTGCCGCCTCCAATCTGCTGATTTACGCGGAATATCGTCTCGCCTCCTTTGTGATACACAACGTATCTTGCATCCGTGACACTCTGGCTGAGAGACTGGTATGTCACATACACCGCATACTTGCCGCTTTGTGGAATCTCCGGCGTCCAGGTGGCCGATGCGTAGTCTGATGTCTTGCCTGTTCCTGTGAATGTGAATCTTACAGTAGCTGAGCTGTCTGTGGCTATCCTTCCCTGGCGTGCCGTGTATCCGTTTGCCTTCAAGGTCTTCCATTTGTTGCCTTTGGAACTGCTCTCCTGATATGTCTTGCGTCCGGACTGGTCATCTGCGATAACGGATTGCGTCTGCCAGTCACGCTCGCGCATTGAGGTGACTACCGCACCTGCATTCTCAAGCATTGGTATCAGATACGGGTAAACGAATGACTGTGTGAGCAGATCCTCGCGCGTACACCAGAGAGAGGGCCTCTGCCATTTCCATATCTGCTTTTCCCTGTTGTCGAAATAATAGCCGTGGCTGGGAGTCACAGCCAGATGAACTCTGCTCAAGCCACGGTTTGCCGTGTAGGCTGAGGACTCGTTGGTAACCCAGGGCGCTCCTGTGTAGCATACGTCATTCCAGAACAGTGACTGGTCTGAGTATTCACGCAAACGGTTTGGAACAAGGTCTGATATGTTCTTGTTGTTGCTTAGTATGATTATCTGGTAGTCCTTGTATTCTGACGGCAGGACTTTTCTTAAATCTCTCTGTATGCCGTCAATGGTGGATTTGCGGAACTGCTGTCGCGCGAAATTATCACTCAGCGTGATTGTTATGCTTTTGCCCCTGCTGCTGATGCTGGTTTTCTTGACGGAGACGGTGCGGATGTCGGTCTCACACTCGTATTTGCTGAAGTAGCTGACAATACGTGCCTTTGCCGTTCCCTCATTTCCCTGTGCCTGAATGCTCTGCGATGATATTACAAACAACAGGACTGCCAGTAATACTGATAGTCTTTTACCCATAAGAACAGATTTGCGTTACCTGTTATTTCGCGCCAAGCTTCTCTATCTTGCCTATCAGCTCCTCAATTTTCTTGTTGAAGTCTGAATAGAATGCACGGTAGTATGCCTTTGCGGCCATTCCCGGCTCTGTGTGGCTGATACGGCAGGTGAAATCCTCATCTGCCTCAATCAGTTCCGAAATGATGGAGTCAACCGCCTCCTTGTCTGTTCCCGGAACGTATTCTCTGCGAATGAGACACTCAGTGAGAAGCTCACTTATAATGCAGCTCACGTTTTTTTTCAAATCCTTTCTGCTTGCCATAGTCGTAGCTGTTATGGTTTTTACTGAACACAAAAATAGGTAAAAGTTTGCTCACTTCTGCTTTTTTGGCGAAATTTGCACTATCAGAATGAATCCAAATTTATTAACAGGTATAGAAATGAAAAGTGCTTTACAAATCGCTCGTGCCGCCTATCAGCCAAAACTTCCTAAGGCTTTGCGTGGCGCACTGAAGGCTGTGGAGGGTGCTCCGACACAGTCAGTGGCAGATCAGGAAGAGGTTAAGAGACTGTTCCCCAACACATACGGTATGCCGTATCTGCGCTTTGAGGTTGCTCAGGGCGAGTCCTTTAAGAAAAGCATCAATGCCGGTGTGATCCTTTCCGGCGGGCAGGCTCCTGGCGGCCACAATGTGATTGCCGGTCTGTTTGACGGCCTTAAGGCCCTGAACAAGGATAATAAGTTGTATGGCTTCCTTCTGGGTCCTGGCGGCCTGGTTGACCACAACTATGTTGAGCTGACTGCCGATGTCATTGATGAGTACCGCAATACAGGCGGCTTTGACATCATAGGCTCAGGCCGTACCAAGCTTGAGAAGAAGGATCAGTTTGACAAGGGTCTGGAGATTCTCAAGGAGCTTGATATCAAGGCTCTGGTGATTATCGGCGGTGATGACTCCAATACAAATGCCTGTGTTCTGGCAGAGTACTACAAGTCTATCGATGCCGGTGTTCAGGTAATAGGCTGCCCTAAGACCATCGACGGCGATTTGAAGAACTCCGAGATTGAGACCTCTTTTGGTTTTGACACCGCTACCAAGGTGTATTCCGAGGTTATCGGAAACATTGAGCGTGACTGCAACTCTGCAAAGAAGTATTGGCATTTCATCAAATTGATGGGCCGTAGCGCAAGCCACGTGACTCTGGAGTGTGCCCTTCAGACACAGCCTAACATCACCCTTATCGGTGAGGAGGTTGAGGCAAAGAACCAGACTCTGGATGATATAGTAAATTACATCGCAGGTGTTGTGGCAGAGCGTGCGTCACGCGGCCTGAACTTCGGCACCGTTCTGGTTCCGGAGGGACTGATTGAGTTCATTCCTGCCATAAAGAAGCTTATCTCCGAGCTGAATGACCTTATCGCCGCCAACCAGGCTGAGTTTGACAAGATCAGCGCAGACGAGAAGATTGCATATATAGCTTCTCACCTCTCAGCTGCGAATGCGGCTATTTTCAACAGCCTTCCCGCAGGTGTGAGCCGTCAGCTCGCTCTTGAGCGTGACCCGCACGGAAACGTTCAGGTATCTCTTATTGAGACTGAGCAGCTTCTTGCCGATATGGTTGCCGTGAAGCTGGCTGAGTGGAAGAAGGAGGGTAAGTTCAATGGTAAGTTCGGTACACAGCATCACTTCTTCGGCTATGAGGGCCGTTGCGCTGCTCCGTCGAATTTCGATGCTGACTACTGCTACAGCCTTGGCTACAACGCATCAATGCTGATTGCCGCAGGCAAGACCGGTTATATGTCATCAATAAAGAATACTGTGGCTCCTGCCGATGAGTGGATTGCCGGTGGTATTCCTATCACGATGATGATGAATATGGAGAAGCGTAACGGTGAGATGAAGCCTGTTATCCGCAAGGCTCTGGTTGAGCTGGACGGCGCTCCTTTCAAGGAGTTCGCATCACACCGCGATGAGTGGGCCCGTGAGACATCGTTCGTATATCCTGGCCCTATTCAGTACTTTGGCCCGTCAGAGGTATGCGACCAGCCTACCAAGACATTGAAACTGGAGCATAAGTGACCAAGACTGGAAATTTGTCATCCGGCAAGAAAAGAGGGTCTTCCAAACGGCCATCGGCTAAAGGAAGACCCTCTTCCTCTGTAAGTGGCGGAAAGAGAAAGGTAAAGTCGGGGGCCAGGCGCAAGAGTACTTCTGTAGTGGAAAAGGATTTTCCATTGTGGGCTCACTGGACCGCTACCGTATCTTTCGCGCTGGTTATGGGGCTGGGCGCTTATTTCCTGCTTATCAGACCGTACGCTTATAGATGGAAACCCTGCTATGGCACCAAAGAGTATGAGGTGTGTATGCCGGGGGGGATGGAGTTGTACGGCATTGATGTATCGCATCATCAGGGGCTTATTGACTGGAGCCGTGTGTCTGAATGCTCGCGTAATGAGTATCCCTTAAGGTTTGTCTTTATCAAGGCAACCGAGGGAGGTAATTTCAAGGATGAGAATTATGACTATAATATAGAGGAGGCCAGAAAGTCCGGGCTATCCTGTGGCTCATATCTTTTTTACAATCCATCCACACCACCAGAGCTTCAGGCCGATTTCTTCATTCATAATGTATCGCTACGCGCAGGTGACCTTCCACCTGTGCTGGATGTTGAGAAGCACGGAGATTCCCGGGAGGAATTTCAAAAAGATATTCTGAAGTGCGTTGCCATTCTTGAGAGTTATTATGGAGTAAAGCCGGTGATTTATACATCATACAAGTTTAAAAAAAGATACCTTGACACACCTGCGTTGAACGGATATCCGTTTTGGATGGCACACTATTATGTGGAGAAGCCAGATGATGATGCCGCATGGACCTTGTGGCAGTTTACAGACCGCGGACGTGTGAGCGGTATTGACGGATATACGGATTTGAACGCATTTCACGGCACTATGAGCGATTTCAGAAAACTTCTGGCCGTACGCGATGTGGATAGAAAGACCGAATGAGCGATAAATAGGGATTTTCCCCTCTCTTTTTAGGAATTTTCCCCATATCAGGATAATTTCCCATATTTATATTTGCAGTGGAATAATCCAAAACCTTAAAAGTTTGAGCTATGAGAAAGTCAGTATTTCTTTTTGTGGCAGTGCTGGTATCCGCAAGTCTCTCCGCACAGAGAAACGATATCTATTCCAGCAAGCCGGCTACCTCAACAGTGACAGTCGCGACTGCTCCTGTGGTGTCGGCGCAACCGGTAGCCTCATCGTCCACAATGATGGATGTTGATGCATACAATCGTCGCTACAGCAATTCCGTAGCTGGTGGCACTATGTATGATGACGGCGTAATACACGATACAGTATATGTAGATACCGGCTATGCTCAAGGCTATTCCGATGCATCAGATGACTATGAGTATGCCATCCGAATGGCAAGATTCCATAGCCCTTACCTCAGGCTTTTCGCAAGCCGTCTCTACTGGGATCTGGCTTACACAATCTTTGATCCTTGGTACTTTGATCCTTGGTACTATGATCCTTGGTACGATCCTTGGTTCTATGGCGGTCCCTGGTATAGCGGATGGTATTCCTGGCCTTCTTTCTATGTTGGTATCGGAGTTGTAGGCGGATGGTATTATGGACCTATCGGACCATATGTTCCATCGTACTATGTGTATCCCGCAGGAAGACTCTCGTATGCCTCCAATGCAGGATTCGTTCCGAACCGGAAGCTCAATCCCTCCTGGGACAGGAAACTTACAGACGGTATTACCCGCTCAGCCGAGACACGCTATGCTATCAATAACGCAGGTACTCAAAGCGTGAGAACCTCATCTCCAAGTGCCGGCAACCTGCGTCAGGCCACTTCGGTAACCGCACGCACCTCCACCTCAAGGAGCGTCTCGTCGGATGGCTCGGTCCGTATAGTTAATCCGCAGTCGTCAAGCCGTTCCTCCATAGCAATCCGCAATGATGGAAGAATCAGTACCTCAGAACGTTCAACGTCTTCTACAGTAACACGAAACCTGAATACTACGTCCAATAGTGTGGGAAGAACCTCTTCCAATCCCAGAACAAATTCAGTATCGTCTTCTGCCCGTAGTGTCAGCCCGGAGGGTACATATTCACGCCCCAGCAGCACAAGCCGTAGTTCCAGCATGAGCTCTGCGATATCCTCAGGCTCAGGCCGCAGCGCCTCGTCATCAAGAGTCAGCTCTTCTGCCTCATCGTCACACAGCTATTCCTCATCAAGCGGAAGCTCGTACTCTTCGCCAAGCTCATCATACAGCAGCTCAAGTAGCCACTCATATAGCTCCGGCAGCTCAGGGAGCTACAGCAGTGGCTCGCATAGCGGCAGCGGAAGCGGCAGCAGCTCGCGCGGAGGCAATATGGGTGGCGGACACCGTTGAAAAGTGTGAGTGTTGTATTGTGAAACAATTAAAGCAGACTATATGAGAATAAGAGTATTTACAATATATGCCCTTCTCGTGGCAGCAATACCGGCGTTGGCTCAGACATCGTATGACGCCATCAAGGTTATGGGAGAGGATTTGAACGGAACCGCACGTTATGTGGCTATGGGTGGCGCGATGGGTGCTTTCGGCAGTGACATATCTGTCATTTCAAAGAATCCGGCCGGAATCGGTACATTCGTTCAGAATGATGCGAACATCACGCTTTCGTTCTCGGGGAGTGAGAACAGACTGATGAACGGCGGCAAGCTTGGGTGGGTGAATGTATCCTCTGATGCTGCAAAATCCCGTACAGATATGAAAGTGGCTGTGAACAACGCATCTTTCGTGATGGTTTTCCCCACCTACGACGGTGGTTCGCTCAAGAGTGTGAACATTGGCTTCTCGTATCACCGCACGCGGGATTATGACAGAATGCTTCTTCGTAACGATGACTTCAAGGACAAAAAGGGAGCTGTCGTATTCCGCGATTTCTCGGATACTCAGAAGAACAGAGTGAATACATTTGATTTCAATATATCCTTTAATCACGATGACTGTGTATATTGGGGCATGACGCTAGGTACTTACAATTCCTATTATAATAGCACCGGATATTTCTACGATTATTATCCGTCTGGACAGTTGGGATACAAGGAGCCTGTTGACTATATGTCTGTTGACCGCGCGTTTACGATGAACGGTCACGGGTGGAATCTGAAGACTGGAGTGATTGTCAGACCAATGGCTGGCGGCCTGAGAGTAGGTCTCTCCATATCGACTCCTACATTCTATCGTCTGAGCGCGGCCTATACAGATTATCTGTATGCCCGTGGCGGTGAGAAAAAGGATGGTACGATTTTCAACAAGGATGCCGATTTCCGTCTTACTACGCCTTGGATGTTTAATGCGAGTCTTGGCTACAGCAGCGGTCGTAGCGCCATAGGGATGGAGTATGAGTATAATATCTCCAACTCAACGTCAATGAGTATCAGCAATCAGAAAATACTGACTCAATGTGCTGATATCCATTACAAGCCTTATTCGGTCATAAGAGTTGGATATGAGACAAATATCTCCAAAATAAGTCTGAGATGCGGATACAATTACACTTTCTCCAGATTTTGGGATGACTCAAGAAAATATCTTGGTAGCAGGAACAAGACTACGGATGTATTCTATGGCGATACCGATATGAATGAGAACAGATGCGATTTTGAGTTTGAAAACATTCATGATGCCCATACCGCTACTGCCGGCATTGGTTACTGCAGTGCTCCAAATGCCAATGGATCGCAGGTATATGTGGATGCTGCCTATATGCTGAATATTCAGAACAGCGATTTCAGTATGGGTGAATATGATGATGAGCCTCTTGCCAAATACCGTACGCTGACACATAGGGTATTTGTTACCTTTGGTGTATCATTCTAAACAGGAAATAGTATTTATTGTATTAGGGAAAATCCAGGCAATGGCTCAGATTTTCCCTAATATTTTATCCATAACCCAGTTTGTAGTGGTGGCGCTTATTCCATCGCAGGTGCAGGTTGACTTGCCGTTCAGGTGATCAACTACAGACTGGACCAGAGGAAACTGAACGTGGGTGGGGTTGGGAATTTCAAACTCTGTCCTACCATATTCGTTATGTAGGGCAATAGGCTGAAAAGTGAATATGGAGAAACATATCATTCCTTTATCGCCAATCACCTCAATGCGGTCCTCTTTTGCAGATTCGTCGGCCACGAAGCACCACGAGCCTGAGCCGATGAGGCCGTCCTCAAATTTGAAGCATGCACTTACGCTGTCCTCTGCCTTATATAGCCCGGCTCTGTTTGTACTTACACCGCTGGCTTCCAGAATGCATCCGAATAGATACTGCAGCATATCAATCTGGTGCGGTGCAAGATCGTAGAAGTAGCCGCCTCCGGAAATGTCAGGTATGACTCGCCATGGTAGGTTGGTGCTGTTGTAGTCAAGTTCCTTTGGCGGTTGCGCAAAGCGTATCTGAACATTGATGACCGTTCCTATCTCGGGCAACAAATCCTTTACTTTCTCAAAGTATGGAAGATATCTACGGTAGTATGCCACAAAGCAAGGCACGCCGGTCTCCTCGGATATTCTGTTGATTCTCAGACACTCCTCATAACTGGCGGCCATAGGCTTCTCTATGTAAACAGGCTTTCCAGCCTTCATGGACATTACCGCGTATGTGGCGTGTGATGATGGTGGGGTAGCAATATATACTGCATCTACGTCTGGGTCATTGATAAGTTCCAGAGCGTCTGTGTACCATTTTCCAATCTTATGTCTCTCGGCGTATGATGCGGCCTTTGCGGCATCCCTGCTCATTACGGCCTCAATGGCGGAGCCGTCTGCAAGTCCGAAAGCCGGCCCGCTCTTCTTCTCGGTTACCTCACCGCATCCTATGAATCCCCACCTTATCATAATGTCAATCAAAAAAAGTCCAACTGAGTCCGAACCGGAACATACGTGGATTTATAGGGTAGTGCGGTGCCCAGAATGGCGCGCCCATCCCTGACATACCGGAATTGACGTGGCTGAGCATAACGTAGAATCTTACACCACGCAGCACGCAGTTCAGATATACATCTATAAGAGGATAGTTGCCCACTTTTATCATGCTTGCCTCGTTCTGTGTGTGGAAAAGGCCTGCTGCCGGTGAATAATCCGGCGCATAGTACTCGGTAAACCAGGTGGCATCGGCGCCGAACTCAATCTGAAGTCTCTTGGCATATAAAAACCTCAGATAAAGGTTAGAGTAGATATTCAGCGTTGGAAGCGGCAGTGCTGTCTGGTTGCTGGAGTATTGCCAGGTGACACTGTTGTCCCAATGAAGCGGTCCAAGCTTGAAATCCTGATATAGCGTGGCATCAATTACCTGAATGCCGGAACTCTCCTGATCCACAATGATATTGTTTAGAACTGAGCCCGACTCATTCCTGATTCCGTTATCGCGCAGATAAGCGTAGTTGCTTATATTTGATATTCCTGCAATTAGCCTTGTACGCCATTTATCTATGCGTACCTCTCCCTCTGCACGCATTGCAATCTCCTTGCTTAAATCCTTATCCCACCAGTAATGGCGTGAATGAAAGTGTCTTATGTAATAGTCTGGCGTGGTGCCCGACATCCTGACTCTTGCTGTGAGACCTGCAGCCTGTCTCATGAGATTGAATTTGAGGTCGATGTTGCCGCGTAGGTCAAAATCACCGAATGCTTTTCCTGCCAGAACCGTCTGAGCCATAAGACCCAGGTTGAGGTTCTTTCCTTTCTCACGTTGGATGGAGCCTCCAATAACGATGTTGAACTCGTTCTCGCGCTTCTGATATTCAGTTCTGCCGGCATCCTGCAATGTGTCTGACATTGTGTAGCTGCGTAACTCATATTTGGCAAAAAGCCTGAGACCTGCCACAGCCCACTTGCTGAATCCCTCATTCATGTTCATACTGACCGTGTTGTCCAGATAGAATGTACGGAAAGGATCAATGGAGTCGTTTTTGAGCCAGAATTCCTGATAATGGCTTACAGGTGTTCTGTAATAGATGAATTCTCTTTTCAGGAATCCGAACTCCGTGGTGTTGGCTACGGTGCCAAGCTCACGGTGTCTGGTCCTCGTGATAACGGTGTCTCCGATACTGTCTGTCGTCTCGTATGAGTTGCGTAATATGAGGCTTTGCGCGATAATAAACTGGTTTCGTCTGATGCTGTTCCAATTGTCGCTGAAGTTGACCGGAATCTCCTCTGGCTCGTACTGTTTCTTGCCTTCGGCCATCATCTCAGGCCTGGAAATGTAATCATCGCTTTCTATTCCGCCATTCTCGGATATTTTTATCTCATCGGTATTGAAACTGACGTGAGCATTATACACATCGCCGTGATAATATCCATATATGCGGGTGTCAAAGAGAGAAGTGGCCTGATTGGCATAGCGCCCACGTCCGTAGATGTAGTCCATATTCAGTCCAATACCGAATTTCTTTCCGAAGTTTGCGGCAAAATATCCTTTCAAGTGGTCATCTCCGTTGCGCTTGTTTCCCCCGCTGAAATACGTGAGATTCAGATGCGGAGTCTTGGTGTCGGTGAACCTGAAATCAGTTGGGTTATTAATAAAGTGGTCCAATGGAGCATCAAAGATGAAGAACCTGTAATTGTTCCTTTCTCTGAATATTCTTGAGAGTCTGGGCGATCCCAGATTTCCCAGATGACTGTATGAGAGTCTCTCGCCCTCGGTCTTATGCGCGTTCTGGAAAAGATATTGGAGAGTGTCCAGACTGATGGGATCCATTAGTCCGGTATTGGGGTTCATTCTCCATTGTGTAAAGTCTTTGGGGACCTCGCGCTGTACAACTGTGGAGTCTCTTGTCGGTGTGTCATTCAGGTTGCCTTCATATAGATTGCTTTCAAAGCCGTCTTGATTCTGCGATAACTCCCTTTGGGCGTTTACCGGGTTGCTGAAAGCTAATAAACCAGCCAAAACTACAATGCTGGTTCTGAGGTAATGAATTTGGGCTTTGGCTATCAGGTTTAACATTACTGACCGTTGTTATTGAATCAGTCGTAACAGATATTCTGTTACCTTAATAAATAATGAGATGCCACAAACGATGTAAAAAGGCATAGGACTGTATCCGGTAAGGTAAATCACAAACAGAATGGCGGAAATAGCCGCGCCGCAAAGGAAAACCTTATTGAGAATCTCTCTGGCTTTTATTACTGGTGATGATACGGCTGCGCTGCCTTTGCGCAGTTTGATGCCCGATACCTCGCCACGGATATCGTATGCAGCCCTGCGGTCCATATCCGACAGGACCTGATATGCTTCCGTAATGGATTCGTATATCTTTTTCGATTCAGGGTCCGTATGTCCGTTTTCTGGCGAGCAACCTGCGGAAAGCCTCTTGTACGCGCTCTCTATCTCGCTCTCAGTCGCGCTTTCGTCTAATCCTAATATGGAATAGTAGTTCCTTGCCATCATTCCACTCCCTCGAAACTGATGGTTGCAGCTTTTTGGATATCCTCTGTAATGGAGCTGACAAGGTCAATTGTCTTAACGCGGAATTTTCCGGTGGATTTAAGCATCTTAGTGCCGCTCTTGTTGAATGATTCCTTGTCTGTTATCCACTCTTCGGCAGTGAAACTCATTCCTCCTCCTCCCTCGCGCTCCTCCTCGTAGGTGTAGCTGATATCTGTGAAAGTAAGCTCGCAAGTACCATCTTTAAAGAGTATTGTCAGCGTATAGCTTATCTTAGCCTCGTCGGTAATGATTGCGGTCTTCTTGAAAGTCAAAGGCTCGGTTGACTTTATTGTAATACTCTCGCTCTCACTCTCGCGTATTTTTCCTGAGAGAACGATAGGTTTTACATATCTGCCTTTTGCCCAAGCCAGTATGTAATTATAGACATCTTCTGTATCTGATGTGCGATAATGAATATTGTCCTTGACAAAGACCACCTTACCATTCTGTGTCTTGACTGCGCCATACCCGTATGTGGGATCATTGGAGTTTTGTGCGAATGCCATTAATGTAATGACACTTGCCAGAAGTAGAAGAGATAGTTTTTTCATAAAAAGTAAATTTGACGCAAACATACGTTTTTTTTTTGAAAGGAGGAAGCGATGTGGCAATACAAAAAGAGAAGGCGAATCCACCTTCTCTTTTTATAATAGATAATGTGAGGCCAAATTACTTGGCTGCTGTTAAAGAAACCTTGCGGAACTCCTTCATCAGTTTCTCAATCTCGAGGGAAGCCTTGCGTGCGCGGGTACCTGCGGCCTTGTTGCCTTTCTCTAACTGTGAGTTTGCATCAGCGGCGAAAGCTGCGTATAGCTCGGCGGCCTTTTTCAAAATCTCTTCCATAATACAATTTAAATGGTTTATTGATAAATAAAAAACTTGTTCTGCGACAAAATTATAACAAATGCAAAATGACGCAAAGATTTTCAAACTTTTTTTTTGCAAAAATGAAGAAAAAAGTTGTATGTCAGTCAAAAAGTGATGAGTGGATGCTTATCCACCTTTCTTATCCCGATAAATTAGTTAACTTTGGGCGTTGATAAGGCAAACATCGAATATAATCGCATATTAGTACGGCAGGAATGGATAATTATTATAGTGTGGCAGGCTTTTCTTTCAGATTAACGGCTCCTGACGGATATCTGAAGCCTGATCTTCTTTGGAATTACAAGCCTTTTGTCCAAAAGGCGTGCGCAGAGTCGGAACTCGCTTTTTGTTGTGACATTTGCTCTGCCCTTCCCGATGGAACGGCAGAGCAGTATTATCACGATGAGCCGGAGGATGATGATATGCCGAGGATTGATATTATGCGTCAGTCTGGCGGTTTCTTGTTTATTATGTGTCCTTCAGCACATTCTTCTCACTTTTATAAACTTTGGACCAACGCTGATTTCTCAGAAGGAATGCTTCTCAAGTGGAATGACAGTGAGGCGGGACGGTTCCCGATTGACAATGCGCTTATGTTGATGTTCGCGTTGCGTACGGCATCAATGTCAACTCTTGAGATGCATGCCTCTGTTATTGTCAAGGATGAGAAAGGGTATCTTTTTCTTGGCAAGAGCGGAACAGGAAAAAGCACCCACAGCCGCATGTGGCTTGAGAGCATTCCTGAGAGTTGCTTGTTGAATGATGACAATCCCGTGGTCCGGGTGATGGACGATGGTGAGGTGCGTGTCTTCGGCTCACCCTGGAGCGGCAAGACTCCCTGCTATATCAACAGAGATTGTAAGGTGGGCGGATTTGTGCATATAAGACAATATCCGGAGAATATCATTGAGCGTCAGAGTGTCCTGGAGTCTTATGCATCATTGTACACTTCCTGCTCAGGAATGAAGATGAACGGCGGAATGGCCGATGATATTCACAGTACCATAGAGAAAGTCATAGATTCCGTACCTTGCTGGCTTCTTAAATGCCTTCCTGACGGTGACGCAGCCAGAGTATGTTACAATAGTGTGAGATATGGAGACGATGGTGCTGCCGAATGAGGTGCTTCTGGGTGAGGTGTCCATACTGCTTGCCGAGGGAAAGAGCGTTATTCTAAGGACTAAGGGAAACAGTATGCTTCCGTTTATAAAAGGCAGTCGGGATAGTGTGGAATTAGTTAAAAGGGCCAATGTTCTGGAAAATGACATTGTCCTCGCACGTCTTGCCGATGGCCGTTATGTGCTTCATCGTGTAATAGACATCGACGGAGAATCAATCACGCTTATGGGCGATGGCAACATTCGTGGAACCGAGTCTTGTTATATAAACGACGTGTGCGGCACTGCGGTCTCTATTATTAAGGAGAATGGAAGTAATACGGATTGTCAGTGCCCGGGCTTTATACGCAAGGTAAAGATGTGGCGGATGCTGTTGCCGCTCAGAAGATATTTGTTGTGGATTTACAGAAAATTACTGAAAATAAAGTGATAAGTTATGAGAATAAAGGATGGTTTCAAGATGAGGTCTCTTTTGAAAGAGTATGTGGTAACTGCAGAGGGTTCGGGACAAGTGAATTTCAATAAGATAATAGCATTGAACCAGACTGCCGCCTTCCTGTGGGAAAAAGTCTTCGGAAGAGACTTCGATGAGAGTGAGTTGGTCAGACTCCTGCTTGATGAGTACGATGTGACTGAGGATGTGGCTTCAGCTGATGTCAGCAATCTGGTCTCGAAGTGGCGTGAGGCTGGCCTGATTGACGATTGATATAGTCTTTTATGGGGCAGAGCGGCTTTAAGAAAAGTATGGCGGGGTTGTGGCAATTGGCCAGACCTGATGTGTGGCGTATCATCATACGTTGTCTGATAGGTATGGCTGGTATTGCCGCCTCATTGCTTTTCGTATGGCTGAGCAAGTCGTTGGTTGACATCGCAAGCGGCGATTCCGATGCCCCGCTACCTGTCTATGTAGCTGCTCTAATAGGGGTGATGCTGGTGCAGTTCGGCACAAATATGCTCGCATCGTATTACGAGGGGGTAATAACGGTTCGTGCTACCTCAGAAATGCGCTTGATGGTTTTTGAGCGTGTTATGAGGAGCAGGTGGGATGGTCGTGAGGCTTTTCACAGCGGGGATATGGTAAACCGTATGGAGGAGGATATTCAGGTAGTCGTAGATCTGATATGCTCGCGCTTTCCTGACATCATCATCACACTGATGTATCTCATTGCGTCGTCCTTGTATCTCTTGTCGCTTTCCCCGGGACTTATGTGGCTTCTGGTGGGACTGATGTGTGTGGCTGTACTTTGCAGTAAACTCTATTTCAAGACAATAAGAAAACTTACTCAGGCAATACGTCAGAAAGAGGGCGAGGTTCAGGGATTCATTCAGGAGAATATCCTGCATCGGGTTGTGGCTCTAACCTTGAGCGGAGTGGGGAATGTCCTGGAAAGAATGAGCCATAGTCAGGAGGAGGTGGTTGAGCTTACTACCAAACGCTTGCGCTGTGGCTTGATATCCAGAGGCTTTATGTCGCTGGGCTTTGC
Organism: Bacteroidaceae bacterium; assembly: GCA_045597985.1. Lineage (GTDB taxonomy): Bacteria > Bacteroidota > Bacteroidia > Bacteroidales > Bacteroidaceae > Colenecus. Next base: position 15,260 of record JAZLLE010000038.1, on the reverse strand, counting down.
CGGCGGTTATGCTTCCGCATTTCTGTGGGGCATATACGGAATACGCTCCGGTACTGTGACATTCGGCGGAATGACGGCATTCCTTCAATTGGTAGGACGGGTACAGTCTCCTATATCAAACCTTAGCAGGCACGTTCCTGCATTTATTCACGCTCTCACATCTGTTGACAGGGTTTTGGAGCTGACTGGACTTACTCAGGAGAGCTATGGTAATCCTTCGCGCATATTGGGAGTTCCAGGTATCTCTGTCGATAATGTGACATATCGTTATCCACAGCAGGAGAAAAAAGTCCTGGACTCTTTCTCATTTGATTTCAAACCAGGCTCCATTACGGCAATAATGGGCGAGACGGGTGCTGGTAAAAGTACGCTTATGCGTCTGATTCTGTCATTATTGCACCCCGAGAATGGTGCGATTGTCCTATATAATGAGAATGGTGACAGAATTCCTGTGTCGGCAGATACCCGTTGCAACTTTATGTATGTCCCACAGGGGAACAGCCTTATGAGCGGAACTGTGAGGAAGAATTTCCTGATGGCTTGCCCTGATGCCACAGATGCAGAGATGATAGAGGCTCTCAACATTGCGGAGGCTGGTTTTGTCCTGGAACTTCCTGACGGGCTGGATACTTTGTGCGGGGAGGAGGGAACTGGTCTGAGTGAGGGGCAGTCACAAAGGATAGCCATAGCCAGGGCACTGCTTCATCCTGGCAATATCCTTATTCTCGATGAGTCCACATCGGCCCTTGACTCTGCTACCGAGCGTGCTGTTCTGGAGAATCTGCACAACCGTTGCCGTGGTGTCAGGACGGTATTGTTCGTGTCTCATCGTGAGGCTGTCTCGGAATGGGCTGATGTTGTATTACACCTTTAATATCTGAAATAATATGCACCGTCGCACCATTGTTTCTCTTGTCATTATGATGCTGGTGTCGTCAATGACGACTCTGGCTCAAGGGTATATCTGCTCAAGCCAGGGAACGCAGCTTCAGTATGTGAGGCGTTATGCTGATAACGGAAAGGTCAAGTGGCGGCATACTATGACCATAGACAAGGTGACGATGTTTTCTGACGGGACCAGGAGAATAGACTACAACTCTGATTTTAAGAAATCCAATGGAAAGCAGATGTATGGCGGTCCTGTAAGACTGACATCAGACCTTACGTCTGATGGTACTGTCCGTATGGACATCTCTCAGACAATGCGCTCGTTACTCAGAAACGCATTTCCAAAAGCGGATATAACAAACAGTGAATGCATCACCTCATTGCCTTCGGTAATGCGTGATGGAGATATCCTCCCGAATGTGGCGGCCGTAGTTGCGGTCCGTGGCGTTGAGTACAGAATGACAGTGACCGGACGTAAGGTAACGGGCGCCGACACCATCACAACACCTGCAGGTATATTTCCCTGTGTGGTTGTTACGGAACATAAGGTTGAGAAAACTATTGGCTACAGCCGTGAGACCACAGCCAATACCTGGTACTGCAAGGGCGTTGGTATGGTGCGTCATGATACGTACGACAAAAATTTTATTCTTGAGACAAGCGAGGTGCTGGAGAAAATAAGTAAACAATAACCGTGCGATTATGAGAAATTATATTGAAGCTAATAAAAATCGTTTTTTTGAGGAACTCTTCTCTATTCTTAGAATTCCTTCCATTAGTGCTCGTACTGAACATAAGAATGATATGTCGCGGTGCGCTGAGCGTCTGGCCGGACTTTTGCTTGAGGCCGGCGCAGATACCGCAGAGGTAATGCCAACGTCAGGGAATCCTGTAGTGTATGGCTGCAAAATGCTCAACCCGTCATTCAAGACAGTTCTGGTATATGGCCATTATGATGTGCAGCCACCGGAACCATTGGAAAAGTGGAATACCGATCCGTTTGAGCCGGTGATTCACGATGACGCTATTTGGTGCCGGGGTGCCAATGATGACAAGGGGCAGCTATTTATGCACATCAAGGCTTTTGAGTTCCTTGTGCGTACCGGAAAGCTTCGCCATAACGTTAAGTTTATTTTTGAGGGTGAGGAGGAGATTGGAAGCCCTTCGTTGCCTGAGTTCATACGCTGGAACCGTAAGCTTCTCAAGGCAGACATCTGCCTTGTGTCAGATACTACAATGATTTCGGACAAGGTGCCCTCTATTAATTGCGGCATGCGCGGGCTTGCGTATCTTGAACTGAAGGTTACCGGCCCGGATAAGGATTTGCATTCTGGCCATTATGGCGGCGCTGTCGCGAATCCTATTAATGTGCTTTGCGACATAATATCATCGTTGATTGATGAGAACGGACGGATTACTGTGCCGGGCTTCTATGATAATGTCGTGGAACTGTCGGATGAGGATCGCGAGATGCTCTCGCACGCGCCTTTTGATTTGGAGGAATATAAGAGCTTCCTTAATATTAAAGAGGTTCGTGGCGAGGTTGGCTATACCACGATGGAGCGTACAGGAATACGTCCTTGTCTGGATGTATGTGGAATATGGGGCGGATATACAGGTCAGGGAGCCAAGACCGTTCTGCCTTCCGAGGCATATGCGAAGGTCTCTATGAGACTTGTGCCGAACCAGCGTGCTGAGGATATCACGAGGCTTTTCACTGAGCATATCCGGAAAATCACTCCTCCATACGTCAGAGTTGATGTGACTCCCCACGAGGGTGGCGACGGCTTCCTGATACCTATCTCCTCGGAAGCCTATCAGGCGGCATCAAAGGCAATGGAGAGCGTGTATGGAATAAAGCCCGTGCCGAGTCGTGGCGGGGGCAGCATCGCCATTCTGGCGGAGTTCCAGAAAGAGCTTGGCATTGACCCGCTTCTGATGGGCTTTGGCTTGGAACGCGATACAATCCACTCTCCGAATGAGAGTTTCCTTCTCAGACAGTTTTATGCTGGAATGGAATCAATAGCACTGTTTTATGACAATTATTGAAGCTAATATTTAAAAAGTTGCGCTTGTCAGCATTATTTAATAAATTTGTGTCTAATTACAGGTATTATTGATTATGACAATAAAGTTTGATCCGATTGCGGGAAAGACTGCGGAGATTATCGAGACGTTGATGCAATCTGAGGATATGACAGACAATATGGAGCTTCAGTTCAAAATACGTCTGTGCATAGAGGAAGTTGTGGAAAATATAGTCAGCTATGCCTACAAGGATGGCAACGGCTTTGTTGAGGTAGGTACCAGAATTGATGATGGCGTGCTTGAGATATCATTCAAGGATGCCGGCGTGAGATTCAATCCGTTGGAGAAGGAGGATCCTGACATTACTCTCGCTATTGAGGACAGACCAATAGGTGGTCTCGGAATCTTCTTGTGCAAGCAAATGATGGATGACATACGCTACTCGTATGAGAATGGCGAGAACCATTTGATAATGTATAAGAAAATCAGTTGAGAATGAGCTCAGCCCGACTCTTACTGCCTGCGCTTCTACTGATGGCCGTGCTGTCTGCGCCAGCACAGAGAATCACATTTGTGCCGCAATGGACACCCCAGGCACAATTCGCAGGATTCTATGTGGCTTATGAGAAGGGCTTTTTCGCAGAGGAGGGGCTTGATGTGACAATACTTCATCCTGGGCAGCACTCTTCTGAGAGCGCTTTTGATATGCTTGAGTCCGGACGTGCTCAGATAGCAGGTATGCAGACACTCCAGACAATAGTCCGTAGAAGCAAAGGAATGAAACTTGTAAACATAATGCAGGTGACTCAAAAGACTGGATTGTGTTGCGTGTCGCACTCACCGATAAGCTCCATATCAGATCTCTCAGGTAAGAGACTTGGAAGATGGAAGATGGGATTTCATGAGATATGTGATATTCTGGCAGCCCGTGAGAATGTCGATGTCAGGTGGGTCTCCTTTATCAATGGCATTAATCTGTTTGTCTATGGTGCTGTGGATGCAACCTTGTGCTTCTCGTACAGTGAGCTGATAAGGCTTGAGCTTGCTGTCGGAGAGATCGCTGAGGAAAATATACTACGCTTTTCCGAGCAGGGATATGACATTCCTGAGGACGGCCTTGTGGTGACAGAGGATTATTGGAGAAATCATCAGGATGATATTGATAAATTTGTACGCGCGTCGCAGCGAGGTTGGAATTGGGTACGTGAGAATAGGGAGGAGGCATTGAGAATATCACGAAAGTATGTTGATGAGGCGCACGTCATTACCAACGATGTTCTTGAGAGTCAGATGCTGGATGCGTATCTTGATCTTCAGGTAAATCCTCGTTCAGGAGAGGCGGATTTCGCACCTATGTCAAAGAACGTCTTTGATAACATTGTTGATGATATGCTTTCCACCGGCTTGATAGACAGGAAAGTTGAGTATAATGAGCTGATAAGGCAATGAAGGAACGGAAAGTCTCTTTTGCAAAAAGATTGAGCCGCAGTATTGTGGCCAGCATAACTATGCTGCTTGTCATTATGCTCTTCATAATGGGGGTGCTGTCGCATCTTATTATTGCCGATGTGTCGGAGAAGTCCGTGGCAAATATGCTGGAGGCATCTGTAAAGGAGATGGAGGAAAATCTGCGCTCTGCTGAGTCCGCAGTCCAGAATGTAGCGTGGGTGGCCCGGGAAAGTCTTAATAACAAGGAGCATCTGTATTATATTACACGTCAGACGGTGATAAGCAATCCTTCTCTTGTAGGTTCTGCTGTAGCGCTCAGACCTGATTATTACCCAGGTGAGCATTTCTTCTCACCATATTCCTACATAGATCCAGATACAGGCTCCGTTGTGACAATTCAGTTGGGAAACGAGGATTACGATTACTTTTATCTTGACTGGTATCAGATACCGGCATTGCTTGGTAAGCCTGTATGGAGTGAGCCCTATTTTGATGAAGGTGGAGTCAATCAGATGGTAGCTACCTACAGTTATCCTTTGATTGATCCAGACGGAGAGTTGCAAGGCGTTGTAACTGCAGATTTGTCACTTGATGGTCTGGCCGAGATGATATCTTCGGTAAAGCCGTACGACAACTCGCAGATTATGATGATAAGCAGGAACGGGTCATTTATCGCAACGGATATAGAAGGTATATCAACAGGTGAGACATTGATCTCCTATGCCAAAGAGACCGGCTCGAAGGACGTTCTCAGGATAGCGAGGAAAATGTTGAGCGGCGAGAAGGGTATGGAACGTTACAATATTGGGCAGGACATAATGTTTGCGGTTTTCAGTACTTTGTCGAACGGGTGGTCCGTAAGCATTACCTGCTCGTATGATGAGGTTCTTAAACGCAGTTCGCAAATGCATCTGTTTATTGCCATCCTGGGCCTTATCTCTCTTGTCCTTCTTTTCCTTTTCTGTAAAAGAGCAATAAGTACTGCGGTAACCCCCATAATGGATTTCTCAAATGCCGCACGCAAGGTTGCAGATGGTAACTTTGATACATTATTACCTGAAATCAAGACCAAAGATGAGATTGGTCAGCTAAGAGATTCTTTTGCAGAGATGCAGTCATCTCTGAAGACATATATTTCGGAGCTTCAGTCAACGACCGCGAAGAAGGAGAGAATGGAGAGTGAGCTGCATATCGCTCACGAGATACAGAGGGTAATGTCTCCGCAGAACTTCCCTAAGAGCGACAAGGCAGATATGTCTGCCATGGTTATTCCCGCCAGGGAGGTTGGTGGTGACTTATATGATTTCCTCCTGTCGGACGATTTCCTGTTCTTCTCAGTAGGCGATGTGTCCGGAAAGGGAGTGCCTGCTGCTATGTTTATGGCGCTTACCTGTAGCTCGTTGCGCATAACATCGTCACTGGGCCTGTCAATGTCTCAGAAGATAAAAAAGATAAACGATACCATCAGCAAGGATAATGCCACCGGTATGTTTGTGACCCTGTTTGCCGGAAAACTTGACCTCAATACTGGTGAGATGACATACTGTAACTGCGGCCATAATCCGATGGTGGTTGTAGAGCCGGGGCGTAAGCCATATTTTCTTGAGCAGAAGGCCAATCTCACGATAGGTGTGTGGGAGGGCTTTGATTATCAGGAGCAGAAAGTGACATTTCCGGCTGGCACGATTCTTGTACTATATACTGATGGAGTAACCGAGGCGGAGAGAGAGGACAAGGCTCAATATGGCGAGGAGCGATTGCTTGAGTGGGCTTCCGGAATCTCTCGCGACTCAGCGGCTGGCAATATTGCCGAAAGCCTTTTGAATAGTGTCCGGGAATTTACTTGTGGCAATGAGCAAAATGATGATGTAACGATAATGATTATAAAATTTTAATATTTACGAATTATGAATGTAACGATTAATCAGGAGGGTAGCAAGTACGATGTAGTACTTGAAGGCAGACTTGATACTACAAATGTAGAGCAGTTCCAGAAAGACATAGCGCCTCTTATTGCAAGCGGAAAGTCGGAGATTGAGCTTGACTGCACAGGAATGGAATATACCTCCAGCCAGGGACTCCGTATGTTTCTGATGCTTCAGAAATATGTGAACCAGCAGGGTGGAAGTATGGTAATGAAGAATATGCGTCCTCAGGTAAAGGAGGTGTTCGACATCACCGGTTTCTCCAGCATCATCAAGATTATCTGATAAGGGCTCGTTCCGGCTGTAGAATGGCCGGATGTATGTTTTGATATGGAGGATAGTGTAGAGAAATATGGACTGGACCTGCATTGTACGATGATTCTGGAAGAGTATCGTACAGTGTGGTCAACGTGTCACAAAATTAAGGATGTGGCTCTGAATGCAATACGTCAGGCTCTTGATAATAACGGCATTTTTGTAACTGCAGTTGAGGGGCGCGTCAAGACAGAGCAGAGTCTGGTCGGTAAACTTGAGCATAAAGGTCAGAAATACTCTTCCATATATGACATAACGGACATTGTAGGTACCAGGGTCATTACTTACTACACAGAAGATGTGGATAAGATCTCAGCCCTGGTTGAGAGATTGTTTGATGTTGACTGGGAGAACTCGGTAGATAAGCGCAAGATGCTTCAGCTTGACCGTTTCGGCTATCTGTCACTTCACTATATCTGCAGAATACCGGAATCACTTTATTCAGATCCTGAATATCCGGAACTTAACAAAATCCGCTTCGAGATACAGATGCGCACCACGTTGCAACATATGTGGGCTCAGATTTATCACGATATAGGATATAAGTCTGGAATAGAGATACCTGTGGAGTATCTGCGCAATCTCAACAGACTGGCTGGAATGCTGGAACTGGCCGATGATGAGTTCAGCCGCATTCGTGTCTCTTTGACAGATTACCGCCGCAAGGTTACTGAACTGGTGGCAAGCGGTAATTTTGAGGAGGTCTCTCTCAATGGTGACTCGTTTGACAATTACCTTAAGCTTAAACCGTTTGACAAGCTGAACCGCAGGATAGCCGCAATCAATCAGGCTGAGATACACGAGACATCGTTGAAGCCATATTTGAAAGTATTCAGAAATCAGCTGCAGTTCCATACGCTTGGAGATATTGAGCGGATGATCAAGGACAATAGTGATGACGCGTTCCAACTTGCCACAATACAGATTGGCGGCACAGATATTGACATTATATCATCAGTCGTGGCAGTTCAGAACCTTTGCATCGTATATATACTGAAGAAAGGTATGGGAGTTATGGGATTGGTATGGATGTTTGATTCTCTGAACGGAGAGTCTCCGTATAATCAGGAACGTGCATCAAGGATTTTTGATAAGGCCTCGCATCTGCCTTTTATGAAGAACGTATAAGTTAGCGGATTAATCAAGACAATTATGACAAGGACAATCAAAGTACAGTGCATCAATACAGGAAAGGAACTTTTTGTTCCAAACGGCATCACTCTTATGGAGGTTGCCGAGCAGATAGAGGGTGAACTCGGTTTTTCTCCTATTGCTGCTAAGGTAAACAACAGGATGGAGTGTATGAGTATGGAACTTTACCACCCCAAACAGGTGGAGTTCGTGTCTGTTGACTCGTATGACGGCCGTCACGTGTACATCCCTACTTTGGTTTTCGTCGTAGCATCCGCTTTTGAGGAGCTATACCCGGAGGGCTCATTCAAATTGACCCACATATCTGCCGGTGATATGTTCTGTACATATTCCACAACGGGCGAGGATGGTAATGAGCTAGATGTGGAGAAGGTTATATCATCATTGGTGGAACGTGTCAGAAAAATCTGCGAGGCCGATATTCCGATAGAGCTGGTTGAGGATGAGACTGCTGTAGTGGTAGGGAAATTCCGTAGGGCTGGCAGAAACGATATCGTGATGCTTCTGGATAACTATCACGACTTGTATGCGTCATATTATAAGATGGGGCAGCATATTGAGTACTCATACGTGCCACTCGCTTTCTCTACCAGGTATATTTCGGATTTTCAGATAAAGCCCTGCGAGGGAGGGCTTATGATATCCGTTCCCGAGCATTATGAGTCTGCCTGGAATGGCCAGGTTGTCATCCCGTCGCAAGAGCTTGAGGTTTGCCGTGAGAGTGCGGAATGGAACAAGAGAATGCACGCGTCAAATGTCGGAGAGATTAACGCAAACTGTATGGGCCGCCGTGGCAGCGGATGGCTTATCAAGGTAGCCGAGTCATTGCAGGAGAGAAAAATCTCGCAGATAGCCGAGGCTATCGCTGCCTCAGGCAAACGCATCGTTCTGATTGCCGGTCCTTCATCATCCGGCAAGACCACATTCAGCAAGCGTCTTGAGGTGGCCCTGGAGACTATCGGACGTGAGTCTTATCCTGTCTCTCTGGATGATTTCTTTGTGAATCGCGTGGAGACTCCGCGTGATGCTGAAGGCAAATATGATTATGAGTGTCTGGAGGCTCTTGATGTCAAGCTGTTCAACAGATGTCTTAAATCATTGCTTAATGCTGAGCCTGTGGATTTGCCTACATACAATTTCGTGACAGGCGAGAAAGAGTATCGTCAGAACAACAGACAGGTGTCAATACCAGGCTGCACATTCATCATTGAGGGACTTCATGGCTTGAATCCGAAACTTCTGACCGAAATTGATCCTGAGCAGACTTTCAGGATATATGTATCGCCTATGACATCGCTCTCGCTTGATGACCACGTTAGAATCTCCGCAACAGACAACCGTCTTATGCGCCGTATCTCGCGCGACGCCGTACAGCGAAACCGTACAGCCCGCGACACCTTGTCCTGCTGGGGCAGTGTCCGTGCCGGTGAGATAAAGTGGATACTTCCATACCGCGAGAATGCCGATGTGTTCTTCAATACAGCCCTCGTATATGAGATTGCGGTTATCAAACCCTTTGTGGAGGATCTGCTGCGTGAGGTTCCGCAGAATTGTCCGGAGTATGCCGAGGCAAAGCGCCTGATAAATATGCTCAGTTACCTTGTACCGCTTAGCGACAAGGAGATACCCCCAACATCCATTATCCGTGAGTTCGTGGGAGGCAGCAGCTTCCGTTATTGATTATTCCTTAGTATAGGCAAGGAACTCGTTGCGAACCTGTGCGCTGTTGCGGAATGCGCCAGTAAGGTACGTTGATGTCATTGTGCCGCTTTTCCTTACGCCACGGCTCTCCTTGCACATATGACGGCCTTTCATCATCAGGGCCATTCCACGTGGCGGATACTCCGAGCCGAGAGCCTCGGTAAGCATCTGAACCACATCGTAAACGAGTCTTTCCTGTACCTGAAGGCGTGATGAGCAGTAGTCAACAACCCTGCCTATCTTGGATAGACCTAGAATGCGGCCTTTGGGATGTGGTATATATGCGAACCAGTACTCGCCGAAGAAGGTGCGGCAATGATGCTCGCAAACAGAGTAGAACGTGCCGGTGTCAACCACCATATTATCGTATATGATGCCATCCTGTCCGTTAGGGAAAGTGGTGATTACCGGTTTCTCGTCGGAGTTGTATCCGCGGAACATCTCCTTGAACATACGGAGCATCCTGTCGGGTGTCTCCTTCAACCCCTCGCGGTCTGGATTCTCGCCAATGTATTCCAGCAACTCTTTAATGTCTTGTCTTGCCTTTTCCTCGCTGATCATATCTCCTCGTCCTCGTATATTGCCATATTGTTCTCACTCTCCTGCACATCTACCCTGTAGCACCCTTCAATCTGATCGTGTATCCACTTGGCCATATTCTCCGATGTGGGGTTGAAGGGCAGTTTCTCATTCAGGTCCGTATGGTCAAGAAATCCGTGGATTTTCTTCTTGATCTCCGTGAAATCAACCACCATGCCATCGTCATTCAGAGTGTTGCTCTTGCAATAGACGGTAACCTGAAAGTTGTGGCCGTGCAGTGTCTCACACTTGCTCTGGTGGTCCAGGGTCAGCTGATGGCTGGCCGATATCTCCATTCTCTTGATTACTCTGTACATCTTTTATCGTAGATTATGGCTCCGTCGCATATAACGGTCGTTATACAGTCTGACGATGCGGCGTAAACCCAGTTGGCTATAAGGTTGTGGCAGGGCTTCATTCTGAAGTCATTCATATCTACAAGGATGCAGTCTGCTATCTTTCCCTCGGCTATGATTCCCGCGTCTATACCGAATGCCTCTGCGCCGTTGCGGGTGGCCCATCGCAGAATCTCCTGTGCCGGCAAGCACTCAACATCGCCATTGACCTTTGATAGAAGTGCCGCGAATTTCATCTCCTCGCGCATATCCAGATTGTTGTTCGATGCCGCGCCATCCGTTGCCAGAGTTATCCTTACTCCCGATGCCATAGCGTCTCTGTATGGGAAAATACCGCTTCCAAGCTTCATGTTGGAGCATGGACAGTGCGATACGGTTACGCCTCTGTCAGCCAGAATGTCCCATTCCTCACGGTCCACCCAGACACAATGTGCGGCAGTTACGTCTGGTCCAAGAAAACCGATGGAGTCCAGATATCTTACCGGCGACATTCCGAAACGCTTGACGCAGGTGTCAACCTCTTCCTTGGTCTCTGAGATGTGTATGCTCAGCAAAGCTCCGTTGTGGCGTGCCGCCTTTGCCGCCGCTTTCAGCGACTCGGTGCTGTTTGTATAGATGGCGTGGGATGCCACTGCCAGACGGACTTTGCCGTTGGATGAGGCATTCCACTGAGTAAGCTCCCTGATGTATGCGTCAATGTTCCCTGCGGTATGCTGGAAAAATGTCTCCGCCACAATGGCGCGCATACCGGCCTTTACCGCTACCTGTGCTGTCTTTGTGGAGTTGAAATACATATCGTAGTATCCTACGGTACCGGTCTTGACCATCTCCTCAACAGCCATTGCGGTGCCGTCGCACATATCATCGGCAGTCATCTTTGCCTCGAAAGGCCAGATGTACTCGTTCAGCCATTTCTGCAGAGCCATATCGTCGGCATAGCCGCGCAGCTGGTTCATCGGAGAGTGGGCATGGGTGTTGTAGAACGCAGGCAGGATTGCTTTACCTTCAGCATCTATTACGGTATCGGCCTGTACTCCGTCTGGAACACCAATCGCCTTTATGACGTTGCCTTCAATCAAGATGTCGCGCTTTACATTGTCGTGCAGCACGTTTTTAATGAGCAGACTCTTTTTCATACCGCAAAATTAGGTAAAAATAGCGGTTATTTGTATGTTTGCGTATCGAAGGATTCAATTACAATTTAAAATACATCTGCTTTATGAGAAAATCCGCATTATTGCTGGCATTGACCATTTTGGCTCCAGCGTGTGCCTCCGCGTCAAAATTCGTCAGTCTGAAAGTCATAGACAAAGAGTATCTGATGGTACAGATACGCGATGGTGAGATTCGTTATCGTGATGACGGCACCGGCCCGAGCGCATACCTTGGCCATTCTTTTGCCGAGGGTGACGATACCTTGAAAGTTTTTGGTACCCGTCTTGACACCGAAGCCTCCGTGCTGCCTGCCGGATGGAAAATATCATCAGTGGATGACAAAAGTTTCGGCACGGTAACACCGCTTGCTGTATCCCGCAAGTCAAAACCTATGCAGGTTGACCACACACTTGCCAGTGAGCTTGACCATTGGCTTTTCCTTAAATTGCCCAAGGCCATGCGCCAGGGTTGTACATATACTGTAACAATTCCAGAGGGTGCCCATTCTGACAAGAGCAGCTGTCAGGTGCTTTTCGATGTCAATAAATCACAGTCTGAGGCCGTTCACGTGAACATCATTGGCTACACCCCGGACCAGCCTGTCAAGGCCGCGGACCTCTATCTGTGGCTCGGCGACGGCGGCCAGCGTGACTACACCGCATTCCAGGGCAAGAAGGTGTGGCTCTATAATGTCAATACCGGCAAGCGTACCCAGGTAGGGCAGGTGGCTTTCTGGAAATCACAGTCGGAATATACCAACGAGGCTAACAGAAAGAACGGTACCGGCTCGGACGTCTGGAACATTGATTTCAAATGCTCCACTCCCGGACGTTACCGTCTGGTTGTTGAGGATGTGGGCTGCAGTATGGATTTTGACATAAAGAACGATGTCTATTTTGAGCCGTACCGTTATTCCGTACGGGGCTACTACTATATGCGTCTGGGCGAGGTGCCGAATCCTGAGGTGTCTCCTGTTCCGCGTCAGCCGGCATTCATTCCAGAGGTTGACCCAGTAGGCTTTACTGTCTATAAGACAGATTTGCAGCCCTGGTCACCTGAGTGGAGGCGTATAGGCGGCGATGTGTGGGATGAGCCGCATTTCAAGCCGGCCCTGCAGTCTGCGTTCTGGAAGCATCGTCTGCCTGGAAATCCCGTTAATACTGAGGTGAAGGGCGGTCATAGCGACGCCTTTGACTGGGACCGTCATCTGGCGCACGTAAGCAACATCTATGACCTCCTGCTTCCATATTTCCTTACCAACGGCAGAATAAACGAGGACAATCTTGGAATAGCCGAGAGTGGCAACGGCATCCCCGACATTATCGACGAGGCACGCAATGAGGTGGATTTCTTCCTCAGCATCCGCGATGGCGAGGGCTACAGTCAGGGTGTCACCAACCCTTCCAAAGAGTGGACCATTATGTTCCAGGCCGGTTGTACCACAATAGCCGCGTGGGCCAATGCCGCCAATTGCGCTATGCTGGCAGAGTGTCTCAGGATTGCGGGAAATGAGGAGCTTTGCAAGTATTACACCGACCAGGCCATCAAGGCATACCGTTATGCCAGTCGTCAGGAGAACCAGCAGCTTAACGACTCACAAGGTATTGGCGACGGTAATATGAAAGGCAACGACTTCCGTCAGATGGCAGCCGCATACCTGTACAACGTGACAGGTGAGCGCGAGTGGGAGGATATAATGGCAGAGCTGAGCATAGTAAAAGGTCCGGACTCAAAGATATGGAACCAGCGTGCCGGCTATCAGATATGGGGAACAGCCGCATACCTGAACTGTCCGCAGGAGCGTCATTATCCAGAGCTCTACGATAACATGAAGAAAAGCGTGATGCTTGAGGCCGAGACAAACCACGTAGGCAAGAGTGCCCTGCGCCCTTCACGCCGTACCACCAATGACTCCCGCTGGCAGACTTCCGAGAACCTTCAGCTTGTAATGATGGCTCACTTCATAGCCACAGACAAGGCAACGAGGCTCAGACTTGAGAAGGCAATGTATATTGATGCAGACTGGTGTTTCGGCCGCAACCCAAGCAACACCGTTGAGATGACAGGGCTGGGCGAGCGTCACATAACCGACTGCTACACAACAGGCCGCAACGACGGCGTGCCAGGCTCACATCCCGGCCAGACACCATTCAACGGCACAGAGACCTGGTCCAGAGGTGATGGCGGCGACGCGCAGATATTGCTCAAACGCTGCTATCCTGCCTGGAATGAGGGCTGGCCAAGCCAGGAGTCATTCTTCAACCAGCGCTATATGTGGGTGAATGGTGAGTTCACACCGCGTGAGACAATGCGTGGCAAGATGGCTCTTCTTGGCTATCTGTACGGCATCAGGAAATAATGTTTTTCATAACTTCGCGTCTAAAATCAAATAATATGAGAATACGTAATTTGTTTCTAATGGCAGCAACTGTATTGGTGGCAGCCTGCAATGCTCCTCAGGCTGGCAAGAAGTCTGTAATAGTATATTATTCCCAGACCGGTACAACCACAAAAGTTGCGGAAAAGTTCATTGCCAACGTCAATGCCGATGTCATTGAGCTGAAATGCCAGGTGCCTTATCCCGATGACTATCAGGCCACAATCGCAGAATCGCGTGACGAGTGTATGAACTCCACAGGCCGTGCCCTGGTTCAGGCGAAGTTCGATCTTGCACAGTACGATACCGTTTACATAGGTTATCCTATCTGGTACGGCACATACGCGCCGCCAATTGTCACATTCGTAAGGGAGAATGATCTTGCCGGCAAGAACGTAGTTCTCTTCTGCACATACGGCAGCGGTGGCCGTTTGGCCAGCGAGCGCAATTTCAAGGCTCTTTGCCCGGAGGCCAATGTAATCGGCTCATACGGAGTGTCCAGCCGCAAGGTTGATCTGGCACAAGACGAGGTCAAGGCTTTCGTTGAAGGTCTTGGAAATCCACAACATCAGTTGCTGGGCGGTTTCTCAGAGCCACGAGACCTTACGGAAGAGGATTGGGACGTCTTCAACAAGGCCACCGAGGAGTACGGCTATCTGCATCTGCAGCCCATCAGTGTAAGCACACAGGTGGTTGCCGGTCTAAACTATAACTTCACTTGCAGCAGCGCCGGTCCCGACGGTCAGGAGTCAACCTGCCAGGTGCTCATCTTCAAGCCGCTTCAGGGCGACCCGTACCTGAAGAGCGTGGAGCGTTGAGAAGGGCTTGGACCATTTTCCCGACGCCGGGAAAATGGTTGGGCTTGGAAGTGGCTCCGTGCGTGAAGTGTCGGACTATATGCTAACCCGTTACGCCTGCTACTTTATAGCTCAAAACGACTTCCTGCAGGCAAGGACGTTAAAGAAAGTAGAACGCAGACTGGCATCTGACTAAAAGAAGGTGCTGCCAAAGAAGTGAATTTTAAGACTATGTGTTGAATATTAACTCGCACAGACAATAAGATAAGAAACAAATTAAATGTTCTACAACATAATTACAAGCAAGCGCGACCAATGGCTTTCACGACCTGATTGCCCGGCTTTGCCCCTAATAGCTTACATAGAGCAGCGAGGCAAGATGCGTGATGCTCAAGTTAGTAACTGTCCAATTATGACGTCTTGACCCAGCCCCGCACATCAAATACCTTTGCGGCAAACTTTAAAACCAACCGCAATGTTCAAGACACAAGACTTTGAGAAGCTGTGGTACCGCTACAAATCAGAAGGCGAACCCAAC